>JBKPUA010000111.1:0-9726 GCA_046735815.1 Pseudomonadota bacterium
GGGCGGTGTCGTAATAGAAGCGGTTGAGCTCGCCGTCGACGATCGCACGTGTGAACTTGTCCTTGTAGGGCGGCACGCTCACCATCTGCATCTGGAAGCGCTCGGCGAACGAGGTCAGCGCTCCGCCGCCGTGCGAGAAGATCCAGTTGATGTCCTTGAAGCGTTGCGAGGTGCCGCTGAAGATCAGACTGGCGATGGTGCGGGTAGTATCGGTCCCGAACTCGATGCTCGACTCCGGAACTCCCTGCACCAGGTTGACGCAGCAATTGGCGCCGGTCGGATGAGTGTAGACCGTCGCCTTGCGGCGGTTGAGCTCCTCCCAGACCGGTGCAAACTGCGGATAGCCGAGCCACTTGTCGCCGTAGCTCGTCATCATGCCGATGCCGTCGGCCTTGAGCGTGTCGAAGGAATAGGCGATCTCGGCGAGGCTCTCGTCGATGTGCGGCAGCGGCAGCATGGCGAACAGGCCGAAGCGGCCGGGATGATCCGACATCATCTTCTTGGTGTATTCGTTCGACTCGCGTGCGATGCGGGCGGCGGTCTCCTTGTCGTTGGCGAGGAAGTTGAGCTGCGGCGTGGTCGGCGAGGCGATCGCGGTGGCGATGCCGGCCTTGTCCATGTCATCGAGCGACTTCTGCGGCGACCAATTGGCTAACGGCGGATTGTCGAGCTTGGCCTTCTTCACCGCGTCGAGCCAGCTCGGCGGCGAAATGTGATGATGCACGTCGATGCGGTGCGGCTTGGCCTGCGCCGAAGCCTTGGAGCCGATGCCCGCGGCGGCGAATGCGCCGACGGAGAGAGCGGCGATGCCGCCGGCCAAGAATTCGCGCCGGCCGAGGGTCGCGAGCGAGGAGCAGCAGCTGCAGCGGCCGAACAGGCGTCGAGCTTGGCTCATGGTGTCCTCCCGTGATGCGTTGTCGTTGAAAAGCCGGCGCAACGAGCGGCGGGCGCCGGCCTCCGTGACCGCGAGGTTGGCGCGAATTGCGGTCCGCGGTCAAGCGAGCGGGCCTTGCGCGCCGACGCAGCGACGTCCGCGGGAGGTCGAGACGCGGCGCAGATCGCTGTGTAGACTTGCTGCGCCGACAACGACGGAGGAAAACCATGCCCATCGCCAACGTGCGCGGCGCCAAGCTCAATTACGAGGTCCTCGGCACGACCGGACCATGGGTCGTGCTGTCACCTGGCGGCCGGCGCGCGCTCGACCATGTCAAGGGACTGGCGCGATGCATGGCCGAGCAAGGCTACCGCGTGCTGATCCACGACCGGCGCAATTGCGGCGTCTCCGACATCGTGATCGGGGGCGAGCAGTCCGAATACGAGATCTGGGCCGACGACCTCTATGAGCTCGCCTCGCAGCTCAAGGCGCTGCCGGCGGTCGTCGGCGGCAGCTCATCGGGCTGCCGGCTCTCACTCACCTTTGCGTTCAAATATCCGCAGTCCGTACGCGCGCTGCTGCTGTGGCGCGTCACCGGCGGCGCCTTCGCGGCCGCGCGCCTGACTGAGAACTATTACAGTAAGTATATCCAGGCGGCGCAGGAGGGCGGCATGGCCGCGGTCTGCGATCTCGAGCACTTCAAGGAGCGCATCGAGGCGCGGCCGTCGAACCGAGCGACGCTGATGGCGATGGACCCCAAGATTTTCATCGCCGCCATGGAGCGTTGGCGGAAGCAGTTCCGCAAGGGCGCCGAGCTGCCGGTGATCGGCGCAAGCGAGAAGGACCTGGGCTCGATCAAGGTCCCGACCGTCATCGTTCCCGGCAACGACAAGACCCACGGCCACGCCGTCGGCGAAGCGGCCCACCGCATGATCCCGGGCAGCGAGCTCGTCGATCTGTTCCCTGGCGACCTCGATATCGATCTGGTGCCGGCGGAGGACTGGACTGCCAAGGACCACGAGATGGCCGCGGTGTTCGCCGATTTCCTCAAGCGCCGCACGCAGGCCAAGGCGGCCTAGAGCGTGATGACTTTTCTTCGAATCGTCATCCCGCTCTAGCTTAGTGTTGGAGCATGATCTTTTCCGAAAACCGGTACCCACCCCGGATCAAGTCCGGGGCAGGCTTTTTCGGGATCATGCTCTGGCTCGACGCGAACACCCGCCTCGCAAGTCTCCTCTCCTCTCAGCCGGTAAGTCAGCCATGAAGCGCAGCACGCAACGCATTCTCACCACCCATACCGGCAGCCTGCCGCGGCCGCCCCAGGTGGTGGAGCTGTTGCTCGCCGAGCAAAAGAATCCCGGCGCCACGACAGCCGAGCTGGCGGTCGCGGTGCGCGCGGCGGTGGCCGACGTGGTGGGGAAGCAGGTCGCCTGCGGGCTCGACATCATCAACGACGGGGAGCAAGGCCGCACCGATTACACCACCCACGTCAAGGATCGCCTCACCGGTTTCGACGGGCCGAGCTCGCCGCCGCTCGGCACCGGCGAACCCGACTTCCCCGAGCTGTCGGCGATGCTCGCCTACTTCGCCTCGCCGTTCCAACATCGGCCGGCGTGCTCGGGCCCGGTCGGCTGGAAGGATTTTGCCGCGGTCGAGGCCGACATCGCTCAGGCGCGCGCGGCCACCACCGGAGTCAAGGCGGAAGAGGTGTTCATCACCTCGCCCTCGCCGGGGCAGATCGCGCGCTACCTCAAGAACCAGCACTACTCCAGCGACGAGGCCTATCTCTACGCGCTCGCCGACGTGATGGCGCGCGAGTACCGCGCCATCGTCGAGGCGGGCTTCGTGCTGCAGCTCGACTGTCCGGACCTTGCCTTGAGCCGCCACATGGTGTTCGCGCATCTCAGCCTCGCCGAGTTCCGCAAGGTGATCACCACCCACGTCGAGGCGCTCAACCATGCGGTGCGCGACCTTCCGCCCGAGCGCATGCGCATGCATATCTGCTGGGCTTCGACCCAGGGCCCGCACCACAAGGACGTGCCGCTCAAGGACATCGTCGACATCGTGCTCAAGGGCCGGCCGCAGGCGGTGTCGTTTCCCGGCGCCAATCCGCGCCACGGTCACGAGTGGAAGGTCTGGAAGGACGTGAAATTACCCGAAGGCAAGATCATCATTCCGGGAGTGATCGACTCCACCTCGAACTTCGTCGAGCATCCCGAGCTGGTGGCCGATCGCATCGTGCAGTATGCCAGCGTCGTCGGGCGCGAGAACGTGATCGCCGGGGTCGATTGCGGCTTCGGCACCTTCGCCGGCCGCCTGCAGGTCGACTCCAAGATCGTGTGGATGAAGCTCGCGTCGCTCGCCGAAGGCGCACAGCTCGCATCGAAGCAATTGCGGTAAGGATGCCGAGCTCTCGTGTCCCGGGCGAGTGCAGCGAGCGCCTTTGCGCTAGCGGAACGAGAACCGGGACCGAGCGCAAGAATCGCGAAGCGCAATATGTGAAGCAGCTTGCCGTAAAACTCCTGGGTCCCGGATCTCGCTCGCGCGCACCACTCTGGCAAACTCACAATCGAGGCGCTCGCTCGTCCGGGACACGAAAGAGTTGCTCTTGACGATGCATGCCGTCACTCGCCAAGCTCGCGGACACGAACGCCCGCATCTCCGGGAGACCGCCATGTCGCAACATTCGTATCTTCCCCTCATTGCACTCGCCCTCCTATGCTCGGCACTGCCGGCGCGCGCCCAGCAGCCGCAGAGCGACTTCCCTGAAGGCGCGGGTAAAGCGACCGTCGTCGCCGTGTGCGGCGGCTGCCACGACATCAATCGGGTGCGCGCGGGCTACACGCCGGAGGGCTGGCGCACGGTGATGCGCATGATGCTCAACTTCGATGTCCCAGTTCCGGAGGACCAGGTCGGTACGGTCACCGACTATCTGACAAAGAATTTTCCCGAGCGATCGCGGCCGGCCGCGGTCATCATCGAGGGACCGGTGCAGGCCAATATCAAGCTGTGGCCGGTGCCGACGCCGGGCTCGCGCCCGCATGACCCGCTTGCCGCCAAGGACGGCTCGATCTGGTACACCGGGCAGCTCTCCGGAAAGCTCGGTCGGCTCGATCCGAGGACCGGCGAGATCAAGGAATATCCGCTCAAGACGCCGCACACGGGTCCGCACGGCCTGGCCGAGGACAAGGATGGCAGCATCTGGTTCACCGGCAACCACATGAGCCTCGTCGGCAAGCTCGACCCCAAGACCGGCGCGGTCACCGAGTACAAGATGCCGGATCCCAAGGCCAAGGATCCGCACACCATCGCCATCGCTCCGAACGGGATGGTGTGGTTCACCGCCCAGCAAGCCAACATGGTCGGGCGCATCGATCCGAAGACCGGCGAGGTCAAGCTCGTCACCTCGCCGACGCCGAACTCGCGGCCCTACGGACTCGTTATCAATTCCAAGGGCGTTCCGGTCTTCGTCGAGTTCGGCAGCAACAAGATCGCCACTGTCGATCCCGACACCATGGCGATCAAGGAATACCCGCTGCCGAATGCGGCCTCGCGCCCGCGCCGGCTCGCACTCACCCCCGACGACGTGGTCTGGTACGCGGATTTCCCGCGCGGCTATCTCGGCTGCCTCGACCTTACGACCGGCTCGCACAAGGAATGGCCGTCGCCGAGCGGGCCGAAGTCGGAGCCCTACGGCATCGTCTTCACCAAAGGCGCGCTCTGGTACAACGAGTCCGGCGCCAAGCCCAACACCATCGTGCGCTTCGATCCAAAGACGGAGCAGTTCCAGAGCTTGGCGATCCCGGGCGGCGGCGACATCGTGCGCAACATGGATGTCACCCCCGACGGCAACCCGGTGACCGCCAACAGCCTGGCCAACCAGGTCGGGCTAGTGGAGGTGAAGTAGCATGGCCAAGGTCTGCGATTGCTTTCCCGAGCTCAAGGCGGTCACCGAGGCGCGCGAGCGCCGCTACCGCGCTGATCCGGACAAAGCCGCGCCCGAAGGGCCGCAGAGCTTCGTCGAGGTCAAGGTGACCTCCATCGGAGCGCTAAACGAGCTCGTCGACTGCAAGAAGAGCGGCTACAAATTCATCGTCAGCGAGCCGGTGCATGTGGGCGGGCAGAATTGCGCCCCGACGCCGCTCGAGTTCCTGCTCTCCGGCGCGGTCGGCTGCTACGCCGCGGTGTTCGCCTTCTACGCCGCCAAGCTCGGCGTGAGCTACGACAGCTTCGAGGCGGTCGCGCGCAGCGACTTCGACGTGCGCGGCCACATGATGGCAGACGCGCCGACGTCCGCCTTCCGGAAGGTGACGATCCGCATCAGCGTCGTGAGCGACGCGCCCGCGGACAAGCTGCGCGAGGTCGAGCGTCTCGCGTTCGAAGGCTGCCCCGGCATCAGCACGCTACGCGAGCCGGTGCCGGTGGAGACGCGGCTCGAAGTGACACGCACGACGGAACAGGCGGCCTGACGCTCGACAATGGGACGCACGATCTCGCGCCCGACCGCGCGCGCCGCGGTGCGTAAGACCTCGGGCAAGCCCTACCGCGTCGGCCGCGCGGCGACCGGCCTCGGACTGTTCGCCACCGCGCCGATCGAGCACGGCGCCTTCATCATCGCCTACAAGGGACGCCGCATCAGCAACGCGCTGGCGACGCGGCTCGAGGCGCGCGGGGCGCGCTACCTCTACGAGATCAACGGCCGCTGGACTATCGACGGCTCGAGCCGCGGCAACATCGCGCGCTACGCCAATCACTCCTGCCGTCCCAACGCCGAATCCGACGTGGTCAAGGGCAAGGTGATTTTGCGCGCGATCAAGAACATCAAGCCGGGCGACGAGATCACCTACGACTATGGCGAGGAATATTTCGAGCTCTTCCTCGAGCCCAAGGGCTGCAAGTGCGCCAAATGCACTGCGCAGCAGCGCGGCAAGCGCAAGGCGAAAACCCGCTGAGCCTGAGCTAGCGCGGCGGCGCGTCGACGGGCGGGGCGCAATTGGTACGGCCCTGCGCCACGCAATTGTCGAGCTGACGCTGGTCGAACATGGCATTGGCGAGCCAGATGCCGCCGCCGACCACGACGATCAGAAAGAACAGCAGCAGCGCGTTGGCGATGCGGCGGTCGCGCGGCGTCTCCACGTAGTCGTCGGGTCTGCGCTGCTCGGGCTCGCTCATGACGCGATTGTAGTGGGTCGGCGCGCGTCGTGAAACAGGTGCTAGCGTTTAGAACGGTTCAAACCTCACCGCAGCGCGGGCGGGACTTGGTAGAGCGTGCTGGCGCGTGCTGTCGCAGTGCTCACCCTGCCATGGTCTCCTTCACCACCGTGACCAGCTGCTTGAGGGTGAACGGCTTGGCCAGGAAGTTGAACTCCTTGTGGTCGGCAAAGTTCTTGTCGAAGGCGTCCTCGGCATAGCCGGAAACGAAAATGATCTTGATGTCGGGCTTGCGCCGCTTGAGCTCCTTCATCAGCGTCGGCCCGTCCATCTCCGGCATCACCACGTCGGACACCACCACGTCGATGCGCCCGCCCTGTTTCTCCACCTCCTCCAGCGCCTCGATGCCATTGCCGGCCTCGATCACCGCATAGCCGCGCGACTTGAGGCCGCGGGCGTTGAGCGCGCGCAGCTCCTCCTCGTCCTCGACCAGCAGGATGGTGCCGCGGCCGGTGAGATCCGTCGCGGCCGCGCGCATCTCGTCGGCGGCCGAGATCGCGCCGGCAATCGCCGGCGCCGCTTCCGGCAATTGCGGCACCTGCACGTCGTCGGCCGCCGGAATGTAGCGCGGCAGGAAGATGCGGAAGATCGTGCCCTTGCCGAGCTCCGACTCCACATAGATGAAGCCGCCGGTCTGCTTGACGATGCCGTAAACGGTGGAGAGCCCGAGCCCAGTGCCCTTGCCGATGTCCTTGGTGGTGTAGAAGGGATCGAAGATCTTATCGATGATCTCCGGCGCGATGCCGCTGCCGGTGTCCTCGACCTCGACCAGCACGTATTCGCCGAGCGGCATACCCTTGTGGCGTTGGCTCTCCTGGGCGCCGACATTGCCGGTGCGCAGCGTGAGCGTGCCGCCGAGCGGCATGGCGTCGCGCGCATTGACCGCGAGGTTGATGATCACCTGCTCGAACTGATGCACGTCGGCCTTAACCGGCCAGAGATCGCGCACCTGCGGCACGTTGAGCGTGACGTTCTCGCCGATCAGGCGCTTGAGCAGCACGGTCAGGTCGGAGAGCGCCTCGCCGAGGTCGAGCACCACCGGCCGCATGGTCTGCTTGCGCGAGAACGCCAACAACTGGCGCACCAGGCTCGCCGCCCGGTTGGCGTTCTGCTTGATCTGCATGATGTCCTGGAACGACGGATCGGTCGGCTTGTGGGCGTTGAGCAGGAAATCGGTCGCCATCATGATGGCGCCGAGCAGGTTGTTGAAGTCGTGCGCGATATTGCCGGCGAGCCGCCCGATGGTCTCCATCTTCTGCTGCTGGTTGACCTGGTTCTCGAGCGTGCGCTGTTGGGTGGTCTCGAGCGTGTAGACGATCGCCGCCTCGCGCTCGCGCTGCTCCTCGTCCTCAACCGCGGTGACGAAGAAGCTCGCGAAGCGCTCGGACGGACCGGCGAGCGCGGCGTCGACCGGGGCGATCTCGCCCTGCCCTTCCGCGGCTTGGCGGATGGCGGCTTCGAGTGCGGCGCGATCGCGCTCGGCGACGACGGTGAGGATGGAGCGCTCGCCCGAGGCGTCGCCCTTGAACACGGGGTTGAACAGCCGGGCAAACCGGCCGTTCGAGTCCGCGATCCGGCCCTGCCTGTCGACGGTCGCGATCGCCATCGGCGTGTTCTGGAAGAAACGCATGAATCGTACCTCGGCGGCGCGCTGCGGGTCGATGCCGCCGTCGCGGGAACGATTGAGCACGAGCGTGCGCGAGGCGCCGGGCGCGCCATCGGCGCCGAAGGCGACCTTGTGGAACAGCCGCGCCGGCACGGTGCGGCCGCCGCGGGTCTTGAGGTCGATGTCGAGAACCTCGGTCTTCACGTCGCCGGGCACGGCCGCCAGCGTGGTCAGGAGCGCGGCGCCCTCACCCGCCAGGATGTCGTCGAGCTTGAGGCCGCCGGAGCCGACCTGGCCAAGATCGTGGTCGAGCCAATTGGCAAGCGTGGCATTGAGATAGACGACGTTGCCGTTGGCCTCGGCCGAGAAGAAGCCGGCGGGCGCATGGTCGAGGTAGTCGATCGCCTGCTGCAATTCCTGAAACACGTTCTCGTGGCGCTCGAGGTCGCGCGTGACGTCGGCGAGCGACCACATCGTCATGCGCGCGTGGCGCTTGTCGTCGCCGAGCGGGCGCACGCGGATGCGCAGCCAGCGCGCCGATTCGCCTTTGTGCGCGCCGATGCGCACCTCCTCCTGGCCGCGGCGACCTTCGCGCGCCGCCTTGAGCAGGCGATAGACCGCTTCCGACACCACGGGATCGCCGATGAAGACGCGCTCAATCGGACGCACGTCGTCGGGGCCGGACGCATCGGTGAGCCGCAGATACCCGGCATTGGCATAGGCGACGCGCCCGCCCGGATCGGTGACCAGGATGCCCTCGTCGGCGCCGTCGGTCACCGCCACGAGCAGCGGGGTAGCGCCCTCGCGGCCCGAGGCGCGCAGAATGCCGGCGGCGAGCGCGAGCAACAGGAACACGCCGACCATGGACAGCACGGCGAGCAACGCCAGGACGTAGGGCTCGGATTTCGCGCGATCCATGAACAGGAGCGCGCCCGCCGCGGCGACCAGCACGATCGCGATGAGCAGCACCAGCGCGATGCTGCCGCCGCGCTGCGCCCGGCTGTGCTCGATCGGCGCGCGGGCCTTGTCCTCAGCCGATGGCTGCTGCGTCATGATCGGCGTGGAATCAGCGTTGTTCGCCACGTCCTTGAGTGCCCTAGGCCAGGAATCCACGCAAGGGAGTCCACGCGGCACCAGCTCGGACACCCCCAGTTCCGCCGGCCAAGCCCTCGCCGCGGCCCTACCGTGTTAATTGCCCGTCGAGCGCTGTTGATTTGCCCCGCCCGCCATCAGACCGCCGTTTACCAAGAGAACGCTTCGGCCCGGGAACGGGGGCGTCGGGCCCTATCTTTCTTAATTCTTTGTTAGTATTCAGCGCGACGCGCATTGCCACAGGCGTTAATACTTCGGGTGCTCCCGATCGACACGCCGCACCCCTGGGGCGCAGGGAGGAGTGATCTTGGAAACCTTGTTCGGCGATGGATCCGGCGGACTCAAGGTGCTGATCGCCTTGGTCGCGGTGCTCGTTCTGCTCGCAATCGCCTTCTGGCTGGTGCGGCGGTTCAGCGGTGGGCGGCTCGGCGGCGGGGCAACCCGCGGACGCCAGCCGCGGCTGGCCGTGATCGACCAGGCCGCCGTCGACGGGCGGCGCCGTCTCGTCCTCATTCGCCGCGACAACGTGGAGCATCTTCTGATCATCGGCGGGCCGACCGACGTCGTGGTGGAGCAGAACATCCTGCGCGCCGCCGCGACGGTACGGGAGGCCGCGCCCGTGCGCCCCGCCGCGGCGCCTGACGCGCTGCCGCGCGCGGTGCCGCTGGGCGATGACAGCACATGGCCGCTGCAGCCCGAGCCTGCATCGAAGCCCGAGGCCGCACCGCGCGTGGAACCCGCGGCACCGCGGCTCGAGCCGTCGTTGCGGGCGGAAGGCACCCCGCCTGAGCCGCCGGCGACGCCCGTCCTGCCGACACCTACGCCGCCGACCCCCGCTCCGCCGCTACCGGTGACCGCGCCCGCGGCGCGCGACCGCCGTCACGTCGGCGATCCGCTCGCCGGATTGGCTGAGGAGCTGTCGCGCGTGCCCGCTCCCGGACCG
>JBKPUA010000112.1:0-4386 GCA_046735815.1 Pseudomonadota bacterium
GGCAACAAGAACAAGGTCCTCACCGTGGCATCCAATGCCGGGCATTGCCTGTGGTCCGGCATCGTGCCGCGCGAGCGCGCGAAGAAGGTGGTGGACCGGCTGATGGCGCCGGATATGTGGACCGGCTGGGGCATCCGCACCCTGTCCGCCGATCACACGGCGTTCAACCCCTACAATTATCAGACCGGCTCGGTATGGCCGCACGACAATGCGATCATCGCCATGGGGTTCAAGCTCTACGGCTTTAGCGCCGAGGCGGCGCGGGTCGCCCACGACGTCAGCGTGGCGGCCAGCCACTTCCTGCTCAATCAGCTGCCGGAACTTTACACCGCGTCCGAGCGTACCGAGACGAATTTTCCGGTGCAGTATGTCGGCGCAAATGTGCCGCAAGCATGGGCGGCCGGTTCCGTGTTCATGCTCATCCAGGCCCTGTTGGGATTTCTACCTGATGCCCCGCGCAACAAGCTGTACATCGACCCGTCGCTCCCGGCCTGGCTGCCGGATTTGACGGTGCACGACCTTCGCATCGGCAAGCACAAGCTCGACATTCGCTTCTGGACCGAGGGCGGGCAGACGGCGTTCGAGGTCATCAAGGGAGATCCCAAGCTGGTCGAGCGCTGCGATTTGGCGGCCAAGGCCGAGCAGTTGCGTACAAGTTCCGACGTCATCTGAACCCGCCGCGAGTGAGCGGGTTGGTTGAAACGGAGCGCAGAAAGGTCAATATGGATGGACGGCAATCAAGCGCCAATCGCCGCAATATCGGCAAAGCGGGCTTGGGTAGCTCGCTCAAGAATACTGGTCGCTTGAGAACGAGGGTCAGGCAGCGAGCGCTTACTCCTCAACGGGGCGCTCGCTAAGTTCCCTCGCGGTGCGGCATGAATGAAGGGACGACCATGGCAGCGCAAACCGCGGCTAGCGTGGCCAACAGCTTGCCCGGTCGCCGCGCGCCGCCTGCAACCATGACGATCTTCGGGGCTTCCGGCGACTTGACCAAGCGCCTCGTCGTCCCTGCGCTCTACCATCTGGTGAGAGGCGGCAAGCTTTCCGACGAGTTCGCGCTCATCGGTGTCGACCACAACGACATGACGACCGAAGGCTGGCGGGCGAGCCTGACCGAGATGATGGGAGCCATCGGCCGCGCTGGCGGGCAGCAAGCCGAGAAGATCGACGAGCAGGCCTGGTCGTGGCTCATCCAGCGCATGCATTTCATGCGTGGCGACTTCCTGCAGTCGGAAACCTTCGACCAGCTTGGGAAGCTCCTGACCGATCAGCAGGAGCATCAGAACGGGACCGCCAATGTGCTGTTCTATCTGGCGGTCGCCGATCGATTCTTCGGCCCCATCATCGAGCGACTCGGCCGTGCGGGGCTCGCCCGCCAGTCGGAGACAGGCTGGCGGCGCGTGATCGTCGAGAAGCCTTTCGGCCATGACCTTGCGTCGGCCAAGGCGCTCAACGCCCAGATCCTGAATGTGCTGTCGGAAGACCAGATTTATCGGATCGATCACTTTCTCGGCAAGGAGACGGTCCAGAACATCCTGGTGCTGCGCTTCGCCAATGGGCTGTTCGAGCCGCTTTGGAACCGGGATCACGTGGATCACGTTCAAATCACGGCAGCCGAGACCGTGGGTGTCGAAGGTCGCGGACGCTTCTACGAGCAGACCGGCGCGTTGCGCGACATGGTGCCGAACCACCTGTTTCAATTGCTCGCCATGATCGGCATGGAGCCGCCGATCTCGTTCGATGCGGACGCCGTGCGCGCGAAGAAAACAGAGTTGTTTCAGGCGCTCCATCCCATCGCGCCGACCGATGCGATACGTGGCCAGTACGGCGCGGGCGTCGTGCTGGGGAAAGAAATCCCGGACTATCGGCACGAGCCGAATGTCGCGCCGGACTCCAAGACGGAGACCTACGTGGCGCTCAAGCTCGGCATCGACAACTGGCGCTGGGCCGGCGTGCCGTTCTATCTGCGTACCGGCAAGTCCCTTACCACCCGCACCACCGAGATCGCAGTGCAATTCCGTCAAGCGCCTTATGCGCTGTTTCGCGACACGCCGGTCGAACGCCTCCCTCCCAACATCCTGACGCTCCGCATCCAGCCGGACGAAGGGCTGTCGCTCAGTTTTAGTGCCAAACGTCCCGGGCCCGAGATCGAGATCGACGGCGTCCGGATGGACTTTTCCTACCGGGACTACTTCGCGCCAATTGCGTCGGTCGGCTATGAGACGCTGATCTACGACTGCCTGATCGGCGATGCTATCTTGTTTCAGCGCGCCGACACGGTCGAGGCGGCTTGGGGCGCCGTGCAGGGCATCATCGATGCCTGGGCGCGCGAAGGCGCAAACGATTTCCCGAATTATGCCGCCGGCAGTGCCGGACCGGCTGCAGCCGACCGCCTGCTTGCGCGCGATGGGCACGCATGGCGGCCGCTCGGAAAGAACCACCCGCACGGCAGCGGCTGAACCTTCTTAAGCGCTCTCAACCGGGGGCGGCGATCGAGGTGATACCATGAACGCCACTCGCATCCTGCACGACTTGGGGCAGAGCCTCTGGCTCGACAACATCACGCGCAACCTGCTGCGAACCGGTACGCTGCGCCGCTATGTCGATGAATTGTCCGTCACCGGCTTGACGTCGAACCCGACGATCTTCGACCACGCCATCAAGAACAGCAGCGACTATGACGACGGCATCAGGAGCAAGCTGGCGCAGGGAAAGTCGGGGGAAAAACTGTTCTTCGAGCTTGCGCTCGAGGACCTCGCCCAGGCGGCGGATCTGTTCCGCCCGGTGTATGAGCGAACCTGCGGCGTGGATGGCTGGGTATCACTGGAAGTCTCGCCTTTGCTTGCGCACGACACGAAATCGACGATTGCCGCAGCCAAGGAGCTGCACGCCCAGGCGCAACGACCGAATATCCTGATCAAGATTCCCGGCACCCCCGAAGGTCTGCCGGCCATTGAAGACGCGATCTTTGCTGGGGTGCCTGTCAACGTCACGCTGTTGTTTTCCGCGGACCAGTATCTCGCGGCCGCCGATGCGTTCATGCGCGGCATCGAACGACGCATCGAGGCCGGCCTGCAGCCCGATGTCCGCTCGGTAGCCTCCGTCTTCATCAGCCGCTGGGATGTGGCGGTGACCGGCAAGGTGCCGGAAGAGCTCAACGACCGACTTGGCATCGCCGTCGCGAAGCAAACTTACAAGGCCTATCTCGCTCTGCTGAGCTCGCCGCAATGGATGCGCGCCTACAATGCGGGAGCGCGCCCGCAGCGCCTCCTCTGGGCCAGCACAGGCACTAAGGATCCAAAGGCTTCGGACGTTCTGTACGTGAAGAGCCTGGCCGCGCCGTTCACGGTCAACACCATGCCGGAGGGCACGCTCAAGGCGCTGGCCGACCACGGCGATGTCGGAGCCACACTACCGGCCGACGGCGGCAACGCGGAAGAGGAATTGGCGCGGTTTGCCGCCGCCAAGGTCGACGTCCGGGCCTTGGCGAGGGAGCTGCAAGACGAAGGTGCCAAATCATTCGTCAAGTCCTGGAACGAGCTCATGGATGTGATCGGCTCGAAGTCTGCCGTGCTCAAGCGAGCGAGCTAGAGCATGATCCCGAAAAGTGGGTACCGGTTTTCGGAAAAAGATCATGCTCCGTGAAAAAGCTAAGGCGGGAAGACGAATCGAAGAGAAGTCGTCCCGCTCCAACGCCGTGAAGGTGCGGCGTGCGGTCAGGCGCCCGAGGGCGGGGCGACGTCAGGCCAAGACCGCAAAGACGTCTTCGGTCCGAAACGTGCTGGTCGTCGATGTCGGCGGAACCTCGGTCAAGATCCTTGCCACCGGACAAAAGGTGCATCGATCATTTCCATCGGGACCCAAACTGACGCCCAGACAGATGGTGTCCGGCGTGAAGAAACTCGCTCAGGATTGGAGCTATGACGTGGTCTCGATCGGCTATCCCGGCCCGGTCCTGCGTGGTCGACCGATTGCCGAGCCGCACAATTTGGGGCGCGGCTGGGTCGGATTCAACTTCACCGCGGCATTCAGTTGCCCTGTGAAGATCATCAACGATGCGGCCATGCAGGCACTCGGGAGCTACCGGGGCGGCAAGATGCTGTTCCTGGGACTCGGGACGGGGCTCGGGTCGGCGATGATCGTCAATAGCATGGTCGAGCCCATGGAGCTCGGCCACCTGCCCTACAAGAAATCCACCTATGAGGATTACGTGGGTGAAGCCGGATTGAAGCGTCACGGCAGGAAGAAGTGGCGGCGCCAGGTCGCCGATGTCGTCGCGCGCTTGATCGCCGCGCTCGAGCCCGACGAAACCGTGATCGGAGGCGGCAACGTCAAGAAGCTCGACGCGCTGCCGCTGCACTCGCGGGCAGGCGACAACGCCAATGC
>JBKPUA010000113.1:0-24907 GCA_046735815.1 Pseudomonadota bacterium
GAGGTGACGAAGTCGAGCTTCTCCACGAAGCTGCGCGGCGCCTGGCGCATGATGATGAAAATCTCGCCGCAGGCGCTGGAGATTTCGGGCGCGCCGCCGCCGCCGGGAAGCCGCGTCTTCGGCTTCTCGTAGGGGCCGACCACCGTGGTGTTGAGATTGGCGAAGCGATCGATCTGCGCGCCGCCGAGGAAGCCGACGGTGAAGCGCCCGCCCTGCAGCCAATAGCGGAACATCTCGGGCACCGACACCGTGGTAAGCGCGGTGTCGCACAATTCGCCATCGCCGATCGAGAGCGGCAGCACGTCGGGCTTGGTGGCGATGGTGCCGGACTCGTAGATAAGCGTGAGCTCGGGCGCGTGGGTGAGCCGCGCCAGGTTGCAGGCCGCCGACGGCATGCCGATGCCGACGAAGCAGATGTCGCTGTTGCGCAGGGCGCGCGCCGCCGCGATCGTCATCATCTCGGTGGCGGTGTAATCCATGTCCTTTTACTCCGCCGCACGCGCAGGCTGCGCAGCATTGCTGGCGGTGTGCGCGCCGGGGGAATGCACCGCGAACGCCTCCGGCCCTTGCTCGAGCACGTTCGCCTTCATCCAGGCGAGAAAAGTCTCACGATCGCGGGCGATCGCGTCCCAGGCTTTATAGTAGGCATTGTCGCGCTTGTAGTAGCCGTGCGCATAGGACGGGTGTGCGCCGCCCGGCACGCAGGCGATGGCGCCCACGGTCCAGCTCGGCAGGATCACCGCGTTCGCGCTGCGCGGGCCGAAGTCCTCGACGATCTCCTCCACGGTGACCAGCGAGCGCTTCGCCGCCAGCACCGCTTCCTTCTGCACGCCGACGATGCCTTCGATCAGCACGTTGCCGGCGCGGTCGGCCTTAAGCGCGTGGATCACGGCGGCGTCCGGCCGCAGCGCCGGCACCGCGGCGAGGCGCTCGCCGGTGAACGGACAGGTGATGTGCTTGATGTTCGGGTTTACCTTCGGCAGGTCGACCCCGAGATAGCCGCGAAACACCGCGAGCGGCAGCCCGGCTGCGCCCGCCGCGTAGGCGTTGGCCATGGCGGCATGGGAATGCTCCTCGATCGCAATCGGGCTCGGCCAGCCGTTCTCGTAGGCGTCGCGGAAGCGGTGCAGCGAGCCGACGCCGGGGTTGCCGACCCAGGAGAAGATAAGCTTGTCGGCGCAGCCCATACCGATGAGCTGATCGTAGATGAGGTCGGGCGTCATCCGGATCAGGGTGAGGTGCCGGCGGCGCTGGCGGATGACCTCGTGTCCCGCCGCGAACGGAATGAGATGGGTGAACCCCTCCATCGCCACCGTATCGCCATCGCGGATGGTCGCTTCCACGGCTTCGGCGAGGGTCAGGACGCGGGACATGCCGACACTTCCCAATGAGCGCGGGTTCATTTAGGGGTCATGCCCGGCGGGGTCAAATGCCGCCGCAACCGAATACTTATGATGCTGTCGGAAACGCCGATCTTCACCATCCATGCCGAGCTCGGCGAGATCCGGCATTTCGGGCAGACGCCTTACGGCGAGCGGCGGGTGGTGGACATCCTCGGCGGCCGGATCGAGGGGCCGCGGCTCAAGGGCCGCATCCTGCCCGGCGCCGATTGGCAGATCGTGCGGCCCGACGGGGTGACGGACCTGCAGGCGCGCTACGCCATCGAGACCGATCGCGGCACCCGCATCCTGGTCACGAGCGATGGCCTGCGGCACGGGCCGCCCGAGGTGATTGCCGCGCTCGCGCGCGGCGAGGCGGTCGACCCGTCGCGCTATTACTTTCGTACCCTGATGCGGTTCGAGACCGCCGATCCTACATTGGCCTGGCTCAACCGCATTCTGGCGCTCGGCATCGGCGCGCGCGAAAAGCTCGCGGTGCGGCTCGATGTCTACGAGGTGGTGTGAATGCTTGACCGGTTTTGGCAGAAATGTCACCGAACGCAGGCAGCCAATGAAATTGGGGGATCGCCGTGAGCGCGGCCACGTCGTCGGGTAACGGCTTCGATCTGCAGCTGCCGCCGTCGCTCAAGGCCGAGCGCCGCGACGACATCGCCATTCTTGCTCTGGCGCGCGCAGAAAAGCGCAACGCCATCGACGACCCGACCGTGCTCGGCATCGAGACGTTCTTCGCCGGCCTGCCGGACGGCATCAAGGCCGTGGTGCTCGCCGGCGAAGGCGAGCATTTCTGCTCCGGCCTCGATCTCGGCGAGCTCACCCATCGCGACGTCGCGGCCGGCATCGCGCATTCGCGCGTCTGGCATCGTGCCTTCGAGCGCATCGAGTTCGGCAAGGTGCCGGTGGTGGCGGTGCTGCACGGCGCGGTGGTCGGCGGCGGGCTCGAGATCGCGGCCGCCTGCCACATCCGGGTGGCGGAAGCTTCCGCTTATTATGCGCTGCCGGAAGGCAGCCGTGGCATCTTCGTCGGCGGCGGCGGCTCGGTGCGGCTGCCACGGCTCATCGGCACCGCGCGCATGATGGACATGATGCTCACCGGCCGCACCTACGACGCCGAGGAAGGCCAGGCGATCGGCATCTCGCATTATCTCGTCGCGCCCGGCGCCGGGTTGGCCAAGGGCATCGAGCTCGCGCGGCGCATCGCCGGCAATGCGCCGATGACCAATTTCGCCGTCATGCAGGTGCTGCCGCGCATTGCCGAATCCGATCGCGCCAGCGGCTATCTCACCGAGTCACTGATCGCGGCAATCGCCCAAGGCGACGACGAGGCCAAGTCGCGGCTCAAGGACTTTTTGGAGAAGCGGGCGCCCAAAACCGTGCCCACCAAGACCACGCGCAACTGAGCCGAACGCCATGGCGGCACCGGTCAAAGAGCGTCGCGCCACAACCGCCCCAGCGGCGCCGCTGCGGCCAGTCCGCCTCGGCCCGCGCGACGTGGTGGTGGAGCGCCGGCCGGACGGGACGATCCATCTGCGCTCGCCGCATGCCCTTGCGCCCTATCCAGAGAAGCTGACGGAGCGCCTGGAGCATTGGGCCGCGACTGCGCCCGAGCGCACGTTCCTGGCGCAGCGCGACGCGACCGGCGGTTGGCGCAAGCTCAGCTACGGCGAGACGCTGGCGATGGTGAAGCGCATCGGCACCACGCTGCTCGCGCGTGACCTCTCGTCCGAGCGGCCGGTCGTGATCCTCTCCGGCAACGACATCGAGCACGCCCTCATCGGCCTGGCCGCCATGTATGTGGGCATTCCCTACGCGCCGATCTCGCCGGCCTATTCGCTGATCTCGAGCGATTTCGGCAAGCTCCGCTACATTTTCGACCTGCTTACCCCGGGTCTCGTGTTCGCCGCCGACGGCAATGCCTTTCGGCGCGCGATCGACGCGGTGGTGCCGCCGGCAACCGAAGTCGTGGTGGCGCGCAATCCGCTGGCGAGCCGGCCGAGCACGCCGTTCGAGGCGCTGCTCGCGGCGACGCCGACCGGGGCTGACGCCGCTCACGCAAGGGTTGGGCCCGACACCATCGCCAAGCTCCTGTTCACCTCGGGCTCGACCGGCACGCCGAAAGCGGTGATCAATACGCAACGCATGTGGTGCTCGAACCAGGCGATGATCCTGTCGCAGCTCGCCTTCTTCGCCGACGAGCCGCCGGTGATCATGGACTGGTCGCCGTGGCACCACACCGCCGGCGGCAACCACAATTTCGGCTTCGTGCTCTACAACGGCGGCACCTTCTACATCGACGAGGGCAAGCCGGCGCCGGGCTTGATCGAGACCACGGTCAAGAACCTGCGCGAAGTCCCGACCAACTGGTACTTCACGGTGCCGAAGGGATACGAGGCGCTCCTACCTTATTTCCGCGCCGACGCCGCGCTGCGCGACACTTTCTTCAAGCACCTCAAGGTGCTCTGGTTTGCGGGCGCGGCGCTGTCGCAATCGGTGTTCGAGGCCATGCACGAGCTGGCGCTCGCGAGTTGCGGGGAACGCATTATGTTCCTGACCGGGCTGGGTGCGACCGAAAGCGCGCCCATGGCGATCGCACGCATGTGGCAGAGCAAGGATTCGACCAATATGGGCGTGCCGGTGCCGGGGGTGGAGCTCAAGCTCGTGCCGTGCGAGGGCAAGCTCGAAGCGCGTCTGCGCGGGCCGAACATAATGCCGGGCTATTGGCGCCAGCGCGAGCTCACCGCCGCGGCGTTCGACGAGCATGGCTTCTACAAGCTCGGTGACGCGCTCAAATTCCAGGACCCAGCCGATCCGGGTGAAGGTCTCCTGTTCGACGGCCGGATCGCCGAGGACTTCAAGCTCGCGACCGGTACCTGGGTCAATGTCGGCCCGCTGCGGGCGCGGCTCCTAGCGCAGCTCGAGCCCTATGCCCGCGACGTGGTGATCGCCGGTGCCGATCGGGACGAGATCGGTGCGCTGATCTTCCCCAATCCCGACGCGTGCCGCACGCTCGCCGCCTCCGCCACGACCGACGTCGCCAATGATGCGCGGGTGCTGGGCGAATTTCGCAACCGGCTCGAGGCTTTTGCCCGCGCGAGCACCGGCAGCTCGAACCGCGTCGCCCGCGCCATCCTGCTGGCCGAGCCGCCTTCGCTCGATGCCGGCGAGATGACCGACAAGGGCTCGATCAACCAGCGCGCGGTGCTCTCGCGCCGCGCCGACATCGTGGCCGAGCTCTACGCGGCGGAGCCGTCGACGCGGGTGCTCTTAATCGGCGGGGGACGGTGACATGGCCGGCAAGCAGGCAGGGCTCACCGCGAACTGGAGCGACGTCTGGCTCATCGCCGGCGTGCGCACGCCGTTCGCCGACTATAACGGGGCATTGGGGCAAGTCTCGCCGACCGATCTCGGCATCAAGGCCGCGCGCGAGGTGTTCGCGCGCGCGGGCGTGCCGCCGCAGGACGTCGGCGCCGTCGTCACCGGATCGATGGCGCAGGCGAGCTTCGATACCTACTGCCTGCCCCGCCATGTCGGACTCTATTCCGACGTACCGATCGAGGTGCCGGCGCACATGGTGCAGCGGGTGTGCGGCACCGGCCTCGAAGTGCTGATGCAGGCGGCGGACACGATCGCGCACAAGGACATCGACCTCACGCTCTGCGTCGGCGCCGAATCCATGAGCCGCAATCCAGTCGCCTCCTACACCATGCGCGGCTTTCGCATGGGGGTGGTCGATTTCAAGGACTTTCTCTGGGAAGCGCTGCTCGATCCGTCCGCCAAGGTGACCATGGGCGACACCGCAGAGAACCTGGCGCGCCAATATCAGATCACGCGGCCCGAGGTCGACGCCTTCGCGGCGCAGAGCTTCGAGCGCGCGCTGGCGGCGCAGAAGTCAGGCTTCCTCGCCGGCGAGATCGCCACGCTCAAGAGCGAGACCTTCGAGCGCGCGGGCTTCGAGCCGCGTGCGCTCAAGCTGCGCGGCACGAAGGAACTCGCCGCCGACACTCATGTCCGCCCCTCCCCGGTCGAGACGCTGGCGACGATCCGGCCCGCTTTCGGCGGCGTGCAGACCGGCGGCAATTCCTCGGCCATCGTCGATGGCGCCGCGGCAGCGCTCGTCGCCTCCGCCGACTACGCGCGCAAATCCGGCAAGCCGGCGCTCGCGCGCATCGTCGCCGGAGCGACCGTGGGCGTGCCGCCGCACATCATGGGCATCGGCCCGGTGCCGGCGATCAAGGCGGTGCTCGAGCGCGCCGGCCTCGCGCTCAAGGACATCGACCGCTTCGAAATCAACGAGGCCTTCGGCGCGCAGGTGATGGCATGCGCGCGCGAGCTTGGCATCGATGAGGCGAAGCTCAACGTCAACGGCGGCGCGATCGCCATCGGCCATCCGCTCGGCGCCACCGGCGTGCGGCTCGCCATCACGCTCGCGCGCGAGCTCCAGCGCGCGCGGTTGCGCTACGGCATCGCCTCCGCTTGCATCGGCGGCGGCCAGGGCATCGCGCTGCTGATCGAGAACCCCGACGCTCCTTCCGCACGGAACCACTGACATGGACATTTCAGGACACGCCGCCATCGTGACCGGCGGCGCCTCCGGCCTCGGCGCGGCCACCGCGGCCGAGCTGGCGCGCGCCGGCGCCGAGATCGCCTGCCTCGACGTCAATCTCGACGGCGCGCGCGCGGTCGCCGACAAGATCGGCGGCATTGCGGTCCAATGCGACGTGACCGATGCCGGGCAGGCGGCCTCCGCGCTGGCGCAGGCGCGCAGCCAGCACGGTGCGGCGCGCATCCTGATCAACTGCGCCGGCGTCGGACCCGCCAAGCGCATCGTCGGCCGCGACGGGCCGATGCCGCTTGCCGACTTCGAGCGCGTGATCAACATCAATCTGATCGGCACCTTCAACATGATGCGGCTCGTGGCCGCCGACATGCAGGGCTTGAGCCCGCTCGCCGACGGCGAGCGTGGCGTCATCATCTCGACCGCCTCGGTCGCCGCCTTCGAGGGACAAGTCGGCCAGGCCGCCTATTCCGCCTCCAAGGGAGGCGTGGCCGCGCTGACGATGCCGGCGGCGCGCGAGTTCGCGCAGTTCGGCATTCGCGTCAACGCCATCGCGCCGGGCATTTTCCACACCCCGATGCTCATGGCTTTGTCGGAGGAGGTGCGGCAAAGCCTGGCGGCCTCGGTGCCGTTCCCCAAGCAGCTCGGCCGCCCCGATCAGTTCGCCTTCCTCGCGCGCCACATCATCGAGAATAGCTACATCAACGGCGAGGTCATCCGCCTCGACGGCGCGCTGCGCTTGGCGCCGCGCTGAGCGCGCGCGAGGGGAGACGATGCTCGTCAACAGCCGCGTTGTCCGCATCCAATGGGGCGATTGCGACCCCGCCGGCATCGTCTATTACCCGCGCTATTTCGCGCTCTTCGATGCCAGCACCACCATGCTGGTCGAACGCGCGCTCGGCATGAGCAAGCACGAATACCTCAAGGCCTACGATTTTGCCGGCCATCCGCTGGTGAACACCCATTCCCGCTTTCTCCTTCCCACCCGGTTCGGCGACGACGTGACGATCGAGAGCGCGGTCGCGGCCTTCCGCCGCTCGAGCTTCGATGTGAGTCATCGCCTCCTCAAGAACGGCGCGCTGGCGGTCGAGTGCTTCGAGACGCGGGTGTGGGTGAGCGGCGATCCCGCCAAGGGAATAATGAAGGCCGCGGCGATGCCGCCGGAGGTGATCAAGCGGCTGTCGAAGGGGTAAAGAGCCGTCGCCGCTATGACCGCACCGGCGAACTCGCCTGATCCACGCTGAGAGCACCGTCTGTCGCAAAGGCCGCGAGCACGCCCTTCGGGTTGCGAGCCCAGGCCGTCACCGGCAGCGGGCTGCAGACCAGCATGAAATAGTCGTACGGCGCGCGCCGATCGCTCGCCATGATGAACTGATAGTGCAGGCGGAAGAAGTTGAAGCGGATGCGCCAGTAGAAGCGACGCGACAGCATGTCGCCGAAACGCACCTTCCAGATCAACGGATTGCAGCGCCATCCGGCGACGCGCGCGCCGACGCCCTCGACCGGATCGAAATCCCAGAAGTTGAGCACGTCGGCGCGCGACTGGGCGTCGATCCAGGTGATCGACGGCTCGACCGCGAGCCGCGCAAAAGTCGCGCGCAGCCGCCGTGCCTTGGGGTGGAGGGCGGCGCCCGGGGCGATCGAACCCAGCGTCATGAGCACCAGCGGCGGACCGCGGCGGCCCACGTCGGGATCGAGCTCGAGCGCGCGCGCGACCACGGCCGGCGCCAGCGCGCCGCCGCCGCTGTGGCCGACGACGATGACCTCGTCGGCGTCGTTGGCGCGTGTGGCTGCGATCAAGCGCTGCGCGCCCGTCTCGATCGGGGCATCGAAGCAGGTGGGCTCGCCGCGGGCGAACGCACACAGATAGGGCCAGTGGTTGTTGATCTGAATGATGAACCAGCGGTCCGCAAGCCGCCGCAGCACGAGGAAGATCACGATCGCAACGACCACGCCGACAACAGCGCCGAGGAGGGTCGGCAAGCCAAGCACGTGCGTCGTCGCCCCGGCAGCGAGCCAGCCGCCCACGATCGACAGCGCCATCCAGGCGATCAGCATCAGCTGGAAATAGAGCAGCACCAGGCCGAAATAGGGCGAGGCGCGCAGCACGCGAAAGATCGCACCGCTCGCGAGATAGTCGCCGGCCCAGGCGAGCGCGCGCGGAATCTGCTGCAGCAACGGCTGCGCCATGTTGGGGCGGATGATGTGCTCCTGGCGCAAGAAGTCGTAGCGGGTGGCGACCTGCCAGTTCGGGCCCGCGGCGTCGATGTCCCAGCGCGCGAAGTCCTGCGACTCCAGCTTCAGCTCGCTCAGCCTGGCCTTGAGCGGCCAGATCTTGAGGAAGCGCGCAAACGAGCGAGCGAATAGCCGGTGGTAGCCTTCGGCGCCTTGCGGATCATAGCCCTCGACGTAGATGACGTGCCGCCGCCGGATCAACGACGGCTCTCGCACACCGGCGCCCACTGCATCAGGCACGGGCGCCGTCCGCCGCGACCGCTTCGACCACGCTCATCGCCGGGTGCGCGGTGGCGACCGCGCGCGCAAGGCGCAGGCCGGCCTTTTCGAACAGGCCGGCATATTCCTCCACAGTGCGCTCGCGCCCGCCGCACAGCAACATCACCTGCAGATCGAGCCAACGGCCCGGGCCGGGGCTGTCGTCCGCCGGCAGCGGTGCTTCGAGCACGAGCACGCGGGCGTCCGGGCGCATGGCACGTCGCACATTGGCAAGGATGCGAACGCAGTCGGCGTCGTCGTAGTCGTGCATGAGATGGCGCAGCAGGTAGAGATCGCCGCCCTCCGGCGCCGCCGCGGTGAATACGTCGCCGGCGACGAACGTCACCCCGGGAAGCGGCCCGCCCTCGCCGCGTTTGGCCGCCGCGATCGCTTCCGCCATGTCGAACAATGTCGCGCGCGCCTTCGGATGGGCGGCGAGCACCGCGGAGAGCAGCGCGCCGTTGCCGCCGCCGACATCGACGATGTGCTCGCACTGCGAGAAATCATACGCAGCGACGATCGCCGGCGTCTCCGGTCCGTGCACCTCGAGCATCATGCGATTGAAACGGCGCGCCTCGTCGGGATACCCGGCGAGCCACTCGAAGAACGGCTGACCCTTGAGCGCCTCGAAGGCGGTGCGCTCGCCGGTGAGGGCATCGTCGAGGTGCGTCCACATGTCGGCGAAATAGTCGTTGAGGAAGATCGCCGTGGTGCGGGTGTTGTTGGGCGCGTGCGAGCTCAAGAGGCGCCCAAGCGGGGTGAGCGCGAAATGCCCGCGCGCGGTCTCCGCGACGATCCCGATGGTGGAGAGCGCGCGAAGGAGCCGATAGACCCGGTCGGGCGCGAGGCCGCGCGCGGCGGCGATCGCGGCGTGATCGTCGACGCCTTCCTCCATGACGTCGGCCAAGCCGAGCCGCGCGAAGGTTCCCACCGCCCGGGTCACCCACAGGCTGCTCAAGAGCTGCAACATCTTCTTGTGCAGCAGCGCCGGCGCGACGTCAGGCGCCTGGCCGCTCTTCTTGTCCACGATCCCGCTCCACCAAGGCTAACGAATGCAGTGGGGCGCCAGGGCGATGGGCGCGCGCCCCGCATAGACCAATTCGACGAGCGAAGCCAGCGGCCCAGGCACGTCACTTTACAGTGATCGTGAGTTCGGGCTGAATGGAACCAAAGACCGCGCGCAGCGGCGTAAATCCCAGCCAGGAGGAGACGATGCCGTCGCATCGAGCCAAGCGTAACCTTGCAATATCCATTGCGTCAGCCGCGGCGCTAATGTTCGGCGCCTCTGCCGCGCCGGCGCAGGACAAGACTTTCGAGCTCAAGCTTTCGCATTGGGTGCCGCCGACGCATCCGCTGCAGAAGGCGATGGAGGAATGGGGTGCGTCGGTCGAGAAGGCGTCGAACGGCACCATCAAGTCCAAGGTGTTTCCGTCCCAGCAGCTCGGCCGCGCCTTCGACCATTACGACATGGCGCGCGACGGCATCGCCGATTTCACCTACGTCAATCCCGGCTACCAGCCGGGCCGCTTTCCCATCATCGCCGCCGGCGAGCTGCCGTTCCTGGTCGGCGACGCCAAGGGCGGCATCCGCGCGATCGACTCCTGGTATCGCAAATACGCGGCCAACGAGATGAAGGACGTGAAGTATTGCTTCTCCTTCATTCTCGATCCGCTCACCTGGCATTCGAGCAAGAAGAAGATCGTGGTGCCCGGCGACGTCAAAGGCATGAAGGTGCGCCCCTCGCAGGCGACCGTCGCCGCCTGGGTGACGCTGCTCGGCGGCACCAATGTGCAGGCGAGCGCCACCGAGGTGCGCGACGTGATGGAGAAGGGCGTGGCCGAGGCGGTAACCTTCCCCTGGGGCTCGGTGCCGCTGCTCGGCGTCGACAAGGTGACGAAGTATCATATGGACGCGCCGCTGCACACGGTGACGTTCCAGTGGCTCATGAGCCCGGCCACTTACGCAGCCATGTCGCCGGCGCAGAAGAAGGTGATCGACGACCACTGCACCACCGAATGGGCGGGAAAATTCGCCGATCCATGGGCCGACTTCGAGCATGCAGGGCTCGCCAAGGTGAAGGCCGAGCCCGGGCACGAGGTCTACACCATCACCGATGCGCAGCTCGACGAATGGAAGAAGTCGGCCGCGCCGCTGGAGAAGCAGTGGAGCGACAACGTGCGCAAGGCCGGCGGCGATCCCGACGCCATCATGAAGGAGCTCAAGCAGTCGCTGGCGCAATACAAGGCCGCGTACTGAGGAGCCGGCGGCGGCGCGGGCTGCCGATCATTCGTCATGAAGTCGACGGCGGCGGAATGTCCGCCGCCGTCGCCATGAGGGCGCTGCCGCCGATGTCATGTGCAAGGGGATAAGGCGTGATCACCAAATTGATGGATAGCTTCATCGATTCGATCGAGTTCCTGGCCGCGCTGTTCGTCGGCGTCGTTGCCGCCGACGTATTCATCTCGATCCTGCTGCGCTATTTCTTCGCCATCTCGATCCCGGACAGCTACGACTTCGGACGCCTGCTGCTCGGCGTGTTGATCTTCTGGGGCATCGGCGCGACCTCCTATCGCGGCACCCACATCACGGTCGACCTGCTCTATGCCAATGTCGGCCCGAAATATCAGCGTGCCATCGACATCTTTGCCACCCTGGTCCTGTTGTTCGTGGTCGCGGTACAGACGCTGACCCTTTACGACAAGGTCTGGACCACGCGCGCCGATAACGTGCTCACGTTCGATCTTCGGCTGCCGACCTGGCCGTTCTTTCTGCTGGCCTGGATCGGCGACGTGTCGGCGGTGCTCCTGATTGCGCTGCGCACCTATCGGCTGATCTTCCATCCGGAATTGCTCGGCCGGCAAACCGTTGCCAGGCCGGTCGAATGAGATCATTGCGATGAGCTCGGACGCCATTGCCATCCTGGGATTCGTCGTTCTGTTCGTGCTGATGCTGTTGCGCGTGCCAGTCGGCATGGCGATGGGATTGGTGGGCGTGAGCGGCTTCGCCTACATCGTCGGAGGCGCCGCGGCGCTCAAGAATGTCGGCCACACCACCATGCGCACGGTGACCGACTACAACTTCGCGGTCGTGCCGCTATTCCTGCTGATGGGCGCGTTCGCCACCACGTCGGGCATGAGCCGCGAGCTCTTTCGCGCGGCCAACGCCTTCCTCGGCCATCTCAGGGGCGGGCTCGGCATCGCCACCATCGCCGCCTGCGGCGGCTTCGCCGCGATCTGCGGCTCGTCGGTGGCGACCGCGGCGACGTTCTCGAAGGTCGCCTATCCCGAAATGCGCGCCTACGGCTATCCGCAGTCGTTTGCCACCGGCGTGATCGCGGCCGGCGGCACGCTTGGCATCATGATCCCCCCGTCGACGGTGCTCGCGATCTATGGCCTGATCACAGAGCAGGACGTGGGCAAGCTGTTCATCGCGGGGGTTTTGCCGGGCCTGCTCGCGGTCGCCATGTACATGATCACCATCACGCTCATCGGCGTGGCGCGGCCGAAATTCCTGCCGGCCGGGTTGCGCCATTCCTGGAAGGAGCGCCGCGCCGCATTGCGCGACGTCTGGGCGACCTTGCTTCTCTTCGCCTTCGTCATCGGCGGCATCTACGGCGGCATCTTCACGGCCACCGAGGCGGCGGGCGCCGGTGCCGGCGGCGCCTTCGTGATCGGTGTGGCGCGCCGGCGGCTGTCGGGCGCCGACATCTTCCGCTCGCTGCTCGAGACCACGCGCATCACCGCGGCGGTGTTCACCGTGCTGATCGGCGCCATCCTGTTCGGCTATTTCCTCACCGTGACGCAGACGCCGCAGAAGGTGACCGAATTCCTCACCGGGCTCGGCCTCGGCCGCTACGGCGTGCTGGCGCTGATCATGATCATGTATCTGGTGCTCGGCTGCCTGATGGATGCGCTCGCCATGATCATCCTCACGGTGCCGATCATCTTTCCCGTGATCAAGCAGCTCGGCTTCGACCCGATCTGGTTCGGGGTCATCATCGTCATGACGGTCGAGCTCGGCCTCATCCATCCGCCGGTGGGCATGAACATCTTCGTGATCAAAAGCGTGGTGGAGGACGTGAAGATCTCGACCATCTTCTACGGCGTGCTGCCGTTCATCATCACCGATATCCTTCGTCTGATCATCCTGATCGCGTTTCCGATCATCGCGCTCTATCTGCCCTCGCAGATGTGACGTCCAAGCAGAGGAGTCCACCATGTCCCGACATCTGCTGACTGCCGCCCTTCCTGCGTTTGCTTTGCTCGTTGCGGATCCGGCGCTCGCCGCCGACGCTGCGCAAATGGAGGCGAACAAGAAGACGATCGCCGCCTTCTACGACGCCGTGCTCAACCAGAAGGATTTCGACGCCGCCTCGAAATATCTCGGCCCCCGCTACACCCAGCACAATCCCTCCGCGGCCGACGGGCCCGAAGGCCTCAAGGGCTTCGTCGCCTTTCTCAAGGACAAGTTTCCGAACAACCGCAGCGAGATCAAACGCATATTCGCCGACGGCGACTACGTGATCGTGCACGTCCACGCCGTGCGCGAGCCGGGCACGCGCGGCAACGCCATCATCGACATCTTCAAGCTCGAGAACGGCAAGGTGGTCGAGCACTGGGACGTCGTGCAGCCGATCCCGGAGAAGGCCGCAAACGACAATGGCATGTTCTAGCTTTGCACGACGTAATTCGATCCGGGCAGCTGCGTTGAGGGCGGTCGCCTTGCCGGTGTAACATTGCGGCAAACAAGGGAGGATGTCGTGCGAGCGTGTCAAACATGCGCCGTCGCCGCTTTGTTGGCGGCAGCCACTGTATCCGTTGCCACCGCTGCGGACCCGATCAAGATCGGCGTTGTGACACCGCTCAGCGGCACCTATGCCGGCATCGGCCAGCAGGTGCGCTGGGGCCTCGATCTCGCCGCCAAGGAGGTCAATGCCGCCGGCGGCATCATGGGACGACCGATCGAGCTCCTCTACGAGGACGAGGAGGCCAATCCGTCCGTCGCGGTGCAGAAGGCGGAAAAGCTGTTCGAGATCGGCAAGGTCGATTTCCTCACCGGCACCGTCAGCTCGGGCTCGACGCTGGCCGTCGGGCAGCTCGCGGAGCGCGCCGGCAAATTGATCGCCACCACCGTGTCGTTCGCCGACTCGATCACCGGCGATCGCTGCTCGCCCAACGTGTTCCGCGTCAACGCGCGGGCCGGCCAGCAGTCGGCGGCGCTCGCGGTTTGGCTCTCGAAGGAGAAGCCGCAGGCCAAGGTGTTCTATCTCGGACCCGATTATGAGATGGGACGCTCGACCGTGGCGGCGTTCAAGGCCAGCGCCGAGAAGGTCGGCGCCAGCACGGTCGGCGAGGTGTTCGCGCCGCTCGATGCCAAGGACTACACCCAGTATTTCGGGCAGATCCGCGCGGCGCGACCGCAGGTCCTCTATACATCGGTCGCCGGCAACGACACCGTCCGGTTGCTCACTCAGCTTGCGGAGTTCGGGCTGCTCAACAATCTTGCGATGGTCGGCGCCTCGGGCACCGTGACCTCGCAGAACATCGGGGCGATCGGCAAGGCGGCGGAAGGATTCGTGACCGGCGTCGGCTACTCGACCGAGCTCAACTCGCCCGAGAACAAGAAATTCGTCGAGACGTTCAAGGCGGCGTACAAGGCCGACCCCGACCTCTACGGCGCCGATTCCTACGGCCTGATCTATGCCTACAAGGCCGCGGTCGAGAATGCGAAATCGACCGAGGCCGACAAGGTGCGTGCGGCGCTGCGTGATCTGAAATGGATGACGCCGCAAGGCGAGAAGGCCATCCGCGCTGGCGACCATCAGGCGATCCAGACCATGTACGTGGTGCGCATCACCAATGGTCAGTTCAAGATCGGCGGCCAGGTCAACGGCGAGGATGCGATCGGCGCGGACGCCTGCACGCGCTTCTAGAGTTTGCGCATGTTCTATTCGGAAAACCAGTTCCCACTTTTCCGGAACATGCGCTGATCGCCGGCGGCGGGAATAGCGCCGCGATTCAGGGTGATGGCGGCAGTGCTCGACTACATCCAGTTCGTGCTGGCGCCCCAGGTCGTTACCGGCCTCGCATTCGGCGTCGCCGTCATCCTGGTGGCGATCGGGCTCACCATCATCTTCGGGCTGCTCGACGTCATCAACATGTCGCATGGCGAGTTCTACGCGTTCGGCGCCTTCATCGCGCTGGCGTTGGGATGGCTCGGCCTCCCCTTCTGGCTGTTGCTGCTCCTGGTGCCGCTGGCGATGCTGCCGGTGGGCTATCTGGTAGAGCGCGTCCTGATCCAACGCGTGTTCAACCGCCCGGACCGCCACGTCACCACGCTGCTCCTGACCTTCGGGCTGGCCCTCGTGCTGGAAGACGCCTTCCGGCTCGGCTTCGGCCCCAATCCTTACCGGCCCGACACGCCGATTCCGGGCGCGGTCGTCCTCTTCGGCGTCTTCATTCCGAACTACCGGCTGTTCCTGATCGTGATTGGCACCGTCATCATCGCCGCCGTTGCGCTCATAGTTTACCGCACGCGGCTGGGCGCCATGGTGCGTGCCGCCGCGTTCGACCGCAACATGGCGGCCTCCCTCGGTGTGCCGGTGGCTTGGGTCTATGCCGGCGCCTTCGCGTTCGGCATCGCGCTCGCGGGCTTTGCCGGCGTTCTGCTGGCGCCGATCTATTCCGTGTTCCCGACCATGGGCCGCGACTTCATCCTGATGGCCTTCACGGTCGTCATCGTCGGCGGCATGGGAAGCATCGCCGGCGCGGTGGTGGCCGGGCTCTTTCTCACCCAGGTTCGGGCGATTGCCTCGCTCTACATCTCGCCGGTATGGACCGACCCGATCGTGTTCGGGATCATGGTCGTGATGCTGATGGTGCGCCCGCAGGGCCTGTTCGGACGACTCGGGCATGCCTGACCCGTTGACCGTTGCCGCACGGGCCAACCATGTGCTCGTCGGCGCACTCCTGATCGCCGGCCTTGTGTTCGCGGCAGTCGGCGCCGGGCTCGGCGACACGTTCTATCTGCGGCTTGCGACCGAGGCCCTGATCTTCGGTGGACTCGCGCTCTCGGTCGATATCCTGCTCGGCTATACCGGTCTGCTCTCGTTGGGCCAGGCGCTCTATTTCGGCGTTGGCGCCTATATTTCCGCCGTCGTTCTGATCGCAATCCCCTCGTTCTGGCTCGCGCTCGCTGCGGGTCTTGCCGCCGGATTGGTGCTCGGATTCGTCGGCGGCATCATTGCGATTCGCGTGCGCGGGGTCTACTTCGCGCTGATCACCTTCGGCATGGCGCAGGTGGTCGCGAAGGTTGTCTACAACACCCGAGCGCTCGGCGCCTCCGACGGGCTGATCGGCGTGCCGATCATCAACGTCAACTTGGGTGTCGTTTCCACGTCGAGCGCGTCGCCGGCCGGTTTCTTCCTGGTCGTGCTGACGGCCATCGTTGTTCTGTACGCAGCGTCGGCTTACATCATCGACACCCCATTCGGCCGCCTGCTGATCGCGCTGCGCGCCAACGACCGCCGCGTGCCGTTTCTCGGCTACCGCACCACGTCGCTGCGCTTGAGCGCGTTCGTATTCGCGGCGGTGATCGCCACAGTGTCAGGCACGCTCTATCCGATGTTGCGCGGTTTCGCCTCCCCGGAACTGCTGTTCTTCTCAACCTCCGGCAATGCTGTCATCACTGCGGTGCTGGGCGGCCTCGGTACGCTCGCGGGACCGCTCTACGGCAGCGTGCTGTTGACCGTTCTGAAATCGCTGATCGGCACCTGGACCGAGCATCATCTCATCGTCATCGGCCTGCTCTTCATGGGCGCCGTCATCTTCCTGCCCAACGGGCTGATGGGACTCCTGCGCCCGACGATCGTGCGGCTGCTCGCGCGCGAGGCCAAGCGATGACCGGTCCGATGTTGGAGGTGCGCGACCTCTCGATCAGCTTCGGCGGCTTGCGCGCCGTCGATCACGTCAGCTTGGCCGCCGAGCGTAATCGCATCACCACCATCATCGGGCCGAACGGCGCCGGCAAGTCGACCCTGTTCAATCTGGTCTCCGGCGCCTTGCGGCCGCAAGCCGGCGCGGTCTTCGTCGAGGGCATCGAGTACACGGGTTCTCCGCCCTATCGCATGCTGGCGGCGGGCGTGGCGCGCTCGTTTCAAATCACCAACCTGCTGTTCGAGCTGCCAGTCGCCGAAAATCTTCGGCTTGCGGCGCAGGTGCTCGAGCCGGCGCGCAAGTCGTGGCTGCCGATCTCGGCCAGCCGTCACGCGCGCGCACGCGTGGCGGAATTGCTGGAGCGCTTCGGCCTGGCCGACAAGGCGGGACTTGCAGTCGCGCAGCTCTCGCATGGCGAGCAGCGGCGGCTCGAAGTGGCCGTCGCACTGGCAGGTAGGCCCAAGGTGCTGCTGCTGGATGAGCCGACCCAGGGCATGAGCCACGGCGACACCGAGGACACCGCGGCGCTGATCAAATCGCTGGCGACCGAGGTGACGGTGCTCTTGATCGAGCACGACATCGGGCTGGTGATGAACCTCTCCGATCACGTGATCGTGCTGCATCAAGGCAAGAAGCTGTTCCAGGGCACGCCCGCGGCGGTACGGGCCAATCCCGCCGTGCAGACCGCCTATTTCGGGCATGCCTGACCATGCTCGCGATCAACGACGTTCACGCCTACTACGGCTCGAGCCACATCGTGCAAGGTGTCGGCTTGTCGGTCGCGCGCGGCGAGGTGCTCGGCATCTTCGGACGCAATGGCGTCGGCAAGACCACGCTGCTCAAGACCATCGCCGGCTGGATTCCCGCAAGCGGCGGCGAGATCATCATCGATGGGACGCGAATCGACGGCGCGTCGCCCGACCGCATCTGCCGTCTAGGCGTCGGCTTCGTGCCGGAGGATCGCCGCATCTTTCCGGGCCTCACCGTCGAGGAGAATCTGACGCTCGGGTTCCTGCAGGTCCCGCGTCGCGGCGGCGCCGGCAACCAAGCGGCCCTGGAGCGGATCTATCATCGCTTCCCGCGGCTGCAGGAGCGCCGCCGACAGCACGGCACAACGCTCTCGGGCGGCGAGCAGCAGATGCTGGCGCTCGCGCGCGTGCTGGTGGGCGAGCCGAATTTGCTGCTCATCGACGAGCCGAGCGAAGGTTTGGCGCCGATGATGGTGGCCGAGATCTATGCGATCCTCGGCGAGTTGAAGCAGGCGGGCCGCGCCATCCTCCTGGTCGAACAGAACGTCGGGCAGGCGTTGACGCTGTGCGATCGTTTCATCGCGATCGAGCGCGGCCGCATAGCGCTCGCAGGCGATGCCCGCCTGCAAGCGGATTGCGAGCGGCTCATGTCGGTCATCGCGGTCTGAGCCTTACAACGGCCGGGAGCCGCGCGTTAAATATCGTAATAGAGATGGAACTCATAAGGGTGCGGGCGCAGCCGGATGGCATCGACCTCCTTGTCGCGCTTGTAGCCGAGCCAGGTTTCGATCACGTCAGGGGTGAAGACGTTGCCGCGCAGCAGGAAGGCGTGATCGGCTTCGAGCGCGTCGAGCGCCTGCTCCAGCGAGCCCGGGGTGGACTTGACCTCCTTCGCCTCGGCGGGCGGCAAGTCGTAGAGGTTCTTGTCGATCGGCTGGCCGGGATCGATGCGATTCTGAATGCCGTCGAGGCCCGCCATCAGCATGGCCGCGAACGCCAGGTAGCCGTTGCAGGACGGATCGGGCGAGCGGAATTCGACCCGCTTCGCGCGCGGGTTCGGCGAATACATGGGGATGCGGCAGCAGGCAGAGCGATTGCGCTGAGAATAGACCAGATTGATCGGCGCTTCATAGCCCGGCACCAGGCGGCGATAGGAGTTGGTGGTCGGCGCGCACAGCGCGCAGAGCGCCCAGGCGTGCCGCAATAGGCCGCCGATGTAGAAGCGGCCGAGCTCGCTCAGCTCGGCATATTGCGTTCCATGGAACAGATTGGTTTTGCCTTTCCAGATGCTCTGGTGGACGTGCATGCCCGACGCGTTGTCCTCGAACAGCGGCTTAGGCATGAAGGTGGCGGTCATGCCGTGCTGGCGCGCCACGTTCTTGACCACGTATTTATACATCATCAGGTTGTCGGCCATGCGCGTGAGCGTGGTGAAGCGCATGTCGATCTCGCCCTGGCCGGCGGTGGCGACCTCGTGATGGTGGGCCTCGATCTGGATCCCCAATGACTCCATGGTCAACACCATCTCGCTGCGCAGATCCTGCAAGCTGTCGACCGGCGGAACCGGGAAATAGCCCTCCTTCTGGCGCGGCTTGTGGCCCAGGTTCGGCGCTTCCTTGCTGCCGGTGTTCCAGGTGCCTTCCTTGGATTCGATTTCGTGCATGGCGTAGTTGATGCCCTGCCCGTAGCGCACCTCGTTGAACACGAAGAACTCCGCTTCCGGGCCGAAATAGGCAAGCTCGCCCACGCCGATGCTCTTGAGGTGGGTCTCGGCCTTCTGCGCGACGTAGCGCGGATCGCGGCTGTAGGTTTGGCCGGTGACCGGATCCCGGACGTTGCAGATCAAGACCAGCGTGGTCGCGGTGCTGAACGGATCGAGGAACGCCGTGGTCGCGTCCGGCACCACCAGCATGTCGCTTTCCTGGATTTCCTGGAAACCGCGGATCGACGAGCCGTCGAAGCCGATGCCGGCGTCGAACGCGTCCGCATCGACCGCGCTCGGCGGCACCGAAAAGTGCTGCCAGACGCCCGGCAGGTCGGTAAACCGCAGATCGATCATCTGAACGTTCTCGTCCTTGATCGTCTTGAGAACGTCGTCGGCGGTGGCACAGCTTAAAGCCATGGGTTTCCTCCTGCGTCTAACAGAGTGACCTTTGCAGCGCTGATCGGCCGCAACGTGAGCGACCTGGCGCAAACCTTGGATCTAGTGCCCCGAACCCGACGTTCGCTTAGTCGTGCCGCAAGAGTGGTTGCGAACTTCGGGTTCAAAGGGGCACTAGAATCTTAGAGTTGCTAGTGGTCCTCGATTCCGAAGTTCGCAAACGAGGGTGCCGCACAAATGATGCGAACTTCGGAATCGGACCACTAGTCCCGGCTACAATGGCGGGCGGCAACATCCCCGCCCCCGCGTCCTTCCACTGGAAGGACGCGCAACTGCGAGCAATGTCGTCCGTGGGCTGCTATTTCAGCTCACGTGCGGCCCGCGCATCAGCTTCAGCGCCGCTTCGATGTGCCGCCAGGTTTCGGCCTCTTCGTTCTGGCCTTGCTGCTCCAGGGCACACGCCTTTTGAGCGGCCTCGGCGACGGCGTTGTCGCCGTGCGCCTCCAGCAACTGACGCGCGTAGTCTTGGATTTCGATTTCTTGCATTCTCATGGCGTCATGCTCCTCCTCTTCGGCGCGACAGAATCCGGTCGCGCCTGAGAATGTCAGCCTTTGACCCATTAAGACCTGCAATTCACATTCTAGCAGTTTCGCGACGACCGTGGAACGGAATCGATGCCGGTTCCGATGGTTCGACGCATCAGGCGCTGGGCGAGTGCGATCCCGGTTAGCAACTGGCGAGCGCCGGAATCCTGATCGACTGGCGGCGCCGACCCCAATGACCGTGCGCGCCGTCGAGCACGCTGGCGCAAGGCGTGCCGCATTGAACGCAGCAGCCGTCGGCGGACAGCTTCCAGGCCGTGAGCTCGTACCAGTCGCGGCCGATCAGCGTCGCGCCGCAGGAATGGCAATACGTGCTCTGGCCGGCGGGATCGTGGATGTTGCCGGTGTAGACGTAGCGGAGGCCCGCCTTCATCGCGATCTGCCGTGCCTGCTTGAGCGTCGATGGCGACGTCGCCGGCGTTTCCATCATCTTCCAGTCCGGATGGAAGGCGGAGAAATGCAACGGCACGTCGGGGCCGAGATGGTCCATCAGCCAGCGGCTCTCCGCGTCGATCTCGGCGGGCGAGTCGTTTTCGCCGGGAATAAGCAAGGTCGTGATCTCGAACCAGACGTCGGTCTCGTGCTCGAGATATTCGAGCGTGTCGAGCACGGGCGCGAGCTTGCCGGAGCACAGGTTCTTGTAGAACCCGTCGGTGAAGCCTTTGAGGTCGACGTTGGCGGCGTCCATGTGGCGGAAGAATTCGATGCGCGGTTCGGGAGCGATGTACCCCGCGCTCACCGCCACCGTCCTGAGCCCGCGCTCGTGGCAGGCTTGCGCCACGTCGACGGCGTATTCGAGGAAAATCACGGGATCGTTGTAGGTGAACGCCACCGAGCGGCAACCGCTGCGCACCGCCGCTTCCGCGATTGCCCTGGGCGAGGCGCGATCTTGCACGCGGTCGAGCGCGCGCGCTTTCGAAATGTCCCAGTTCTGGCAGAACTTGCAGGTCAGGTTGCAGCCGGCGGTGCCGAACGAGAGCACCGGCGAGCCCGGGAGAAAGTGGTTGAGCGGCTTCTTCTCGATTGGATCGATGCAGAAACCGGAGGAGCGGCCATAGGTGGTGAGCACGATCTGGTCGTTTTGACGGGCGCGCACGAAGCACAGGCCGCGCTGGCCCTCGTGCAGCCTGCAATAGCGCGGGCAGAGGTCGCATTGGATGCGGCCGTCGCCGAGCGAATGCCAGTAGCGGCCCGGCACGCCTTCGATGCTCGCGTGATCCATTTCGTCCTGCGTGAATTCGGGCGCAGCATTATATTTGGGTATCGGCAAGAGCGCAGCAATGGCGCAAATACATTCGCGAGACGTGAAAATCCGGCCGGCGGCGGTGGCCGGCCAGTTCTATCCCGGCGACCGGCAGACGCTGCGGACGAGCGTTTCGCGATTGCTCGCGGCAGCACCCGCGTCCCCCAGGCCCGCACCCAAAGCGCTGATCGCGCCCCATGCCGGATACATCTATTCCGGCCAGGTCGCGGCCGCCGCCTTCGCGGCCTTGGCGGACGCCCAAGCAGTTACGCGCGTCGTGCTGATCGGTCCGGCGCACTACGTGCCGGTGCGTGGGATCGCCGTGCCGACCGCTGATGCGTTCGAGACCCCGCTCGGCCGCGTGCCGGTCGACCGCGAGGCGCTATCGGCCCTCGCCGACCTGCCCTTCGTCGTAATGGCCGACGCGCCGCACGCGCCCGAGCATGCGCTCGAGGTCGAGTTGCCCTTCCTCCAAACACTGTTGGGTCCCTTCGCCGTGGCGCCGCTGCTGGTCGGCGATGCGGTTCCACAACAGGCCGCGTCCGTGTTGCAGCGGCTATGGGGCGGGCCGGAAACCCTGATCGTGGTCAGTTCCGATCTCTCGCACTATCACGACTTTGCCACCGCGCGCCGTCTCGATGCCGCGACCGCCGCGGCCATCGAGCGCGGCGACTGGGAGAGCGTCGGACCCGATCAGGCTTGCGGCTTTTTGGCCGTGGCGGGCCTGCTGGTTGAGGCCCATGCGCGTGGTCTCGCCGCGCAGAGGTTGGCGCTGAAGAACTCCGGAGATACGGCGGGTTCACGCGATCGGGTGGTCGGCTACGGCGCCTGGATGTTCCCGCTAGTGCCCTGAACCCGAAGTTCGCACCCATCGTGCTGCAAGAGCGGTTGCGAACTTTGGGTTCGAAAGGGGCACTAGAATCATAGAGTTGCTAGTGTCCCCTTGATTCCGAAGTTCGCATCAGAGGTTGCCGCAAAGATGTGCGAACTTCGGAATCGGGACACTAGCGCAACCGTAGCTTTTCGCTTTAGAGCCGTTATAGATGTAGCCTCCTCCACGCGGTTGATGGGGCGATGGAACGCTCGTTCAAGAAAGAGGTGCAGGCGCTCAAGCTCGGTGAGGGCGAGACCTTCCGCGGCGAAGGCATTCTCGCAGTGACCAAGGCCTTGCTGCAGTCGGGGGTCAGCTATGTCGGCGGCTATCAGGGCGCGCCGGTATCGCACCTGCTCGACGTGCTAGTCGATGCCGAGGACATCATGGGCGACCTCGGCGTGCACCTCGAGACCTGCGCCAACGAGGCCTCTGCCGCGGCCATGCTGGGCGCCTCGATCAACTACCCGCTGCGCGGCGCGGTCACCTGGAAATCGATCGTCGGCACCAATGTGGCGGCTGACGCGCTGTCGAACCTCGCCTCCCCCGGCGTCGTCGGCGGCGTGCTGATTATCCTCGGTGAGGACTATGGCGAGGGCGCGAGCGTGATCCAGGAGCGCTCCTACGCCTACGCCATGAAATCGTCGATGTGGCTGCTCGATCCGCGCCCCGATCTGCCGACCATCGTGCGCATGGTGGAGGAAGGCTTCGAGCTCTCGGAGGCGAGCCACGCGCCGGTGATGATGGAGCTGCGCATCCGCGCCTGCCACGTCACCGGCGAGTTCAAGGCCAAGGCCAATCGCCGCGCCGCCTTCTCCGGCAAGAACCGCATCGCGGGTCCGCCGCGATTCGAATACGGCCGGTTGGCGCATCCGCCGGTGATCTTCTCGCAGGAGCGGCTCAAGGTTGAGGAGCGGCTCCCGGGTGCGCAACGATTCATCCGCGAGCGCAAGCTCAACGAAGTGATCCCTGGTGATCTCGCCGATTTCGGCATCATCGCGATCGGCGGGCTCACCAACGGCGTGCTGCGCGCGCTGGCGCGGCTCGATCTTGCCGACCTCTATGGCACGAGCCGCATCCCGATCTACGTGCTCAATGTTGCGTATCCGCTGGTGCCCGAGGAGCTGCGCGATTTCTGCCTGGGCAAACGGGCGGTGCTGGTGGTCGAGGAAGGCAGCCCCGAATACATCGAGCAGGCGGTCAACGTGGAGCTGCGCCGCGCCGATATCCAGACCCGCGTGCTCGGCAAGGGTCCGCTGCCGCGCGCGGGCGAATACACATCGGAGGTATTGCTTAACGGGCTTGCGGCGTTCCTTGCCGAGACGCGACCGACGGGCATCGATGCCGACGCCATCGCGGTGCGCAGCAAAACCATGCTCGCGCACAAGGCATCGGCGATGGCCACGCTTGGCGACATCCCGGCACGACCACCCAATTTCTGCACCGGCTGTCCCGAGCGTCCGGTGTTCAGCGCCATCAAGTTGATGCAGCGCGAGCTCGGCCCCACCCACATCAGCGCCGATATCGGCTGCCACTCGTTCGCGACCTTTGCGCCATTCAGCCTCGGCAATTCCATCCTCGGCTACGGCATGTCGCTCGCCAGCGCGGCCGCGGTCGCGCCCAACCTTCAGCGCCGCCCGATCGCGGTCATGGGCGACGGCGGCTTCTGGCACAACGGGTTGATCACCGGCGTCGTCTCCAACCTGTTCAACAAGGGCGACGGCGTGCTGATCGTGATGCAGAACGGCTACGCCTCCGCCACCGGCCAGCAATATCTGCCGTCGAGCGCCGCCAACCGTAGCGGCGCGCCGACCGGCATGACCATCGAGCAGACGCTACGCTCGTTCGGGGTCAAATGGTTGCGCACGGTGCGCAGCTACAGCGTCGCCAAGATGACCAAGACCCTGAAAGAGGCCATGCGAACCGCCGAGCGCGGCCTCAAGGTGATCATCGCCGACGGCGAATGCCAGCTCGCACGCCAGCGTCGCGTACGCGTCGAGGACGCCAAGAAGCTCAAGCGCGGCGAGCGCGTGGTGCGCACGCGCTTCGGCGTCGACGACGAGATCTGCACCGGCGACCATTCCTGCATCCGGCTCTCCGGCTGCCCTTCGCTCACCGTCAAGCCCAATCCCGATCCGTTGCGCAGCGATCCGGTGGCGACCGTGATCGAGAGCTGCGTCGGCTGCGGCTTGTGCGGCGAGGTGGCGCACGCCGCTGTGCTGTGTCCGTCGTTCTATCGCGCCGAGATCATTCGCAATCCAAACTGGTGGGACCGCGCGCTCCACCGCCTGCGCCAGGTTGTTATCGGCTGGCTCGGCGGCCGCCGCCGCGAGGCGCGCGCATGAGCGCTCCTCAGCCGCGGCCCATCACGATCCTGATCGCCGCGCTCGGCGGCGAAGGTGGCGGCGTGCTCACGGACTGGATCGTCGCCGCGGCGGCGCAGCAGAGTTTTCCCGTACAGTCGACGTCGATCCCCGGCGTCGCCCAACGCACCGGCGCCACCACCTATTACATCGAGCTCGTGCCGGTGCCGACGCGTGAGCTCGCCGCGCATCCGGTGCTGGCGCTCGCGCCCGGCGTGGGCGACGTCGACATCGTGCTGGCGAGCGAATTGCTCGAAGCCGGCCGCGTCATGGCCGGCGGCTTCGTCACGCCCGATCGCACCCTGCTGATCGCCTCGACCGCACGCTCCTACCTGGTGGTCGAGAAGATGGCCATGGGCGACGGCCGCTACGACAGCGCTCGGGTGACCTCGGCGGTCAAGCAGCACGCGCAAACGCATCTCCTCCTCGACATGGCTGCGCTCGCCAAGGAGAGCGGCGCCATGATCAACGCTGTCATGCTCGGGCTTATCGCGGGCTGCGGGCGGCTGCCAATTCCGGTGGCGGCATTCGAAGCCGCCATCCGCGCCGACGGCAAGGCGGTCGAGTCGAACCTCAAGGGTTTCCGCGCCGGCCTGGA
>JBKPUA010000114.1:0-17509 GCA_046735815.1 Pseudomonadota bacterium
ATGCAGGACTTTCAGGAGCTCGCCGACGAGGCGTTCAGCGACCTGTTGCGCAAATACGACCGGCCCACCGATCTGAAAACCGCCCTGCGGCGGAGCGCGGGACAAAGCGCCACCATCCACAAGCTTCCGGTCAAGAAGAAGCGCAAGAAACGGCCGGCATGACGCCGCTCGATCCGGCGGGCCCGTTGAGGCGCCATCCGCTCCAGCCCCACCAGCTCGTCGATCGCGTGACGCGCACCGAGGGCATGATCGTGCTCTGTCACCTCGGCGTGCCGCGCTTGGACCTCGGCGCGTGGACGCTCACGATCGACGGACTCGTGCGCCGGCCTATGTGCCTCACGCTTGCTGAGCTCATGCGGCGGCCGCGCGTGACGCTCACCAGCGTGCATCAATGCTGCGGCAGCCCGCTCGAGCCGGAGCAGCCGACGCGGCGCATCACCAATGTCGTGTGGGGCGGCGTGCGGTTGTCCACGCTGCTCGCCGACTGCGACCCCGATTCGGCCGCCCGCTTCGTGTGGTCGAGCGGTGCCGATCATGGCGTGTTCAGCGGCGTCGAATGCGACGCCTACGTCAAGGACCTGCCGCTCGATCGGATCGCCGCCGACGTCCTTGTTGCCTACGAGATGAACGGGGCGCCGCTGCAGCCGGAGCACGGGTTTCCGGCGCGGCTGGTCGTTCCCGGCTACTACGGCACCAACAGCGTCAAATGGCTCACCCGGCTCACGCTGGCGGACCGGCGCGCCAACGGACCGTTCACGACACGTTGGTACAGCGACGTGCTGCGCGACGCATCTGGGCAGCCGACCGGCGCCACCAGCCCGGTGTGGTCGATCGCACCCGAATCGGTGATCGTCGCGCCGGCTCCGGATCAGGTGTTGGCACGAGGCGAAGAGGTCGAGGTCTGGGGTTGGGCCTGGGCCGACGGAGGCGCCACGGCGGTCGAGATGAGCGCTGATGGCGGCACGAGCTGGACGCGCGCCAGCCTCGAGCCGCGCGTCGAGCACGCCTGGCAACGCTTTGCCGCGACCTGGCGCCCGCAGCAGCGCGGCGGGCACGAGCTCTGCGCTCGCGCGTATACAGCCGACGGGCGCTGCCAGCCGGCTAGGGCGCACGCAACGCGGTTCACCGCATTGCGATCAACGTCGATTGACGCTGCGTCGGCGTCAGGTGTGCTCCAAAAGAAAACGGCGCCCTGATGGCAATCTTTAAGCTATGTGGCGAAATTGAGTTTTTGCCTTCGACGCCCCACCGTGTTTAAGATGCCTGCTCCAAGTCGGGGATGGGGATCTTGGGCACGTTTCGATTCTTGCTCGCGCTCTCGGTTGCGCTGACTCATTTCGGCACCGTCTGGGGTTACCACATCCTGAACGGGCGCATGGCCGTTCAGTGCTTCTACATGATTTCCGGCTTTCTGATCTCGCTCGTGCTGTCGCACAAATACGACGCCAGCACCGCCGAGGGCCGCTCGCTGTTCTACACCAACCGGGCGCTGCGGATCTTCGTCCCCTATTGGTCCTTCTGCCTGATCATCCTCGCGATGCACACCCTCATCTACGTGACGCTCGGCGTTCGCTACGGCGTCGACGTCGCGTACGCTGAGCATTGGTCCGAGATGACGCTGGGGACGCGCATCTATCTCGTGTTCTCGAACATCTTCATCCTCACGCAGGAATGGACGATGTGGCTCGCCTATCAGGGCGGCGCCATCGTCCCGGTGTGGAATTCGGATTTCCATAGCCCGCATATGAGCATCTTCCAGATGATCCCGCAGGCGTGGAGCGTGTCGCTCGAGCTGATGTTCTATGCGCTGGCGCCGTTCCTGGTGCGTCGCCACTGGCTCACGTTGCTCGCCATCATCGTCGGGACCTACCTGTTGCGCTCGCTGGCGCAGGCCTATGGGTTCACCGGCTCCGGTTTCGTCTACCGCTCCTTCCCGATTGAAATCGGCCTGTTCCTGGCAGGGGTGTTGAGCCACCGGGTCTATGCCTACATGAATGCGCGCATCGGCACGCAATTTTCGATTTCGCTCGCCATCAGCGCGGCGCTCCTCGCCATCGTGCTCGTGCAACAGTTCATCGACAGCCTGAATAACCACAGGTTCTACATATTGGTGGTGGTCGCGCTGCCGGCGCTGTTCGATGTATCCCGGCGCATACGCCTCGACAGCTGGCTCGGGGAGCTATCGTACCCGATCTATCTCGTGCATCTGGCGGTGATGAGCTTCGGCGAGATCGCCGCGACCGCGCTGCTCGGGCCGATCGAGAATCGCAACTGGCTCGTGCTTGCAATGGCAGCAGCCACCGTCTTGCTGTCGATCGCCTACGTCCATTGGATCGACGCACCCTTCGAGAGCTGGCGGCAGCGCCGGACGATCCGAGCGAAGCAGGAGCAAGCCCCCGTTTCGTTGCCGCAACCGCAGCCGGCCGCAGTTACGGCGTGAGCCTGCGGCCTAGCCCGCGCTCGCGGCCGGCGGCCAGCCGACGCCGCTTGAGCGGTGGATGAGCTTGGCGACGCGCAGGATCAGCGGCTCCTCGAAGCGCGGAGCGACGACCTGCATGCCGACGGGCAGGCCGTCACGGGTCAGGCCGGCGGGCACGCTGCCGGCGGGCAGGCTCACCAGCGTGATCAGGAAGGCCGGCGCGATCCAGTCGACATAGTTCTCGAATTTTCGCCCGTTGATCTCGGTGGGAAAGTTCATCTCGACCGGAAACGGCTTCACCGGCGCCGCCGGCGTGAGCAGGACATCGAACTTCTCGAACAATGCGCGGAAGCGGTGGAACACCTGTTGTCGCTTGGCCTCCGCCGCCGCGAGATCGAGCGCGGTGACCTTGAGGCCGGCCTGCACGTTGCCTTTCAGGTTCGGCCCGAACGCTTCGAGCGCTTGCAGGTTGGCGTATTGCTGGCCCACCATCCAGGCGCCGCGCCAGGTCTGGTAGGGATCGCGGCCATCGGAGGCGTCGAAGGCGATTTCCTCGACCCGGGCGCCGACTGCCGCGAGCCGCTGCGCGGCGTCGCGACAGATTTGCGCGATTTCGCTGTCGACTCCGATCCCGGCGATGTCGGCAGCGTAGGCGACGCGCAACCCGCCAGCGTCTTCGCTGCGCTCGACCTCGGCGCGCGCGCTCGCCCAGGGTGGCGCAACCGAAATCGGTGAGACGCGGCTGAAGCCGACCATGCTGTCGAGCATGAGCGCGACGTCCTCGGCGTCGCGCCCAAGCGCGCCGTGCACCTGGCCCGGATCCCAGGCGAGCGGCATCGGGTCATTGGGGGTCAGCCCGGGCGTCGGACGAATGCCGACGATGCCGCAGAACGCGGCGGGGATGCGGATCGAGCAGCCGAAATCAGTGCCTTGCGCCAGCGGCACCATGCCGGTCGCAACCGCGACTGCCGAACCGCCCGAGGATCCCGCCGGGCTTAATGCCGGGTTCCAGGGATTGCGGGTCAGGCCGAACAGCGCGTTGTTGGTGCTGGCGCCGCAGGCGAATTCCGGCGTGTTGGTCTTCGCCAGCACGATCGCGCCGGCGGCCTTGAGGCGGCGCACCACCTCGGCATCCGCGCTCGGCACGTGGTCCTTGAACAAGGGCGAGGCGAAGGTGGTGCGAATGCCGGCGGTCGGCGTCACGTCCTTGATCGCGACCGGCAGCCCGTGCAGGGGGCCGAGCGCAGCGCCCGCGGCCGCCGCCTTCTCCGCCACGCGCGCCGCATCCCGCGCCTTGTCGGCGGCGAGCGTGATAATCGCGTTGAGCTTCGGATTGAGTTGTTCGATCACCGCCAAATGGCCATCGAGCACCTCGAGCGGGCTCACCTCGCGCACGCGGATGAGCCGCGCCAGCTCGCGCGCCGATTGGCGGGTGAGGCTCACATCGGCCATGGCGCGTCTACTTGCCCGCCCAATGCACGAAGCGCCGCTCGACCAGGAGGAACATGAGGTTGAGGCCGTAGCCGAGAGCACCGGCGGCGAAAATCGCGGCATACATGTCGGGCATGGCGAACAGCTGCTGGGCCTCGAACACGCGGTTGCCGAGGCCGTCGGTCGAGCCGATGAACATCTCGGCCACCACCACGATGACCAGCGCCAGCGACACGCCGTTGCGCAAGCCGACGAACGTTTGCGGCAGCGACTCCAGCAGCATCACGTCCATGAGGATGCGCAGGCGCGAGGCGCCCATCACCTTGGCCGCCAGCAGGCGGGTCTTGCGCGCGTTCATCACCCCATAGGCGACGTTGAACAGGATCACCAGCGCCGCCCCGAACGCGGCGACCGAGATCTTGGTGCGGTCCCCGACGCCAAACAGCACCAGGAACAGCGGGAACATGGCGGAGGCCGGCGTCGAGCGGAAGAAATCGACCACGAACTCCACCGAACGATAGAGGCGCTCCGAGGCGCCGAGAAAGATTCCGAGCGGAATGGCGATCACCGCCGCGATCACCGTGGCGTAGACCGTGCGCTCCACCGTGTGCAGGAAATCGCTGCCGAGCTTGCCCCCGACCATGCCGGTCCACATCGCCTTAAAGGTGTCGGTCGGCGGCGGCAGCAGGACTGGGTCGACCACCTTCCCCCACACCGCGAGGTACCAGAGCACGATGAGGCCCGTGACGCCGAGCGCCGGCAGATAGGGATCGAGCCGTCTCATGGGTGGCGCACCTCGCGCTGGAAGATTTCGAGGCAATGCGCCTTGGTGGCGACGAAGTCGGGCTGCGACAGCGTCTCGTCGCTGCGCGGGCGCGGCGTCTCGTAATGCACGTAGTCGGCGATGCGCGCCGGATGCCGCGACAACAGCAGCACGCGGTCGGCGAGATAGACCGCCTCCTCGAGGTCGTGGGAGACCAGCACCGTGGTCGTACCGGTCTCCATGAAGATGCGCTGCAGCTGCTCGCGCATGAACAGCGTCATCTCGTAGTCGAGCGCCGAGAACGGCTCGTCGAGGAACAGGATCTCAGGCTCGACCACCAGCGCGCGCATGATCGAGACAAGTTGCTGCTGGCCGCCCGAGAGCTGGTAGGGGTAGCGGGCGAGATCGATCTTGACCCCGAGATGCGCCACCAGCCGCTCCACCCGCGCGCGACGCAGTGCCTTGGGCATGCCCATCAGCTTGAGCGGATATTCGATGTTCGCGAACGAGGGCAGCCAGGGGAACAGCGCTTCGCGGTAGTTCTGGAACACGTAACCGAACTTGATCTCGTCGAGCGGTTTGCCGGCGAACAGAATCTCGCCGGCATCGAGCGGGATGAGCCCCGCGATCATGTTGATGAGCGTGCTCTTGCCGCACCCGTTCGGACCAAAGATCGAAACCAGTTTTCCACGCGGAATATCGAGATCGAAATCGTCGTAGATGACGGCGTCGCCGAAGCGCTTGCACAGACCGCGGATGGTGACATGCGCAGGCGCCGAGCTCGAAGCCTGCGCACTCGACCTGGTCGCGGCGGCCGGCGTCAACACCTCCGGCACCGATCCTCAAAACGCCTGCAGATACTTGGTCACGTCGATCTTCTCCGGCAGTGTTCCGGTCTGCACCGAGAAATCGATGAACTTCTGAAAATCCGCCTTGTCCTTGGCGGTGAGGTCGCCGGCCATGTAGTAGCGGATCATCGGCACCGTATCGACCACATCCTCCGGCGTGAGCGTGTTCTTCGCGAGATGCTTGCGCGCCTCCTGCGGACTGCTGTTGATCAGCGCCACCGCCTTGGTCCAGGCGGCGGTGAAGCGCTTGGCCACGTCGGGTCGCGCTTTGATGAAATCGCTGGTCAAGGCGCAGCCGGCGACGAAGGCATTGGCGTTGGGATCGCCGAGGACGTAATGGGCGATCACGCCCGCCTCGATGGTGCGCGCGATGCCGAGCTTGCGCATGGTGGATGCGTTCGGCTCGAGCGTATAGCCGGCATCGAACGTGCCGGCCTGCATGACGTTGACGTGCTGCGCCATATCGAGCTGGTCGATGGTGTACTCGCCCTCCTTGAGGCCCGCCGCGGCCAAGGCCGCCTTCGCCATGGTGACGTTGGCCGGTCCGGGTGCCGACATGATCTTCGCGCCCTTGAGATCCTTGAGCGAGGTCGCCGGATGATCCTTACGGACCACGAACTGCTCCATCTGGTAGGTCTTGTTCTGGCTGTTGAGCGAGATGTACATCGCGACGCCGGGCTTCTTGAGGTCGGCGTTCATGCCTTCGATAGTCACCAGCACGGCGGAGGCGTCGATCTGGTTGGTGATCATGGCCGCCACGTTCGGCGGTCCGCCGATCAGCCGCACCATCTCCGGCTCGATGTTCTGCTCCTTGAAGAAGCCGCGCTCCACCGCCACGAAGTAAGGTAGCGACGAGCTCACCGGAAACACACCGACCTTCACCTTGTCCTGCGCCGCGGCGGGCACCGCCGCCAGCACCAGTGCGCCGGCAACGGCCGCCAATAGCTGACGGCGCGCGATCGTATTGCTCATGAGTCTTCCCTCCAGGTTCACCGATTGCCGTTCCACCGCGGCGTTCGGCCTGTCAATTGCAAGTCTCGTGCCGTCACTCACTCGCCGACATCGACGATGGCGATCACCGGGCCGCCGCCCTGCGGGCCCTGGTGCATGGCATCGACCGAGACGAAGACGGCGGGATCGCCGATCGCCGCCGCGGCAACCCCGCCGACCGCGGCTTTCGAGTGGCGATGATGGTGGACGTCGGAATCGTCGAGCATGATCTGGCGACGGCCGCGCAGCGTGCCGCGCCGGTCGGCCTCGCACTTCATGAAACAGTTGATCACCTTGCCGCGCAGATCCTCGGCGCGCGGACGCGCCGGCAGCTCGAGCCCGGCGCTGCGGATGGCGTCGTAGATGCCGTCGATGTCGAGCGCGTCCTGCATCACCGCGTGCCCGATGCGGTAGCGGCCGCCGGCGTCCGGCTTGTTGCCGAGCAGCACGATCTGCGCCTGCGTGAGCTCGACGCCGGAGGAGCACGACGCCACCGAGGAATAGAGCTCGAGATTGCGGCAGATCTCCTCGGCCTTCGGCATCTTGATCTCGCCGAGCGCCACCGCAATGCCGAGCGCGGTCGTGCCATTCGACACACCCATGGAATCGTGCACCTCGCAGGCGACGTGCTGGCCGCGCGCTTCCGCGTCGCGCACGGAATCGATGGTAAGCAGCGGCGTCTTGGTCTGCACGTAGTGCACTTCCTTGGGGTCGTCGATGCCGGCGTCGCGCATCGCCGCCTTCACCGCGGCCGCGACCTTCTCCACCATCGCTGGGCGGCCAATATCCTCCGGCTTGAGCTCGGCGCTCATGGCGGTACCGATGGCGAGACGCAATTGCGAGGCCGGGCCGGTCTTCTCGGTGCGGGCGAAGACCGTGGCGTGGGGCGTGATGACGCCGTCGCAGCCCCCCGACCACACCATGGGGATCTGCGCGATCTCCGCTTCCGGGCGCCGGCCGTTCTTCGCCAGCACGCGCCGAAACGCCTGGTCGGCCAGGATACGGGTGAAGTCGTTCACCCCGCCGTTGCCTTCGGTCTTGCCGATCACGGCAATCACCTGATCGGCGGTGAACTGTCCCTTGCGGATGCAGGCCTCGAGCCCGGAGGCATCCTGCACGCCCTTGAGCTCGACCTTGGCAACCTCGATCGCCATGCGTTCCCTTCCTCGCTACCCGATATGCTTCACGCGGACCGCGTCCACGGCATCACCTCGCCGCGGAGCATCTTTTCGTAACCTCGGCCGCGGTCGATCATGGGCTGATCCCGCCGGCGCCCGGCGCGAAGCTTCGCCCGCAACGCCGCTGTCGCTTCCTCGTCGATGCGAAACGAGTCTGTGCCGGCGGCGGGCGCCAGCACAACGCCATAATCGTCGCGGGCGGCCACAAGCGACACTTTGCCTTCGATCACGTCGCGCTGCACCAGCTCGGGCTCGCGCTCGAGCGGATCGCCCCAGCCACCACCGCCGGTGGTGAGGACCCGGACGACTTGTCCCGCCAGCACTGGCTCGCCGTCGACCAAGCCGCCGAGGTCGCGCGGCGTGCCGTGGATGTCGATGGTGACGCAGAACGGCCGGCCCGCTTGCCCGCCGTTGACGCCGTAGCAGCCGAGCCGCACGCGATCGGCGGTGACGATGGTGCGGCAATCGACCAGCGCGCGGTAATGCTTCTCATAGCCCAGGCCCCCTCGCCGCTTGCCGGCGCCGCCCGAGTCGATGCGCAGGGCGAGCTTCTCCACCAGCAGCGGAAAGCGCGTTTCGGTGAACTCGGCGGGTTGGTTGCGCGAGTCCGGCACGATGTGGATGGCGTCGTTGCCGTCCGCGTAGGTGCGCCCGCCGGAGCCGCCGCCCAGCACCTCGCGCGAGAGGAACGACTTGCCGTTGTCGTCCGTGCCGTAGAAGCCGGTATAGCGGATGGTCTCCTGGTCCGCGGGCATGCGGCCGTCCACCGCCTGGGCGACGACGCCGGCAAGGAGGCCGAGGCAGCGCAGCAGCACGAACGAGCGCGCGTTGGTTGCGGCAGGCCAGCGCGGCGTCATCAACGTGCCCTTGGGCGGGAAGATCACGTCGAAGACCTCGCACACGCCTTCGTTGACGTGGATCTCCGCCGCGCGCTCGGGCGTGTCTGCCAAGTTGCGCAGGATCGGCGCGATCCATTTGATCAGGAACGCACCGCCGGCATAGTCGGCGGGCCAGTTGATGGGGCCGGTGGACTGCGGGTCGGTGCCGGTGAAGTCGAGCGTGATGCGATCGCCGCGCTTAATCATGGTGAGCGCGAGCTTGTGCAGCTTGGGGTCGGTGACGCCGTCGTGCTCGACATAGTCCTCCCAGCGATAGGTGCCGTCGGCGATCTTCGGTAAGAGCTCGTGCCGGAAGATGTCACGGCACTTGTCGAGGATGGCCTGGAAGCAGACCTCCACGGTCTCGCGGCCGAAGCGCTCGAACAGCTCGGCCATGCGCCGCGCGCCCATCAGGCAGGCCTGCACCTCGCTGTCGAGATCGGCCGCGAGCATTTCGGGCACGCGGGTGTTGCGCTTGATGATGGTGAAGACCGCCTCGTTGCGCACGCCGGCGCCGTAGAGCTTGATCGGCGGGATGGCGAGGCCTTCCTCGAACACGGTGGCCGCCGTGCCCGGCATCGAGCCCGGCACGCGCCCGCCGATGTCGTCGTGGTGGCCGAAGGCCTGGATATAGGCCACCACGTCGCCACCATGGAACACCGGGACGGTGCTGCAGAGGTCGGGCAGATGGCCGATCGAGCCTTCGCTGAGGTAGGTGTCGTTCATCAGAAAGACGTCGCCCGGCTGCATGCTCTCGGGCGGAAAATCGCGCGCCACCGCGTTCGGCATGGCGGAATAGGAGCGGCCGGTGAGCTTGCGACAATGGCGGTCGAACAAGCCGACGCGATAGTCGTGCGCCTCACGGATCATGGGCGAGCGCGCGGTGCGCTCGATGGCGTATTCGATCTCGGCCTCGATCGAGTTGAGCGTACCCTCGACGATCTGCAGCACGATCGGATCGACGTCACACGCCGGCGGCCTGGGTGAGGTCGGCTTGACCGCGGAGTGCACGTTCATGGCACGGCCTCCGCAGTCGCGCGCGCGGGCCGAACGATCAAGATGCCGTGCTCGTCGACCGCGAGCTGTTGGCCCGGGAAGACGACGGTCGTGGAGCCGAATTCCTCGACCACGGCCGGGCCATCGAGCCGGAAGTCGGCGGGGAGCGAGGCACGCTGGTAGATCGGCGTCTCTCGGAACGCGCCGTTGAAGTAAACTGGCCGGCCGCTGTGGGTGGGCATCATCTCCGCATTCAGATCGAGCTTGGGAATGCTCGGCCGATCGATGACCCCGAAGCCGGAGACGCAGAAATTGACCAGCTCCACCTTCTGCTCGCCGGCATAGTTGTAGCCGAAGGTCTTGCGATGGGCGGCGTGGAAGGCATCGACGAGGCCGGAGACAAACGCGCCGTCGATCGGACCCGACGGCGCCGTCACCCGCACTTCCATGGATTGGCCGGCATAGCGCACGTCGGCTTCGCGCACGAGCCGAATGCGGGAGGGCTCGATGCCGTCGCGTTCGAGGGTGGTGGCGGCAGCACGTTCGAGCCCGACATAGATCTCGGCGACGAGCGAAAGATCGATCGCGTCCTCGTGCATGACCTTGGTCACGATCTGGTCGGTGCGCCAGTCAACCGCCAACAGCCCGAAGGCGGAGAGATTGCCCGGATTGGGCGGCACGATGCAGGCCTTCATGCCGATCAGCTCCATCACCGCGGGAGACTGCGCGGGACCCGAGCCGCCGAACGCCAGCAAGGCAAACTCGCGCGGGTCGATGCCGCGTTGGATGGTCATCTGCCGGATGGCGTTGGCCTGGTTCCAGTTGGCGATCTCGATGATGCCCTCCGCGAGCGCTTCCGCGCTCATATTGCCGGGAAGCCGCGTCGCGAGTGCGGCGAGGCCCGCGCGCGCGCGTTCGCGATCGAGCCGGATGCCGCCCCCGATCAGCGCTGCCGGGATGCGGCCCATGACCAGATTGGCGTCGGTGATGGTCGGCTCGTCACCGCCGTTCGGGTAGCACATGGGTCCTGGCTCGGCGCCGGCGCTGCGCGGGCCGACCTTGAGATGCCCTTCGCGGCTGATCCAGGCGATGGAGCCGCCGCCGGTGCCGATGGTCTCGATGTCGATCATCGGGATGCGCACGGGGAACGGCCCTACCGCGCCGCCATTGGTCACTTGCGGCTTGCCGCCCTCGATCAGGCAAAGATCGGTCGAGGTGCCGCCCGCGTCCAAGGTGACGACGTCGGGAAATCCCGCCATCTCGGCGATCACCGCGCTGCCAAGCGCGCCCGCGGCCGGCCCCGACAGCGCAGTCGTGATCGGCTTGCGCATCACCTGATCAGCACTCGCGACGCCGCCGCTCGACTGCATCACCAGGAACGGCTTTTCATGCAGACCGGGGCCAAGCTCATCGCGGATGCGCGCGAGATAGCGGCCCATGTGCGGCTTGACGAAGGCATCGACGAGGGTCGTCACCGCGCGCTCGTATTCGCGGTATTCCGGCAGCACGTCGCAGGAGAGCGAGACGGTCGCCTCCGGGTATTCCGCGGCGAGAACCTCCGCCACGCGCCGTTCGTGCGCGACATTGGCGTAGGAATGCAACAGGCACACCCCGACCGCCTTGATACCGCGAGTGCGGAAGAACTGCGCCGCGGCGCGGACGCTGTCTTCGTCGAGCGGGCGCAACTCCTCGCCGCGAAAATTGAGCCGGCCGCCGACCTCGCATACGTCGCGCAGCGGGACGATGCGCTCAGGCTTCACCCAGAAATACGAATTGCCGTAGCCCTCGGGCACCGCCTGGCGGGCAATCTCCAAGATGTGCCGGAAGCCTTCCGTGACGATCAGGCCGAGGCCCGCGATCTCGCCCTGCAACAGCGCGTTGGTGGCGACCGTCGTGCCGTGGGCCAGCCCCGCAAGGTCGTCCGCCGAAGCATGGGCGGCGGCGAGGATCGCCTCGACGCCGCGCACGAGGCCGATGGCCGGATTGGACGGCGTGCTCGCGACCTTGGTCACCCGCATGGTTCCCGACGCGCCGTCGACGCACACGATATCGGTGAAGGTACCGCCGGTATCAATGCCGATCCGCAGCTGGACGCCTCTGGCCGCCATGTCGCAACGCCTCGCAGAAGCATGATCCTGAAAAGTGGGTACCGGTTTTCGCAAAAGATCATGCTCAAACAATAGACTAGAGCGGGATGACGACTCGAAGAGACGTCATCACGCTCCAGGCCCGTCCGCCGCGACGGCGGACCTCATGTCCCGGCGCGCGAAGTATGGGCCGGACGCGGCGGCCAAGGCCAACACCGATTAACGATGTCATTATCGGAAATTCCGATGGCGGCGGCACCCGCGGCACATATGAAAAGCCATGCGTAGATTGCGCATTCTTGCTCTGAATTGTGGATTCTTGCGCATCTGTCATGCCCCTGCTCAGACCCGCAGGCAATACCATCGTACGACGCGCATATGAGCAGGGATGGCTTGATTGCGATGACGGGCATTGCGGTCGCGAGCACGCGTGCGAGAATGCCCCTCAAAGTAGACCACGATCAGTTCGGGGGATTCGAATGCCGTCTCGCAACAGCTCCCTCGCCTGGCGAGCCGCCATCGCCGCGCTCGGTCTCGCGCTGTCTTGTGACGCTGCGGTCGCCCAGGGTGCCCCGCCCCCCGCCGTCTCCGTGATCCCGGTGGCGAGCCGCCAAGTGACCGAAACCGGAGATTTCCTCGGCCGCATCCAGGCGATCGACAAGGTCGACATCGTCGCGCGGGTGCAGGGCTTCATCGAGCAGCGCCTGTTCACCGAAGGGCAGAAGGTCAAGAAGGGCGACCTCCTGTTCCGCCTCGAGCAGGCAACCTACAAGGCGGCGGTCGATCAACAGCGCGCCAACCTCGCCAGGACGCAGGCGACCGCGGCCAATGCCGAGCTGCAGGTGCAACGCGGTCGGGAGCTCGTGCGCAATCAGAACATCCCGCAATCCACCCTAGACCAGCGCGAGGCCGACAATTCCGCGGCCAAGGCCGACGTGATGCAGGCGCAGGCGCTGCTCGAACAGGCGGAAATCAACCTAGGCTATACCGAGATCCACTCGCCGATCGATGGCCGGATCGGGATGGCCAACTTCACCGAAGGCAATCTGGTGAGTCCGTCGTCCGGGACCCTTGCGACGATCGTCAGCCAGGATCCCATCTATGTCATCTTCCAGGCCAGCGAGCGCGACGTGCTCGACTACAGCCAAAAGGCCGCCGAGACGGGCGACAAGAACAGGAGCGTGCCTGTTCACATCAAGCTGCCCAATGGCACCGTCTATCCCCATCCGGGCACGGTCGATTTCCTCGACGTGCAGGTCGATCCCACCACCGACACCGTGGCGGTGCGCGCACGCGTTCCGAACCCCGAGGGTCTGCTCATTCCCGGAGGCATTGTCGGCGTCACCGTGGAACGAGGCGCCCCGCAAACGGCGCTGACGGTGCCGCAATCGGCCGTCCTGCTCGATCAGGCCGGCCGCTACGTCCTGGTCGTCGATGCGGCGAAGAAGGTCGAGCAGCGGCGCATAACCACCGGCGTCGAGCAAGGCCGCGACATCGTCGTGACCGACGGCCTCAAGGAGGGAGAGCTCGTCATCGTCGAAGGGATACAGAAGGTGCATCCCGGTCAGGTCGTGACGGCCAACGTCGTGCCGGGAAATTAAAGGCGAATGTTTTCCGGCATCTTCATCGACCGCCCGCGGCTCGCCTTCGTCGTCGCCATCGTCATCACGCTGGCCGGCATCGTCGCCATCACGGCGATTCCGATCGCGCAGTTTCCCGACATCGTGCCGCCGCAGGTCACGCTGACGGCGACCTATCCGGGCGCCGACGCGGAAGTAATCGAGACCACGGTGGCGCAGCCGATCGAGCAGCAGGTCAACGGCATCGACAATGCGCTTTACTATCAATCCGCCAGCGGTGCCGACGGCAGCTACACCCTCAACGTTACCTTCGCGCTGGGCACCGACCCGGACATCAACACCGTCAACGTGCAGAACCGCGCGAGCCTCGCGGTGCCGCAGCTTCCCCAAGAGGTGTCGCGCACCGGCCTGACGATCCGCAAGAAATCCGCCGCCCTTCTCCAGGTCATAACGCTCTATTCGCGGCAGAACACCTACAATGCCGTCTATCTGAGCAACTATGCCACCATCAACGTCATCGACGTCCTGGCGCGGATCAAAGGCGTTGGTCAGGTCACCCTGTTCGGGCCGCTCGACTATTCGCTGCGCATCTGGCTCGACCCCGACCGGCTGACCGAGCTCAATCTGACGCCGAACGACATCATCGCCGCGGTGCAGAGCCAGAACGTCCAGGCCGCGCTCGGCCGCGTGGGCGCGGCGCCGACCTCGCCGGAGCAGCAGGTCCAGATCACCGTAAAGACCAAGGGCCGGCTCACGCGTCCTGAGGAATTCGCCGCCATCATCGTGCGCGCCAGACCCGACGGCTCGATCGTGCGGATCAGCGATGTCGCCCGCGTGGAGATGGGTGCGAGAACACAGGACCGCTACAGCCGCTTCAACGGCGCGCCCGCCGCCGCGCTGGGCATCTACCAGACGCCGGGCTCCAATGCGGTCGACGTGGCGCGTCAAGTGCGCGACGCCATGAACACCCTGCAGGCGCGCTTTCCGCAAGACCTCTCCTACACAGTCTTCTTCGACTCCACGGTGTTCGTCACCTCGACCATCGAGGAGGTCATCCGCACGCTGGCCGAGGCGATCGTTCTCGTCGGCGTTGTGGTGTTCCTGTTTCTCGGCCGCTGGCGCACGACGCTTATTCCCTTGGTCGCCGTCCCCGTATCCATCATCGGCACCTTCGCCGTGATGCTGATGATCGGCTATTCGGCCAACACCGTCTCATTGCTGGCGCTCGTGCTCGCCATCGGCATCGTGGTCGATGACGCCATCGTCGTGGTCGAGAACGTCGAGCGGGTGATGGAGGAGGAACCCGAGCTGCCGGTCCCTGAGGCGTGCAAGAAGGCGATGAGCGAGATCACCGGCCCGATCCTCGCGATCACCCTGGTCTTGCTCTCAGTCTTTGTGCCCGTTGCTTTCATCCCCGGCATCAGCGGGCAGTTGTTTCGCCAATTCGCGGTGGCGGTCTCGGTCTCCATGCTGATCTCGGCGCTCAACGCGCTTACGCTCAGCCCGGCGCTTTGCTCGGTGCTCTTGAAGCACGGCCACACCAGCCGCGGTCCGATGCGCTATGTGCTCGGCGCCATCGACCGCGTTCGCGACGGCTACGTGGCGGTAGTGCGCCGGCTGGTGCGCGTTTCGATCATCGGCGTCGTGGTCGTGGCCGGGGTGCTGGCGATATCGGTGTGGGTGTTCGGTAAGACGCCCCAGAGCTTCCTGCCGGACGAGGACCAGGGCGCGATTTTCGCCGCCATGCGCCTTCCCGAAGGCGTCTCGCTCAATCGAACGGAGGCGGTGGTCAAAGAGGTCGAAGACATCGTGCGGCCGATACCTGGCGTGCAAGGCATCTTGTCGGTGGTCGGACTGAATTTCATCGACTACGTCGCCTCGTCGAACCAGGCGTTCTTCGTCATCCGCCTCAAGCCCTACGAGGAGCGCACCGATCCCGCGCAAAGCGCCGGCGCCATCATCGCGCGCCTGCGGCCCGAGCTGTCGGCCATCCGAGGCGCCGTTGCATTCCCGTTCAACTTGCCGCCCATTCTCGGCCTCGGCAGCACCGGCGGTTTCCAATACGCACTGGAGGCGCTGCAGGGTCAGCCGCCGACCGAGATCGCGGCGACCTTGCGCGCCCTCGTCGTAGCGGCCAACGGCCAGCCCGAGCTCGCCGGCGTCTACAGCACCTTTGCCGCCGACACGCCGCAGATCTATCTCGACATCAACCGCGACAAGGCGCAGGTGCTGGGCGTGCGGATCAGCGACATCTTCAATGCCCTGCAATCGACGCTCGGAACCTACTACGTCAACGACTTCAACGTGTTCGGGCGCACCTGGCAGGTGAACATCCAGGCCGAGTCGCACTTCCGCGACAACTTGGACGACGTCTACCGCATCTATGTGCGCAACAGCCAAGGCGGGATGGTGCCGATCCGCGCCGTGGCGGAAGCCAAGCTGGTGCAGGGTCCGCAGACCCTCATCCGCTACAACGGGTATCGCGGCGCGATCGTCAACGGCGCGCCTAAGCCCGGCTTCAGCTCCGGCCAGGCGCTCGCCGCGATGGAGCGCGTCTCGGCCGCGACGCTTCCGGCGGGCTACAGCTTCGAATGGACCGGCACCGCGCTGCAAGAGAAGGCCGCGGGCGGACGCACCGGCATCGTGCTCGGGTTGGCGATCCTCTTCGCCTATCTGTTCCTGGTCGCGCTCTACGAGAGTTGGAACATTCCTATCCCGGCGCTGCTCTCGGTCAGCGTCGCGGTGCTCGGCGCCTTGATCGCGCTGCTGCTCGCGAGACTGAGCTTCGACGTCTACGCCCAGATCGGTCTCGTCGTACTCATCGCGCTGGCCGCGAAGAACGGCATTCTGATCGTGGCGTTCTCGGTGGAGCAACGAAGCCTCGGCCAAGACATCGAGACGGCCGCGATGGAAGGGGCGCGGCTGCGCTTCCGCCCGGTCATGATGACGAGCTTCGCTTTCATCTTCGGACTGTTTCCCCTGGTCGTCGCGCAGGGCGCGGGAGCGCTGACGCGCCACGCGGTCGGCACGCCGGTGTTCGGCGGCATGATCGCCGCATCGGTGTTCGGAATTTTCCTCATTCCGCTGCTTTACATCACCGCGGAACGCTTGCGTCAGTGGTCGGCGCGCAAGCGCAGCAAGTGATCGTGTAGTTAGCGCAGCCGGAGAGACATCATGTCGCCTCAGGTCAATCGGCAGGTGCGGCTGAAATCGCGTCCGACCGGCATCCCGCAGGCCGATCATTTCGAGATTGTCGAAGCGCCGGTTTCGGAGGTCGGCCCCGGACAGATCCTGGTCCGCAACGAATATCTCTCGGTCGAGCCCGCCATGCGCGGCTGGGTCAATGCATCTGCCAACTATTCGACGCCGGTCGGCATCGGCGAGGTCATGCGGGCGTTTTCGGCCGGCAAGGTGATCGCTTCCCGTCACCGCGGCTACACCGAAGGCGATTCCGTCATGGGCATGCTGGGGTGGCAGGACTACGCCCTGTCCGACGGCCGCTCAATCACCCGCAAGGTCAAGGAGACCGATCTGCCGCTCTCGTTGGCGCTCGGGATTCTCGGATTGAACGGCGTCACCGCCTATTTCGGGCTCCTCGAGGTTGGGCGGCCGCGGCCGGGCGACACTGTCGTCGTCTCCACGGCGGCCGGCGCGGTCGGATCCGCGGTCGGGCAGATTGCCAAGCTCATGGGTTGCCGCACGGTCGGCATTGCCGGAGGTCCGGTCAAGACGCAGCTCTGCCGCGAGGAATTCGGCTACGACACCGCCATCGATTACAAGGCCGAAAAGGAGATGAGCCTCGCGCTGTCGTCCGCCTGCCCGCGCGGCATCGACGTCTATTTCGACAACACCGCCGGCGCGATCAGCGATGCGGTGCTGGCGCAATTGTCGGTCGGTGCGCGCGTCGTGATCTGCGGCACCGCATCGGTGGCGAGTTGGGACCCGCCGCCATTGGGGCCGCGTGTTGAGCGGCACTTGTTGGTGAAGCGCGCGCGCATGTGCGGATTTCTCGCGTTCGATTACCAACAGCGTTACGACGAGGCGATCACGCGCCTGGCCAGCTGGGTGCGCGAAGGGCGCATCCGTTATCGCGAGGACATCGCCGACGGGATCGAGCATTGCCCGGGCGCCATCGCCGAGCTCTATCGGGGTGAAAATCTCGGCAAGCGGCTCATTCGCCTGCACCACGGCTAGAGGGAGCGAGGCGCGGTTAAGCGAAACTTGCGCTACAATCCGCGCTGACGGCGGCAAAGAAGCGACAGCGGAGGAATGATGGCCAGCTCAGGCAGCGCGCGCGGAATGATCGCGGTCGACAAGATGGGGGGTAAGGTCCTGTTCC
>JBKPUA010000115.1:0-20613 GCA_046735815.1 Pseudomonadota bacterium
GTCGCCTTCTCGCCCGCCATGGCGGAGGCCGACCGCGCCATCAAAGGGTTTCTCTACCCGCGCATGTATCGGCACGCCCGGGTCATGCGCATCATGGCCGATGCGGAGGCCGTGGTCTGCGCGCTGTTCGCGCGCTACGCGGAGCGGCCGCACGACATTCCGGCGGAGTGGGCGCAGATCGTCGACGCCGGCGACGATGCCGCCCGCCTGCGCCGCATCGCCGACTTCATCGCCGGCATGACCGACCGCTACGCGCTGGGCGAGCACGCGCGGCTTTTTGACTCGACGCCGGAATTGCGTTAGGCGGCGCGCCTTGATGCAAGCCTGCTGCCCATGAGCAACCGGAATATCTTTGCGGCGGTGCTGGACACGGTGCGCGCCGCCGGCGACGCGCTCGTCGCCGAGGGCGTGTTGCCGGCCGGCATCGATCAGTCGCGCGTCGTCGTCGAGCCTCCGCGCGAGGCCGCGCACGGCGACATGGCGACCAATGCCGCCATGGTGCTGGCGAAGGACGCCGGCAAGAAACCGCGCGAATTGGCCGAGGCGATCGCTGCAAAGCTTCGCGCCGATAGCGTAGTGGCGAAAGCCGAGGTGGCGGGCCCGGGCTTCATCAATCTCACGCTCGAGCCGAGTGCCTGGATCGACGCCTTGCGTGCCGTTCTGGACGCGGGCGCGCAGTATGGGCGCAGCGACATCGGGCAGGGCACGGCGGTAAACGTCGAATACGTCTCCGCCAATCCCACCGGGCCCATGCATGTGGGCCATTGCCGCGGCGCAGTGTTCGGCGACGCGCTCGCCAATCTGCTCGCGTTCACCGGTTTCGATGTCACGCGCGAATACTACGTCAACGATGCGGGCGCGCAGGTCGACGTGCTGGCGCGCTCGGCGTTCTTGCGCTACCGCGAGGCGCTCGGCGAGGACATCGGAACCATCCCCGAAGGGCTCTATCCCGGTGACTATCTCAAGCCGGTCGGCGCGCGGCTCGCGGCCGACTACGGCGCGAGCCTGAAAGACAGGCCGGAGGCGGAATGGCTGCCAATCGTGCGCGATCGCGCCATCGACATGATGATGGTGGAGATCCGCAATGACCTGAGCGTGCTCAACGTCGTCCAGGACGTATTCTTTTCCGAGCGCTCGCTGATCGATGGTCCGCGCGACGCGGTCGGTGAAACGATCGCCGCGCTGCGGCGCGCCGGCTACGTGTACGAGGGACGCCTGCCGCCGCCCAAGGGCGCGCCGGTGGAGGACTGGGAGGATCGCGAGCAGACGCTGTTCCGCGCCACCGCGTTTGGCGACGATGTCGATCGGCCGCTGATGAAATCGGACGGCAGCTACACCTACTTCGCATCCGATATTGCCTATCACAAGAGCAAGATCGATCGCGGCTTCGCCAGCATGATCGACGTGTGGGGCGCCGACCACGGCGGCTACATCAAGCGCGTGCAGGCGGCGGTCAAGGCGGTGCGGGCGATCACCAACGCTTCCGTTGGCGAGCTCGACGTCAAGGTCGTGCAGCTGGTCAGGCTGCTGCGCGCCGGCGAGCCGATCAAGATGTCGAAGCGGGCAGGGGAGTTCGTCACCTTGCGGGACGTCGTGAACGAGGTCGGCAAGGACGCCGTGCGCTTCATGATGCTCTACCGCAAGAACGATGCCGTGCTCGACTTCGACCTTGCCAAGGTGATCGAGCAGTCGCGCGACAACGCGGTGTTCTACGTTCAGTACGGCCACGCCCGCGGCCAGTCGGTGTTCCGCAACGCGCGCGAGGCCGTCCCGGACCTGCCGGACGATCCCGCGGCGCGGGCGCAGGCGCTCGCACGCGCGCCGCTCGAGCGGCTCACCGATTCCGGCGAGCTTGCGCTGATGCGGCGGCTCGCCCTATATCCACGTTTAGTGGAAGCCGCTGCGAGCGCCCACGAACCGCACCGGATCGCCTTCTATCTCTATGATCTCGCAAGCGATTTCCACGCGCAGTGGAATCGAGGGAAAGATGCGTCATATTTACGCTTCATTATCCAGAATGATCCACTAATGACCACGGCTCGCCTTGCACTGGTGCAGGGCGTGGTTTCGGTTCTCGCGTCAGGGCTCGGTATGCTCGGCGTCGAGGCGCCTGACGAGATGCGCTAGTCTCGCTTGGTGCCAGTGACAGACGGGGCCCCCTCGATGGTTCCGTCCCGCACTCGATCGAGTGCGACGCCAATACCGGAAACGGGATGAGTATGGCGGACGACCACAGGTTAGACTCCTATCGCTCCAATGACCCACAGCGCCGCGCGGCTGAGCCGTCGCGATCGGCCGAGCCGCCGCGTGCCAGTGATCCGCTCGCGGAGCTTGCGCGTCTGATCGGGCAGCGGGATCCGTTTGCCGAGTTCGGACGCAGCAACTCGCGCCAGACCGCGCGCCAGGCGCAGGCGGCCCCCGCGGCGCCGGCGCCGCAGTGGCAGCCGCAAGAGCAGGAATTCACCGCCGACCAGGGTCGGGGGCACGAGGCCTATGGCTCGCACCCCGCCTACGTGCAGCCGGCGTATGGTGCCCACGAGCAAGAGTCCGACCGCCGTGTCTATGACGAGGTGCCGCTCGCGGCCGACCACCAAGGGCAACAGCAAGCGCAATACGCCGAGCAGCACGGGCAGTATGGTGACGAGGACCGGCTGCACGAGAGCCAGCAATATGCCGAGGATGCGCAGAGCGGCGACGACGCCGAGCAGCAATATTACCAGGACGACGTCCCGTTCGAGCCGCACGAAGACGAGCTGTACGACGATCCGCCGCCGGCGCGCCGACGCGGCACCCTCGTGACCGCGCTCGCGCTCGTGGGCTGCGCCTTACTCGGGACCGTCGGCGCCTATGCCTATCGCAGCTTTAGTTCTGGCCCGAGCTCGACGGAGCCGCCGCCGGTGATCACGGCCGACAACTCGACGCCGACCAAGATCGTCCCGACCACCGCCGGGGATGCGCAATCGGGCAAAGCCGACACGGACCGCGTTGCCAATGCGGACAAGGAGCAGCTGGTATCGAAGCAGGAAGAGCCGGTGGCGCTGAAAGAGCCGGCTCCTGCAGCCGCGCCGCGCATCGTCCCGCCGCCACCATCGGCGGTGCCCGCGCAGGGTGGATCGGCGGCGCAGTCGCCGTCCAATGGCGCCGGCCTCCCATCGACGGAACCGAAGAAGATCCGCACGGTCACCATCCGCCCCGACGGCAGCGACGTGAGCGGCAAGCCGGTCGGCATGCCGGCGCCGACGGCACCGCAGGGCTCGCCCGCAGCTGCCCCGAGCGCATCGCAGCGCCCAGCGCCGACGCCGCCGGCTCCGGCGGCCAGTGGGCGGACGCAGACGGCGGCCGCGCCGGCGACCGACAGCACATCGCCTGGGTTCGTGGTGCAGCTGTCCTCGCAGAAGAGCGAAAGCGAGGCGATGTCCTCCTTCCGCAGCTTGCAAGCGAAGTTCCCCAATGAGCTCGGCGGACGCCAGCCGATCATCCGGCGCGCGGACCTCGGCAGCAAAGGCGTGTTTTACCGCACCCTGGTCGGACCTTTCGGCTCCGCACACGAGGCGAGCCAGTTCTGCGCCAGCTACCGGGCTGCGGGCGGCCAATGCGTCGTGCCCAACAACTGAGGTTGACCCTCACTCCCCGCGCGGGATAGTCCGCGCCAATGGCGGTGCGTGCTTTCATCACGGGTCTTGCGGGTACGACGCTGACGCCGGCGGAGCGTGCGTTCTTGCGTGAGAGCCAGCCATGGGCGCTCATCGTCTTCACCCGCAATATCGAGAACCCGGCACAAGTATGCCGTCTGACATCGTCTTTTCGCGATGCGGTTGGGCGCGAAGCAGCCGTGCTCGTGGATCAGGAGGGCGGCCGGGTGCAGCGGCTCGGTCCGCCCCATTGGCCGGCCTATCCGCCTGGCGCTGCTTACGGCCACATCTACGATCGCAACCCGGCGTTGGGCCTCAAAGCCGCGTATCTGGGGGCTCGCTTGATCGCTGCTGACCTGCGCGCTGTCGGTATCGATGTGGATTGTCTGCCCATTGCCGACGTCCCGGTCGCCGATGCCGATGCCATCATCGGCGACCGCGCCTACGGCACCAACGCGGCGAAGGTTTCCGCGCTGGCGCGCTCGGTCGCCGACGGCCTGCTCGCGGGGGGCGTCCTGCCGGTGCTCAAGCATATTCCCGGACACGGCCGCGCCACCGCCGACAGCCACCACGCGCTGCCGGTCGTCGACGCCGATCTCGCCACTCTGGCAGCCACCGACTTTGCCGCGTTCCAGCCGCTCGCCGACCTGCCGTTGGGGATGACCGCCCATGTCGTGTACACGGCCATCGATCCTATTGCTCCGGCCACCACTTCGGTCACTCTGGTCCGTGACGTGATTCGGGGTCGGCTCGATTTCCGTGGTCTGCTGATGAGCGACGACATCTCCATGGGCGCCTTGTCGGGGGCGATCGAAAATCGCGCGCGCGCTGCAATCGCGGCGGGCTGCGACCTGATCCTACATTGCAACGGCAGGCTCGATGAGATGCATGCGGTCGCCTCTGCCGTGCCGTTGCTCGCCGGCGAGGCCGCGGCGCGCGCCGACGCCGCGCTCGCCCGGCGCGGGCAGGGCGCACGCGACGATCTTGCCGCCGCGCGTGCCGAATGGACCGCGCTCATGGATGCTCCCACCGCCGCCCGGAGGGCGACACGATGACTCCCGAGGAGAGCAGGTTCGAAGCCGACGTCGTCGCCGAGCGTGCGACGGACGAGCCGGCGCTGGTGGTCGATGTCGAGGGCTTCGAAGGGCCGCTCGATCTCCTGCTCGCGCTTGCCCGCCAGCAGAAGGTCGATCTCGCCAAGATCTCGATCCTGGCGCTGGCGGACCAGTATCTCGCCTTCATCGAGGAGGCGCGCAAACTGCGACTCGAGCTCGCAGCCGATTATCTCGTGATGGCGGCGTGGCTGGCCTATTTGAAATCGCGCCTGCTATTGCCCGATGTCGGCTCGCCCGAAGGGCAGAGCGCCGAGGACATGGCGGTCGCGCTGGCACTGCGGCTCAAGCGGCTCGAAGCCATTCGCGGGGTTGCCCAGCGCCTGTTCGAGCGGCCGCAGCTCGATCGCGACGTGTTCCTGCGCGGCCAGCCCGAGCCGATTGCCCACATCAAGCGCCCGCAATGGAGCGCAACGCTTTACGATCTGCTCTCCGCCTACGCGCAGCAGCGGCAGAAATCGGCGCTGGCGCACGTGCGACTCGCCAAGCGCAGCGTGTGGTCGCTGGCCGAAGCGCGCGAAATGCTCGAGCGCCTGATCGGCCAGTCGCCCGATTGGACGCGCCTCGATGAATATCTGATCTCGTTCGTAGTCGAGCCCTCGCTGGTGCCGACGGTGTTCGCGTCGAGCTTCGCGTCGAGCCTCGAGCTGGTGCGCGAGGGCCTGATGGAGGTGCACCAGCAGGAAGCGTTCGCGCCGATCTACGTGCGCAAGCGCCAAGTGGCTGAGAAAGCGGCGGAGAATGGGTCGGCTGCTCCCGACGGCGTGGCGGCGCCGCCGGACGGCCAGAGTTAGAGGAGGCCAGTCATGCCGAGGTTGAAAGTGGTGGTGCCGGACGAAGAACCGGAGAGTGCGGATAGCGCGGGCGAGGCGCGCCCCGAGGAGCTGCGGCTCTTAGAGGCGATGCTGTTTGCTTCGGCGGAACCGCTCGACGAGAAATCGCTGGCCGCGCGCATGCCGCAAGGGGTCGACGTGCACGCCGCGCTCCTGCACCTGCAAGAGGACTACGCCGCGCGCGGCGTCAATCTCATCCGCATCGCCGGCAAGTGGACCTTCCGCACCGCGGGCGATCTCTCCTGGTTGTTGAGCAAGGAGACGGTCGAGACCCGCAAGCTCTCGCGCGCAGCGATCGAGACGCTGGCCATCATCGCCTATCACCAGCCGGTGACACGCGCCGAGATCGAGGAAATCCGCGGGGTGACGACCTCCAAGGGCTCGGTAGATGTGCTGCTGGAGACCGGATGGATCAGGCCGCGCGGGCGGCGCAAGGCCCCCGGCCGGCCGGTGACCTACGGCACCAGCGAGGCCTTCCTGTCGCATTTCGGGCTCGACGCCGTGGGCGATCTGCCCGGGCTCGAGGAGCTCAAGGGCTCGGGCCTGCTCGACGGGCGCTTGCCGCCGGGCTTCTCGGTGCCGGCGCCGTCGGACGATCCGGCGCTGCACGAGGACGAGGAACCGTTGGAACCCGGCGACCTCGACCTCGGTCTTGCGCCGCCGCCGGAGCGCACCGGCGAGGAGTGAGCCGCGCTCACGCGACGCTGTTTTGGCGCTCGCGCGTGCGGCGAAAGGCCGCCGAGCGCCATCGCGTGACCACCAAGCCGGCGCGGCCGCGAACGCGCGGTGCGAGCGCCGATGCAAACGGGCCAAGTCCTTGTTTTTGTCGCGTCCGGAGCCTAGTTTCTGGGCAAGGCCGACAGACGAGATGAGCCTGCGCTCGCGTCGACGCGGAGGAATAAGCGAATGGGTTCAATGAGCATCTGGCACTGGATTATAGTTCTTGCCGTCGGCCTCCTGCTGTTTGGCGGGCGCGGCAAGATCTCGGAGCTGATGGGCGATTTCGCCAAGGGCATCAAATCGTTCAAGAAGGGTCTGTCGGAAGAGGACAAACCCGAAGGCGATCCGGCCAAAGCCGAGCCTGTCAAGACGATCGATCATCAGCCGACGTCCGCTCCGGCGCCGACCGCGACGCCGGCCGAGACGCACAAGGTCGGTTGAGCGCCTCCGAGGCTGCGGCAATAGGCGGCCGGCCGGCTGCGATCGGAGGGGCGTCGCGCTGCGTCGCGCGCCTCCCGGAGTGAAGCCTCTATGTTCGACATCAGTTGGGGCGAGCTTCTGCTCATCGGCGTGGTCGCGCTGGTCGTGATCGGCCCGAAGGAGCTCCCGACGGTATTGCGCACGCTGGGGCAGTGGATGGCGAAGCTGCGCCGCATGGCCACTGAGTTCCAGAACCAGTTCCATGAGGCGATGCGCGAAGCCGAGGTCGCCGACCTGAAGAAGCAGGTCGAGGATATGACCAGCCAAGCGCAGAACTACGCCAATTTCGATCCAGTCGGCGACGTGCGGCGAGAGCTGGAGAACACGCAGCAGCAGATCGAGCAGGCGATGACCGCCACGCCGCCGAGCGCAAGCCCGAGTTCGACCGATCCGGCGTCCGCGCCGGCGGCAGCGCCTGCGATCGCGCCGCCGACTGACGCTCATGCAACTGCCCCGGCATCTCCCCCGAGCGAGCCTGCGACCGCGGAGGCGGAGGCTGAGACCGGCAGGCCCGATGCGGGGAGCAGGCCGGCATGAGCCGCGAGGACGACGAGCGGGAAATCGAGGCGACCAAAGCGCCGCTGATGGAGCACCTGATCGAGCTGCGCGCGCGGCTGATCAAGGCGCTGATCGCCTTCGCCATCGCCTTCGTCGGCTGCTTCTTCTTCGCCAAGACGATCTACAACGTGCTGACCTGGCCGTTCGTATGGGTGGCGGGGCCGGAGAATTCCAAGTTTATCTACACCGGCCTGCTGGAATATTTCGTCGTCCAGCTCAAGCTCGCGATGTTCGGGGCGGCGTTCATTTCCTTCCCCGTGGTGGCGACCCAGATCTACATGTTCGTCGCGCCCGGTCTCTATCGCCACGAGAAGCAGGCGTTCCTGCCGTACCTGGTCGCGACGCCGATCTTCTTCGTGCTTGGCGCGTGCGTCGTCTATTTCCTGGTCTGGCCGATGCTCGCGCGCTTCTCGCTCGGCATGCAGCAGGCCGCGACCGAAGGCCAGGCCGCGATCGAACTCCTGCCCAAGGTCGAGGACTACCTCACCTTGATGATGAAGCTCATCTTCGCCTTCGGCATCGCCTTCCAGCTGCCGGTGATCCTGACCTTGCTCGGCCGCGTCGGCATCATCACCTCCGAGCAGCTCAAGGCCAAGCGGCGCTATTTCATCGTGGGTGCCTTCGTGATCGCCGCCGTGCTCACCCCGCCCGACGTGCTCAGCCAGCTCTCGCTCGCCTTGCCGCTGATGGGTCTCTACGAGGGCTCGATCTGGTCGGTGCGCTGGGTGGAAAAGAAGGCGGCCGCCGACAAGGCCAAGGAGGCCGCCAACGCCGCCGCCAAGCCGGCGGAGTAGACGTCAGGCGTCCATCTGCGCTCTATCCTTGGCTCTTGGCATCAGGCGCGCGCGCGCCTAGTACCTCCGCAGAGATTGGCCGTTGCGTCGAGGTCTGAATTCCCCCCTCATCCTGAGGAGGCGCGAAGCGCCGTCTCGAAGGATGGGGCGGCCCGTACCGTGCCCCTCATGCTTCGAGACGCCGCGCTGTGCGCGGCTCCTCAGCATGAGGGCGAAAGAGCTGAGCGAGTCGGTCCATGCACGACATCCGATGGATTCGCGACAACCCGGACGCGTTCGATCGCGGGCTGGAGCGGCGCGGACTCCCTCCCGAAGCGAAGCGGCTGATCGAGATCGACGAGCGCCGGCGTGCCGCGATCCAGAAGGCGGAGGCGGCGCTGGCGCGGCGCAACGCGGCATCGCGCGAGATCGGCGCTGCCAAGCGCAGCAACGAGGAGGCGGCCGCGCAGGCGCTGCTGGCCGAGGTCGCGCGCTTGAAAACCGAGATACCCGCATTGGAGGCGGAAGAGAAGAAAATCTCCAAGGAGCTCGACGACGCGCTCGCATGGATTCCCAACCTGCCGCTCGACGAGGTGCCCGACGGCGCCGACACCGACAGCAATGTCGAGCACCATCATTTTGGGGCCAAGCGCAATTATGGCTTCACGCCGGAGCAGCATTTCGATCTCGGCGAGGGGCTCGGCCAGATGGATTTCGAGACCGCCGCCAAGCTTTCCGGCGCGCGCTTCGTGGTGCTGAGGAGTGGTTTGGCGCGGCTTGAGCGCGCGCTCGCGCAGTTCATGCTCGACCTGCACACGGGCGAGCACGGCTACACCGAGGTCAGCCCGCCGTTGCTCGTGCGTGATGACGTGATGTTCGGGACGGCGCAGTTGCCGAAGTTTGCCGAGGATCAGTTCCTCGCTACAAAATTGCTTTCCGCGGAAGAGCATCAGAAGCGCGTTGCTGGAACCGAGACAGTGGCCGGAGCGCACGCGGAAGCTCCGCAGAAATTCGTGATTGACGATCGTGATTTTCACTGGCTCATCCCCACCGCCGAGGTGCCGCTGACCAACCTCGCGCGCGAATCCATCGTGGATGAGGCCGACCTGCCGCTGCGGCTCACCGCCTGCACGCCGTGCTTTCGCGCCGAGGCGGGGGCGGCGGGCAAGGACACCCGCGGCATGATCCGCCAGCACCAGTTCACCAAGGTGGAGCTCGTCTCCATCACCACGCCCGCGCAGGGGAGGGACGAACACGAGCGCATGCTCGCCTGCGCCGAAGAGGTGCTGCGCCGCCTCGAGCTGCATTACCGCGTGGTGACGCTGTGTACCGGCGACATGGGCTTCGCCGCGCAGAAGACCTACGATATCGAAGTGTGGCTACCCGGGCAGAACGCCTATCGCGAAATCTCGTCGTGCTCGCTCTGCGGCGAGTTCCAGGCGCGGCGCATGAATGCGCGCTACCGCGCCAAGGAGAACCGCCAGGTGCGCTACCTCCACACGCTCAACGGCTCGGGGGTCGCGGTCGGCCGCGCGCTCATCGCCGTGATGGAGACCTATCAGCAGCAGGGCGGCTCGATCGCGGTACCGGATGCGCTCAAGCCGTATATGGGAGGCGTTGCGGTGATCGAGCCGCGCGGACGACAGACGACGGAAGACGGACGACGATGATGGAGGAGGATCGGCGAGAGCAGACGGGTAACGAGCGGGCGGATGCTCGTCCGTCCTCCGTCCTCCGTCGTCCGTCTCCTGCCAAGCGCATCCTCGTCACCAACGACGACGGCATTCACTCCGAAGGACTCGACGTCTGCGCAGAGATCGGCCGCGCGCTCTCCGACGAGGTCTGGATCCTGGCGCCGGAATTCGACCAGTCCGGCGTCTCGCACTCGCTCTCGCTCAATGATCCGCTACGGCTGCGCGAGGTCGGCGAGCGCCGCTTCGCGGTCAAGGGCACGCCCACCGACTGCGTGATCATGGGCGCGCGTCACGTCATCAAGGACCGGCCGCCCGACTTGGTGCTCTCCGGCGTCAACCGCGGCCGCAATGCAGGCGAGGACGTGATCTATTCCGGCACGGTGGCGGGAGCGGTGGAGGGAACGATCCTCGGCATTCCCTCGCTCGCGCTGTCGCAGGCCTACAAGTCCCGCAGCGGCCGCCCGCCCCATTGGGAGACCGCGATTCGTTTTGCTCCAGATATCATTCGTCGCGTGCTGGCGGTCGGAATTCCGCGCGATGTGCTGATCAACGTCAATTTTCCTGATTGCCCGCCCAACGAGGTCAAGGGCATCGCGGTGACCAACCAGGGCCGCAACCGCCAGGAGCGGCTGCAGATCGAGGCTCGCCAGGACGGCCGCGGCAACGCCTATTACTGGATCGCCTATGTCCGCATGCGAGGGCTGCCGCCGCCGGACGGCAGCGACATCTCCGCGCTCGCCGACAACCGCATCGCCGTCACGCCGTTACGCCTCGACATGACCGACGAGCCGTTCATGACCAAGCTGGCGGAGCTGTTCGATTGACAGCGTATCAGTGGCGCGGAGCGCAGACTCAATTCTTGTGGTTATCGAGCGCCGTCTCCAGCATTTGCTTGAGCCCTTCCATCTGAAACGGCTTCTTCAAGGTCGGCCGGTCGCGATAGGGCTCGGGCAAGCCGCGCTCACCATAGCCGGTGGCGAAGACGAACGGCGTGCCGCGGGCGACGAGAGCATCGACCACAGGCGAAATGGGCTGGCCATCGAGATTGACGTCGAGGATCGCGAGATCGAACTCGGCGGTCTTGGTCGCCTCCAGCGCCTCATCGATGCGCGCGGCCTCGGCGGCGACGGTGTAGCCGAGCTCGCCGAGCATGTCCTCGAGCAGCATCCGGATCATCAGCTCGTCCTCGACGACGAGCACGCGCTTCGGGGATGTGACGGGCTGGGCTTGCGTGGCAGATGTCATTTTGTCCCTTCCCCTCGCGGCGGCTGAATTCAAGCCATTTGGGTCGATAGCACCACCACGAGTCAACCACGTCGCCTGGGCGAAGTTGAGGCGGTGCTAGCACGCCGAATCCGAAGTTCGCATCGGAGGAGCCCGGACAAGCTTGCGAATTTCGGAATTGGGACACTAGCCGATGATTCGATTCTAAGGGATTCTGCTGCGCCCTGAGCGTCAGCGATTTTGGTTCCAAAGCTGATACCAATTGCACAAGTGACTGGATTCGCGCTGCTTTCATCGCGCCATCTGTCCGCAGCCGGGTTTTGGGCTAGAATTGGCAAGGAGGCTCGGCGTGCCCAAGCAACCGCCTGGCGACGACAATGTCGGTCGCATGCAGTTCCTGCTCGGCTTGCGCAGGCGCGGAATCGGCGATGCCGCCGTGCTGCGCGCCATGGATGAGGTTCCACGCGAGCATTTCGTCGAAGGCACGTTCGTCGACAATGCCTATGCCGACCAGGCGCTGCCGATTGCCTGCGGGCAGACCATCAGTCAGCCCTACGTCGTTGCCTTCATGTCCGAGCATCTCGACGTGCAGCCGCACCATCGCGTGCTGGAAGTCGGCACCGGCTCGGGCTACCAGGCGGCCATTCTTTCTCGCCTCGCGCGCGAGGTGGTCAGCGTCGAGCGCTATCGCACGCTGGCGGAGACCGCGCGAGCGCGGCTGCGCACGCTCGGCTACGACAACGTCGACGTGCGGATAGGGGATGGGCTTGCCGGCGTGCCGGACCGCGCGCCCTACGACCGCATCATCGTCACCGCGGCCGCCGAGACCATTCCCGACGCGCTGGTCGGCGAGCTCGCGGAGCACGGTGTGATGATTTTGCCACTCGGCCCCCATTCCGGCCCACAGCAGCTGGTGAAACTCACAAAGGGTGAACAGGGGATTAAGGAGGAGCGCCTGATCGGGGTCCGCTTCGTGCCGCTTTTGCCAGGAACGGCGCGGGAATTGTAACGGTTTTGTCCGCGGGTCGGCGCCGTTGCGGCCCCGTCGGGGCTTCCGGTGCTTAAAGCCTTATTTACCCGGCGGATGTTTAACTCGCGCCCTGTATTGCGTGCGAGTGGGTGGCGATGTCCCGCGTTTCCGAGAGATTGCGCGCGCGGCGGTGGCCGCGAGCGGCTGTGCTGACGCTGATGGCGATCGGCGTGGCCGGCTGTAGCAGCGACACAACGCGATTCAACGACAACCCGTTCGCCGCTAACCACCCTTCCGCTCCCGAAACGACCGGCACGGTTTGGCAGGGACAAGGCGCCCCGGCGGGGCGGGTCGAGAGCCGGCCGCTGCCGCCGCAAGCGACGCAGCCGGCCAATGCCCCGCCGACCAAGCTCGCCGCAGCCAATCCCGTGGTGGCGAGCAAAAGCCCCGGGGCAGCGCGTCCGGCGCCTGCTGGCGCTCCCGACGGGACCGGCTCGGTCGTGCGCAAGCCCGGCTCCAACGGCAACTGGACCTGGGACGGCGGCAAGGCGATCACCGTCGGCCCCGGCGACACCATCGATGCCATTGCCCGTCGCCACGGTGTGCCGGCTTCGGCCATCATCCAGGCCAACAACATCCAACCGCCGGCGACCATTTATCCCGGCCAGCGGGTGGTCATCCCGCGCTACGTCTCGACGCCGGTTGCAACCGCGGCGCCTGCGACGCCAGCGGCGCGCCCGAATGCGCCAGCGGCCGCCGCGCCGCCTGCAGCCGGGTCCGCCGTGCACGTGGTGGGCGCCGGAGATACGCTGAGCAAGATCTCGCGGCTCTACCACAAGCCGGTCGGTGAGATCGCCAAGGCCAACAACATCCAGGCGAGCGCGACGCTCAATGTTGGCGATCGCCTGGTGATTCCGGGTGCGCCGGCACCGGCTGCGAAGCCGAATGCGCCGGCGCCCGGCGCGCAGGCAAAACCACCGGCGGTGTCGGCGTCGGCGGAGGACGGCAAGCCGGTGCAGACCGCGAGCATGGTGATGCCGACCCCAGATCCGATCGACAAAGAGGCCGCCAAGTTGGCGGAGGGCACCGGGGCATTGCCGAAGTTCCGGTGGCCGGCGAACGGACGCGTGATCGCGGGCTATGGACCGAGCACCAACGGCCAGCAGAACGACGGCATCAATATCGCGTTGCCGGAGAACACGCCCGTGAAAGCGGCGGAAGATGGTGTGGTGGCCTATGCCGGCAGCGAGCTCAAGGGCTACGGCAACCTCGTTCTCGTGCGTCACCCGAATGGTTACGTCACCGCTTATGCCCACGCCAAGGAAATCCTGGTCAAGCGCGGCGATCAGGTCAAACGCGGCCAAGTGATCGCGCGCTCCGGCCAGACCGGCAATGTCAACGCGCCGCAGCTCCACTTCGAGATCCGCAAGGGCGCATCGCCGCTCGACCCGACACGCTTCCTCAACGGAGCGTGAGCAAAGGTCAGATGTCAGAGCTCAGAAAAGCTCTTTGTCTTCCGTTCACATCTGACATCCGTCATCTGTTCTCCGTCAATCTGACTCCGAGCCTGCCCGCGAGATCCTGCACGTATTGCCAGGCGACGCGTCCCGAGCGTGCGCCGCGCGTGGTCGCCCATTCGAGCGCTTCGGGATGCAGCTTTTCGCGCGGATGCGCGATGCCGTAGTGAGCGACGTAGCCATCGACCATCGCCAGAAATTCATCCTGGCTGCAGCGGTGGAAGCCGAGCCACAGGCCGAAGCGGTCCGATAGCGACACCTTCTCTTCCACCGCCTCGCCGGGATTGATCGCCGTCGAGCGCTCGTTGTCCACCATCTCCCGCGCCATCAGGTGGCGCCGGTTCGAGGTGGCATAGAACACGACGTTGTCGGGCCGGCCCTCGATGCCGCCTTCGAGCATGGCCTTGAGCGACTTGTAGCTTGTGTCTTCCGCCTCGAACGAGAGATCGTCGCAGAACACGATGAAGCGATAGGGCGCGCCGCGCATGAGCGTCATCAACTCGGGCAAGCTCTCGATATCCTCGCGATGGATTTCGATCAGCTTGAGCGGCCCGTCGTCTTGTTTGTGTCGTCGATGCGCGGCATTGACCGAGGCATGGACCGCCTTCACCAGCGACGACTTCCCCATGCCGCGTGCGCCCCAGAGCAGCGCGTTGTTGGCGGGCAGCCCGCGCGCGAACCGTTCGGTATTTTCGAGCAGCATATCGCGTACGCGATCGATGCCCTTGAGCAGCGACATCTCGACGCGATTCACTCTCGTGACCGCAACGAGCCGGTGCCCGTCGGGGTGCCAGGAGAAAGCGTCCGCTGCGGCAAACTGCGGCGTTCCCGAAGCAGGCGGCGCCAGCCGTTCGAGCGCGGCTGCGATGCGCTCGAGCGCGCGGGTGGAACCCGCGGATTCGGTCGCTATCCGCGGGCGCGAGGGGGCGGTGGCAGGAGGCTTTCGGGGGCGTTTGGCCATGGCATGCGGCAAGGGTGCGTCGCACCCTTACCGGGGCGCCGTCAGGCCCGCAAGATCACGGGTTTAGAACGCCCGAGTCGCCCATGTTCCGGGGCGAAGCAACATTGCAATTGGGCCGCTGGCGGCTATAGTCCGCGCCGATTTCGTCGGCCGAACACTGTGGCGGCGCCACCCTCGCGCGTGCTGAACCCACAAAGGACCCAGAGATGCTTGTGACGCCCGCTTTTGCCCAAGCGAGCAGCCCGTTTGGCGGCGGCGACCTCTGGATGCAATTGCTGCCTTTCGTCCTGATCTTCGTCATCATGTATTTCTTGATCCTGCGGCCGCAGCAAAAGCGCGCGAAGGACCACCAGGAACTGATCAAGAACTTGCGCCGCGGCGACACCGTCATTACCTCCGGCGGGCTGGTCGGCAAGGTGACCAAGGTCGTCGACGACGACCAGATCGAGGTTGAGATCGCGGACGGGGTGCGCGTGCGCCAGGTGCGCGCGATGGTCTCGGGTGTTCGCGCCAAGGGCGAGCCGGTCAAGGACGAGGGCGGTTAACGCCGATCGCCCTGATGCCAGGGTACGCGTGAACCGGGACGATCCATGCTTTATATTTCGAAGTGGAAGGCAGCGGCGATCCTGCTCACGGCGTTCATCTGTTGCCTGTTCGCGGTTCCCAATTTCTTCCCCGAGAGCACCGTCAAGCGCTGGCCGGAATGGGCGCAGCGGCACATCGTGCTCGGGCTCGACCTGCAGGGCGGCTCGCACATCCTGCTCGAGGTCGATGCCAACGATGTCCGCAGACAGAAGCTGCTGGCGCTGCAAGATGACGTGCGCCGCGTCCTGCGCGAGGCGCGCATCGGCTTGAGCCGCGCCCCCGTTATCCGGGGCAATTCGGTCGAGGTCGCCATCCGCGAAAACGACCTGCAGCAGGGCCTCGCCAAGCTTCGCGAATTGTCGCAGCCGCTCGCTGGCTTCCTTGGCAGCAGCGGACAGCGCTCGCTTGACGTCGACAATGTCGGCGGCGGCGTGGTCCGCCTCACCGTGACGGAGCCAGCCATTCTCGAACGCATCCGCCAGGTGGTGGATCAGTCGGTCGAGATTATCGGCAAGCGCGTCAACCAGCTCGGCCTGGTCGAGCCCTCGATCCAGCGCCAGGGCAACGACCGCATTCTGGTTCAGGTGCCCGGTCTCGGAGATCCGCAGCAGCTGCTCGACATCCTCGGCAAGACCGCCAAGCTGACGTTCCGTCTCGTCGACACATCGATGACGGCCGAGCAGGCGTTGCAGGGCCGGCCGCCGCCGGAATCCGAGATCGTCTACGGCTCGAAGGCGGAAAATCGCCAGCCCTATCTGCTCGAGAAGCGGGTGATCGTGTCGGGCGAAGAGCTCACCGACGCACAGCCGGGCTTTGACCAACGCACGAGCGAGCCGATCGTCTCGTTCAAGTTCAACACCTCCGGCGCCCGCAAATTCGCGCAAGTCACCCAGGAGAATGTCGGGCGGCCGTTCGCCATAGTGCTCGACGACGAGGTAATTTCGGCGCCCGTCATTCGCGAACCGATCCTGGGAGGAAGCGGGCAGATCTCCGGCAATTTCACCGTGGAGTCGGCCAACAATCTCGCCATCCTGCTACGGGCCGGTGCGCTGCCGGCGAAGCTCACGGTGATCGAGCAGCGCGTCGTGGGCGCGGGCCTCGGTCAGGATTCAATCGAGAAAGGCAAGCTCGCGTCCTATTTCGGCGCCGCGCTTGTGGTCGTCTTCATGGTCGTGACTTACGGGCTGTTCGGCGTGTTCGCCAGCGTCGCCGTTGCCGTCAACGTGGGCATGATCTTCGGCATCCTGTCGCTGCTCAACGCCACGCTGACCTTGCCGGGCATCATCGGCATCGTACTCACCATCGGGATCGCGGTCGACAGCAACGTGCTGATCTACGAGCGCATTCGCGAGGAGGTGCGCACCGGGCGCACGCCGATCACCGCCATCGACGCCGGCTTCAGCCGCGCGCTTGCCACCATCCTCGATTCGAACATCACCACCTTCATCGCCGCCGCGGTGCTGTTCTTCTTCGGCAGCGGGCCGGTGCGCGGCTTCGCCGTCACACTGGGCATCGGCATCGTCACCACCGTGTTCACCGCCTTCACATTGACGCGGCTGATCGTGGCCTGGTGGGTGAGGTGGGCGCGCCCGCGCCAGCTGGCGATTTCATAGGCGGTCGCAAACGTGCGCCTCTATCATTCCATTCCGTTGCTGCGGATCGTTCCGGACGATACCAAGTTCGACTTTATGCGCTTTCGGCGCATCAGCTTTCCCAGCTCCGCAGCGCTGTCCATCGTTGCCATCCTGCTGTTCTTCTTCCACGGCTTGAACTTCGGCATCGATTTCGTCGGCGGCACGCTGATCGAGGTCCAATCGAAGACAGGACCCGCCGATCTCGCCAAGATGCGTTCGACATTGGGCGGTCTTGGGCTCGGCGACGTGCAGCTGCAGGAGTTCGGGGGACCGACCGATGTGCTGATCCGCGTCGCGCAGCAGCCCGGAGGCGAGCAGGCGCAACAGGCCGCCATCGCCAAGGTCCGCGAGGCCCTGGGTGCCGAGGTCGACTACCGCCGGGTCGAGGTGGTCGGCCCGCGGGTCTCCTCCGAGCTTCTGGCCAAGAGCACGGTCGGGCTCGGGCTCGCGATCTTCGCGATCCTGATCTATCTCTGGTTCCGCTTCGAGTGGCAGTTCGCCCTCGGCGCCATGATCGCCAACGTGCACGATCTCGTGCTGACGATCGGCTACATGTCGCTGACGCAGATCGATTTCGACCTGTCCAGTATCGCGGCGCTGCTCACCATTCTCGGCTACTCGCTCAACGACACGGTGGTCATCTACGACCGTATCCGCGAGATGCTGCGCCGGTACAAGCGCATGTCCATGCCGGATCTGCTCAACATATCGGTGAACTCGACGCTGTCGCGCTCGATCATTACCCACGTCACGGTGACGCTCGCGCTGCTGGCGCTGCTCTTTTTCGGCGGTCACGCCATCCACAGCTTCGTCGCGACCATGATCTTCGGCGTCGTGCTGGTGGGCACCTACACCTCGGTGTTCATCGCCGCCCCGATCCTGATCTATCTCGGCGTCGGCACGACCCGCATGGAAGCCGAGGAGCCGGGACAGAAGCGACCGTCCAGCGCCTGATCGCGCGGACGCGGGCGTCCCCCTCGGGGTAGGCTCGGGCCGATGCAAGAGGATGCATTCGCCCATTGCGAGGCGCTGGTCCGCGCCGCGGACAAGGATCGATTTCTCGCCACACTGTTCGCTCCCGCGGAGCACCGCGCCGCGCTGTTCGCGCTCTACGCCTTCAACGTGGAGATCACACGGGTGCGCGAGGTCGCCCGCGAGCCGGTGGCGGGCGAGATCCGGCTGCAATGGTGGAGCGACGTGCTCGGCGGGGCGGGCCGGGGCGAGGTCGAGGCCTACCCGGAGGCGGCGGCGTTGCGCGCGAGCATGACGCGCTACCGGCTGCCGGCGGAGCGGCTCGAGGCGCTGATCGCGGCGCGCCGTTTCGATCTCTACGACGAGCCGATGGCGACCCTTGCCGAGCTCGAGAGCTACGCGGACGGCGCCTCATCCACGCTCGTCGCGCTCGCAGCGCAGGTCCTGAACCGCGGTGATGAGCCGGACATCGCCGCACTCAGCCATCATGCCGGCATCGCCCAGGCCATTGCCGGACTGCTCAGGGCGTTCCCGGTCCATGCCGCCCGCGGTCAGCTGTTCGTTCCGCTCGAGATCCTGGAGCGGCACGGGGCGCGCCGTCAGGATGTGGCGAGCGGGCAAGCGACTCCGCAGTTGCGCGCGGCGCTGGCCGACCTGCGCGGTCGGGCGCGCGCTCATCTGCGCCAAGCGCAGGATCGCATCATGACTGCGTCGCCCGCCATCATGCCCGCCTTCCTGCCGATCGCGCTCGCCGGGCCGACGCTCGCGCGCATGGAACGGCGCGATTACGATCCTTTCGTGCCGGTCGAGATCGCGCCGTGGCGACGCCAATGGCTCATCTGGCGCGCAGCACGCCAGCCGGCGCAGATCTTTGGTTAAAACGCAAAACGGTCGCGGAGGTTGCGGCGCTCCGCGAGAATGCGCGCGACCAGCGCGCGCTCCTCCTCGCTCGCGATCAGCGCGTCGACCAGATCGATCTGGTTCATGGCGACGAGCTGTAGGATTTCGCTGCGCACTTCGCCCGACGCGCTACGCGGCAATTGTGGCGTCACCTGTAGATGCTCGGGCGGCCGCGGTGCCGGTTTCGACCGGGCTGACGCCTCGGCCCCGATGAACTCGCGCAAGCTCTGCTCGCTCAGCTCCGGACCGCCCTCGACGAAGGCGTAGAGGCCGGTGCCCATGCGGCGGTCGGGGAATGCCACCACTACGGTCTCGCGTACCTGTGGATGGGCTTTGAGGCGGGCGGTGATGCGGGGCGCGTCGTGCACGAGCCGCGTCCCGCCGCCCTCGCGATCGGTGACGCCCAGCACGTTGCGCGTGATGGCGTAGTAGACCTTCTTGCCCGTCGCCATCCAGACGCGGGTGAAAAGGCTCTTCTTCGCGAGCACGCGCCGCTCAGCCGCGGTGAGGGCGTCGGGCGCGTAGCGACGCTTGTGCTTGAGCAGGTGCCGCAGATCCTCGTAGGCCGCGATGCGGAACAGCCAATTGCGGCGCGAGAAACGCATCGCCAGCTGGAAGTCGGTGAGATAGGCGCGCCCGTCGCGTCCGCGCAACCAGTTCTGCTCCTTGGCGAGATCGTTGTGGCAGATGCCGGCGCGGTGCAGCTTGCGCAGGGTTGCCTTGGCCGAGCGGAAAAAGGCGCGCTCCCCGCTGGGCTTGGCGATGTGCAGCGGCAGGCCGTCGATCCAGCCGCGCACCAGCGCGCGGCGACTGACGAACAACAGCGGCGGCGCGATGCCGAGCTTGCCCGCGACCGCGAGCGCGCGTTGCTCGCGCCCAAACAGATGTCGCGCCAGTCCGAAGCTCCACCACGGCACTTCGTCGATCCGCCGCAGCACCGCCTCGACGTCGTGCGGGGGCGTGCCGAAGCGCCCGCGCTCTACCGTCGATAGCGGATCGCGCTTGAGCACGACGGAGCTCGTCCAGCGCCCCTCGATTTCGCTCGGCAACCGCATCGGCTTCATTCCGCCGCCACGGCGTGAGCGTCGCCCGCGATCCAGCGCTCGAGCTCAGCGAGCGCGCGCCGTGTAAGGGCGCGCTTTTTCACCAAGGCCTTTTCCGGGCCGCGCAGCCGTTGTCCGCTTTCATGCTTGAGCGCATGGGCGAGCGGCGGAAACAGGCCGAAATTGACGTTCATCGGCTGGTATGATCGCGCAGTGGCCGCTTGCGTCTCGCCGCCGGCCTCGACATGGCCGCCGGTAATATGCGCCAGCAGCGCGCCGTGGGCGGTGGTGGGAGGCGGCGGCGCGATGAATTGGGACAATCGCTCGGCGGCTGCGAAGCGGCCTGCGATGAGGCCGATCGCAGCCGATTCGACATAGCCTTCGCAACCGGTGATCTGGCCGGCAAAGCGCAGGCGCGGATCGGCATGAAGGCGCAGCGTAGGATCGAGCAGCTTGGGCGCATCGAGGAAGGTGTTGCGGTGAAGCCCGCCAAGCCGCGCGAATTCCGCCTTCTCCAAGCCCGGAATGGTGCGGAAGATGCGCGTCTGCTCGCCGTGCTTGAGCTTGGTCTGGAAGCCCACCATGTTGAACAAGGTCCCAAGCCGGTTGTCCTGGCGCAGCTGAACGACGGCATACGGTTTCACGCCCGGCGCGCGCGGGTTGGTCAGACCGAACGGCTTCATGGGACCGTGGCGCAGGGTCTCAGGCCCGCGCTCCGCCATCACCTCGATCGGCAGGCAGCCGTCGAAATAGGGCGTCTCCCAATCGTGGAAAGTGACCTTGTCGCCGGCGAGCAAGGCGCTGACGAAGGTCTGGTATTGTTCCCGCGTGACAGGACAGTTGATGTAATCGGCCCCCGATCCACCGGGTCCTGTTTTGTCGTAGCGCGACTGCAGCCATGCCACCGACATGTCGATCGAATCGCGGTAGACGATGGGCGCGATGGCATCGAAAAAGGCGAGTGCGTCGGCGCCGGTGAGCCCGCTGATGGCGTCGGCGAGCAGC
>JBKPUA010000116.1:0-7335 GCA_046735815.1 Pseudomonadota bacterium
GGCCTTCGCCCGTCTGCTCCTCGCCGCGAAGCGAAAGACGATCGGCGAGACCGTGCGCTGCGCCGGACCGCTGTACGAGCGCCTCGCGCGGCCGCTCTGGCTCGCAGCGCTCAACACCGAGCCGAAGGAGGCGAGCGCCTCTCTTGCCGGCGCCGTCGTCCGCGAAACGCTGGCGACGGGCGGCGCGGCCTGCCGGCCGCTCATTGCGCGCGACGGATTGGGCCCCGCCTTCATCGAGGCGGCACTGCGCTTTCTGACCGAGCGCAACGCCAAAGTTTTATTCGGGCACCGGCTGCGGACGCTCGACTATGCGCAGGACAAGGTCGCTGCGCTCGATTTCGGCGAGGACAGGCTCGCCATCCCCGGCGACAGCGTGATCCTGGCGGTGCCGCCCCCAGTGGCGGCCGACCTTGTGCCCGGCCTCGAAACGCCGTCGCAATTCCGCGCCATCGTGAATGCGCATTTCCGCCTCGCTCCGCCCGCTGCGCTTGCGCCCATCACCGGGGTCGTGAACGGCACCATCGAGTGGCTTTTCAGCTTTCCCGACCGCCTGTCGGTGACGATCAGCGGCGCCGATCGCCTGCTCGATGTTCCGCGCGAGACGCTGGCGCGTACGATTTGGGACGAGGTCGCGGTCGTCGCCGGCCTTCCCAAGCCGCTGCCGCCGTGGCAGATCGTGCGCGAGCGGCGCGCCACCTTTGCGGCGACGCCTGGCGAGAACGCCAAGCGCCCGGACGCGCGCACGGCGTGGAGCAATCTCGTGCTCGCCGGCGATTGGACCAGGACCGGCTTGCCGGCGACGATCGAAGGCGCGGTGCGGTCCGGGAATCGCGCAGCCGATCTCATCGGCCGCATCTGACGGGAGAGCGAATGAACGTGGTGTCGACCGCGTCGAAATCGTCGGCTCTCGACCCTGCGGTCGAGCGCAGCATCGATGCCGCAAGCCGCGCGCTGCTTTCTCTGCAGCAGCCCGACGGCCACTGGGTGTTCGAGCTCGAAGCGGACGCGACTATCCCGGCGGAATACGTTTTGCTGCGGCACTATCTCGCCGAGCCGGTCGACAGCGCGCTCGAAGCGAAGATCGCCGTCTACCTGCGCCGCATCCAGGGCGAGCACGGCGGATGGCCCCTGTTCCAGGACGGTGCCTTCGACGTGAGTGCGAGCGTGAAGGCCTATTTCGCGCTCAAGATGATCGGCGATTCGGTCGACGCGCCGCACATGGTACGCGCGCGCGATGCCATCCGCGCGCGCGGCGGCGCGGCGCGCTCCAACGTGTTCACGCGGCTTATGCTGGCGCTGTTCGGATTCGTCTCGTGGCGCGCGGTTCCGGTGATGCCGGTCGAGATCATGCTGCTGCCGAGGTGGTTTCCATTCCACCTGGACAAGGTCTCGTATTGGAGCCGCACCGTCATCGTGCCGCTGCTGGTGCTGCAGGCGCTCAAACCGAGGGCGCGCAACCCCAAGGGCGTCACCATCGACGAACTCTTTCTCGAGCCGCCGCAGACCGTGGGTCCCGCTCCCAAGGCGCCGCAGCAGAAGGCATCATGGTTCTGGTTCTTTCGCGGCGTCGACATCGTGCTGCACGCCGCCGAGCCGATGTTTCCCGAGCGCTCGCGGCAGCGCGCGATCGAGCGCGCGGTGGCGTGGGTCGGCGAGCGCCTCAACGGCGAGGACGGGCTCGGCGCGATCTTTCCGGCCATGGCGAACAGCGTGATGATGTTCGACGCGCTCGGCTATCCGGAGGATCATCCGCAGCGCGCGATCGCGCGCCGCTCGGTCGATGAGCTCCTGGTCGTGCATGAGCACGAGGCTTACTGCCAGCCTTGCGTCTCGCCGATCTGGGACACCGCGCTCGCGTGCCACACCATGCTCGAAGTGGGCGGCGAGCGCGCCACGGCGCCGGCGCGCAAAGGCCTCGAATGGCTGCTGCCGCAGCAGATCCTCGACGTGAAGGGTGACTGGACTGCGCGCCGGCCCGAGCTGCGCCCCGGCGGCTGGGCGTTCCAATACGCCAATCCCCATTACCCCGACGTCGACGACACCGCCGTGGTGGTGATGGCGCTCGATCGCGCGCAAGTCACGAGCCCAGCCTCGCGCGCGGCGATCGCGCGCGCGCGCGAATGGATTCTGGGCATGCAAAGCCGCAACGGCGCGTGGGGCGCCTTCGATGCGGACAACGAATACTACTATCTCAACAACATCCCATTCGCCGACCATGGCGCCTTGCTCGACCCGCCGACCGAGGACGTGACCGCGCGCTGCGTCTCGATGCTGGTGCAGATCGGCGACACCGCGGACAAGAGCGAGGCGGTGGCGCGTGCGCTCGACTACCTGCGCCGCACTCAGCTCGAAGAAGGGAGCTGGTACGGCCGCTGGGGCATGAACTACATCTACGGCACCTGGTCGGTGCTATGCGCGCTCAACGCCGCGGGCGTCGATCACGGCGCTCCCGAATTTCGCAAGGCGGTGGCGTGGCTCGCCAGGATTCAAAATCCCGACGGCGGCTGGGGCGAGGATGGCACGAGCTACAAGCTCGATTACCGTGGCTACGAGCGCGCTCCGAGCACCGCCTCGCAGACCGCATGGGCGCTGCTCGGCCTCATGGCCGCCGGCGAGGTCGATCATCCCGCGATCGAGCGCGGCATCGATTACCTGTCACGCATGCAGGGCGACGACGGCTTCTGGAACGAGCCGCGCTATACCGCCACCGGTTTCCCGCGCGTGTTCTACCTGCGCTACCACGGCTACTCGAAATTCTTCCCGCTGTGGGCGCTCGCGCGCTATCGCAACCTCAAGCGCGCCAATGCGCGCGCGGTGGCGTTCGGCATGTAGCGGCCGCGTAGAGCATGATCCCGAAAAGTGGGCACCGGTTTTCGGGAAAGATCATGCTCCACCAATAGCCGCCCCCGCGCGCACCGGCTATTCCGCCGCCTCCAGCGGAGTGACCGGCGAATCCTTGGCGCGATGAATCGCGGCGAGCTCCTGCTCCACGTGACGCGAGAACATGAATTCTGCCGGCCGCTGCCTGTCGAGCGGGATCTCCGGCGCCATCGGTCCTTCGATGCGCGGTCCGAACAAGGCGACCTTGAGCGCCTGCAACGGCTGCGCGATCGAGGCCTCGGCCGCGGTTGGCTCGTAACCGCAATGGGCCATGCAGTTTGCGCATTTCTCGTAGCGACCGGTGCCGTAGGAGTCCCAGTCGGTGGTCTCCATCAATTCGCGGAAGGTCTTGGCATAGCCCTCGCCCAGCAGGTAGCAAGGCTTCTGCCAGCCGAAGATGTTGCGCGTCGGCATGCCCCAGGGCGTGCAATGATAAGTCTGATTGCCGGCGAGGAAGTCGAGGAACAGGTTGGAGTGGATGAAATTCCACTTCTTGCCGGCGCCCAGGCGAAACACGTTGCGGAACAGCTCCTTGGTCTTGCGCCGGCTGAGGAAGTGCTCCTGATCCGGCGCCCGCTCATAGGCGTAGCCGGGTGAGATCGATACGCCGACGCCGAGCTCCTTGGTGAGATCGAGGAATGCCGCGATGTCCTCGGCGGCATGGCCGTCGAAGATCGTGGCATTGACGTTGACGGTGAAGCCCTTGGCCTTGGCCGCCTTGATCGCGGCCACCGCGCGATCGAACACGCCAGTCTGGCAGACCGACTTGTCGTGATGCTCGCGCAGACCGTCGAGATGAACGGAGAAGAACAGGTAGGGCGAGGGCTCGAACAGATGCAGCTTCTTTTCCAGCAGCAGCGCGTTGGTGCACAGCGAGACGAACTTCTTCCTGGCGACCAGGCCCTTCACGATCTCGCCGATCTCGCGGTGAATGAGCGGCTCACCGCCCGGGATCGCCACCATCGGCGCGCCGCATTCGTCGGCGGCATCGAGGCACTCCTTGACCGACAAGCGGCGATTGAGGATCGGGTCAGGATAGTCGATCTTGCCGCAGCCGACGCAGGCGAGATTGCAGCGAAACAGCGGCTCCAACATCAGCACGAGCGGATAACGCTTTCGGCCCAGCAGCTTCTGCCTGAGGATGTAGGAGCCGATGCGCATCTCCTTGTAGAACGGTATTCGCATATTTTCTGATCTTCCTGTTCGAACAGTCGGGCGTCGGTGCGTCGAAACTCAATATGCTCTTCCCCGCCGCGGGATGTCGAGCCGTCGACCCCCCACCCAGTCCTCACTATGGATTGATTCAAGTTCTCGATCGCCGCCGGCGCGCGGCAACGCGGAGGGCGAGGGAATCGAAGAGCGGGGTCGGCTCGATCATCATGCGACATTTTCCCACATCGGCGCGCGCCAGCACAGCCCAAATCACCTCGAAAGCCGCCGCGCGGCACTCACCATCCGAATCGAACTCGGAGCCCCTCCTGGGGGTTCTCGGCTAGAGCTCGACCGGGCGCTCATCGCGGCTATGTCCGTACCACGTGGTCATTGTCAACGCGCTGAATTGCCTGATATTGCGCCGCCACACCGGCGCAGGTTCCGCCAAATTCCAGGCCCATGGGCGCAAGCGACAAACTCCTAGGACAAGGCATGTTGCAGAAGGCCATCGTCGCGACGGTTGATTATTGCGCCCGTTACGCAACGCAAATCTTTGGTATTGCAGCATTATTGGGTCTCGTGACGGGGATCTTCGCGGCCGGCCATTTCGCCATCGATGCCGACGTCAACAAGCTCATCTCCAAGCAGCTGCCCTGGCGCCAACGCGAGGTTGCATTCGAAAAGGCCTTCCCTCCTAAGGAACAAACCATCCTGGCGGTGGTCCAAGCGCCCACCGCCGAGCTGGTAACGCAGGCCACGGCCGCCTTGATCCAGAAATTGTCGGAGCAGAAGGATCACTTCCAGTCGATTTTCGACGCCGGAGGAGGGCCTTTCTTTCAGAAGAACGGGCTTTTGTTCCTGCCCACCGAGGAGGTGGTGGGGCTCAGCAAGAAGCTCGGCGAGGCCAAGCCTGTGATTCAGGCGCTGGCGCAGGATCCCAATCTGCGCGGGCTCACCACGGCCCTGAACTACGGGCTGATCGGCGCGCGCATGGGCCACTATACGCTCGATGATTTCTCCGGGACCTTGAACATGGTCTCGGACACGCTCGACGAGGCCATAGCGGGGCGTTCGGCGAGCTTCTCCTGGCGCGCCATGCTCAACGGGCGGCCCGCTACGCCGAGCGAGCGGCGGCGCTTCATCGGCATCCGGCCGGTGCTCGACTTCAGCGCGCTGATGCCCGGCAAAGCGGCGACCGACGCCATCCGGCAGACCGCGGCCGATCTCAATCTCGCCGGGCAATATGGCGCCACGCTGCGGCTCACCGGGCCGGTCGCCATCGCCGATGAGGAATATGCCACGCTCGAGGAGGGGCAAGTCGTCAACACCACGGCCACGATCGCGGTCGTGCTGACCATCCTCTGGCTTGCGTTGCGCTCATTCGGAATCATCCTCGCGGTATTCATCAGCCTGGTGGTCGGCTTGTCCATCACCGCTGCGGTCGGGCTCGCCATGGTGGGGGCGCTCAACCTGATCTCGGTGGCGTTTGCCGTTCTGTTCATCGGCCTCGGGGTCGATTTCGGGATCCAGTTCAGCGTGCGTTATCGCGCCGAGCGCCACGAGGTCGATGACCTGCATCAAGCCTTGATCAACGCCGCGCGCCATGCCGGGGCGCCGCTCACCCTTGCCGCCGCCGCGACCGCCGCCGGCTTCCTGTCGTTTCTCCCCACCGACTACCTGGGGCTGTCCGAGCTCGGGCTGCTTGCCGGCCTCGGTATGATCATCGCATTCCTGACCAGCATCACCCTCATCCCGGCATTGCTGATGCTGCTGAAGCCGCCGGGCGAGCCGCAGGAGATGGGGTTCAAATGGCTCGCCCCGGTCGATCGCTTCATGGAGCGGCACCGCATTCCGGTCATCGTGCTGACCGGCCTCGCGGTAGCCGCCGGCCTGCCGCTGCTCTACTGGCTGCAGTTCGACTTCAATCCGCTCAATCTGCGCAATCCGAAGTCGGAATCGGTCGCCACTTTCCTCGAGCTGCGCAGCGATCCCGCCATCGGCGCGAGCTCGATCTACGTCCTGGCGCCGAGCGCGGAGGCGGCAAAGACAGACGTGGAGAAGCTCTCCAAGCTGCCCGAGGTCGCAAGCGTGCGGACCATCGAGAATTTCATCCCTACCGACCAGCAGCCGAAGCTTGCAGCCATCCGCCAGCTCGCGACCGTGCTCGACCCGGTGCTCAAGCCCGACCCCAACAAGAAGCCGCCGACCGACGCCGACAACGTCGCCGCGCTGAAGGCGGCGGTCGAGAACTTGAACAAGGCGGCCGGTACCCAGACCGGCCGCGGTGCCGCCGCCGCCAAGCGCCTCGGCGAGGACCTCACCAAGATCGCCGACGGCGACGAGGCGCTGCGCGCGCGCGCCACCGCCGCCATGATCCCGTCGCTCAACATCGCGCTCGACGAGCTGCGCAACTATCTGCAGGCGCAGCCGGTCACGCTCGAGACCCTTCCGCCCGAGATTGCGGGCGAATGGGTCACCGCCGACGGCCGCTTCAAGGTGGAAATCCTGCCCAAGGGCGATCCCACCGATAACGAGACCTTGCGTGCGTTCGCGCGCGCGGTGCAGGCGGTCGAGCCCGTCGCCGTCGGCGGCCCGGTGGCGATCCTCGAATCCGGCCGCACCGTGATCCGGGCGTTCTTCGAAGCCGGGTTCTGGGCGCTCACCTCGATCACGATCCTGCTGTGGATCGTGCTGCGCCGGTTTGGCGACGTTCTTCTCACCCTCATTCCGCTGCTGATGGCCGGCGTCGTCACCATGGAGCTGATGGTGCTGTTGGGCATGAAGCTCAACTTCGCCAACATCATCGCGCTGCCGCTGCTGCTCGGCGTCGGCGTCGCCTTCAAGATCTACTACATCATGGCGTGGCGGGCCGGTCAGACCGGCCTGTTGCAATCGCCCCTGACGCGGGCGGTGATGTTCAGCGCTTGCACCACCGCCACCGCCTTCGGCAGCCTGTGGCTGTCGAGCCATCCCGGCACGTCGAGCATGGGCAAGCTGATGGCGCTCGCGCTTGTCACCACCATGGCGGCGGCCGTGCTGTTCCAGCCGGTGCTGATGGGTCCGCCGCGCGAGCGCGCCAAGGCCAAGGCACCGCTCCAGCTGCCGCCGCCCGCGGCGCCGGCACCTGCTCAGGAGGCCGTGCCCGCCGGGGTCGAGAGGTCAACGAACACCTGACCGTCCCGCACCTCGGTGCGGAAGGTCTTGAGATCGGTGAAGCACGGCGCCTGCACCGCCTTGCCGCTCGGCACGTGGAATGCGCCGAAGTGCAGGCTGCATTCGATCACGTCGCCTTCCAGGATGCCG
>JBKPUA010000117.1:0-9125 GCA_046735815.1 Pseudomonadota bacterium
GGACCCGTCAGCCAAGTGACGACATAAGGCCTTGCGCCACTGCCGCAGTTCCTCCTCGGTCGGTTCAGCCTCACCAAGCTTGAGGAGCTTCTGCCGCTCCGGTGTCCACTGAAGGCCTAGTCCGTCAATCTGACCGTCGAATTCCCACTGCTCGGCGACTGACCAGGCACAATAAAGCGCGCTGATGGCTGCTTCAGTACGAAATACGAAGGACCATTGCTCCTCGTCATCAGCGCTGGCCAAGAGGCGGTCCAGAGCGATTCTTTCCAGTTTCTGTCGATCCGCCAGATCCATTTGCCGTCCCGTCGGAGTTGCTTCCGCTCAGTCTACTTTGAGAACCCGGCGGGGTCCGAAATGAGCTCCAGATATGGTCCACTGCCCCATTTCGATTTGAGACATGAGGCGAGGTCGCCTCATTGGGCGGCCTCATCGCTATGTCATCGAGCTACCCGGCGGCATGGCGGCGCAGCCGTTCGGATTTAGCTAATCGGGGCAAAGGCCACAATGAAAAAACGGGGCGAAAGCTCGCTCTGCACCAACGCTTACGGCACCGGTGTTTCCTGATAGAGCGCGCTCAACCAGTTGGCATTGCGGCGCACATACGTGCTCGACGACAGCGCTTTCATCGTCGAGGCCTTCGCGTTCTTCATCGCACTGGCGTAGGTGATGCGGTACAGCACGGTGGCGACCTCCGGCGTCCAGACCGTGATGTCGGCATTCGGCTCGATGGTGAAGCTGTCCGCCGGATGTCCGGCATCGCCTTGATGTACTCCGCCTTGGTGAAGGACATGCCATCGCCGAAGATCAGCAGCGCGTCGTCGGCGAGATAGTCCTTCACAGCCGCCACGTTCGTGTCCTTGAGGAACTGCCAGCTTGCCACCTCGAGCTTCATCAGCTCGGCCAACAATGCCGCCTTGTCCGCTGGCTCAGCCATCGCCATGGGCGGACCGAACGCCACGCCCAGCGCCGCACCGACAAGCAATCTCCGTCTCTCAATCATTGTCTTAATCCCCTCTCCTCTTGCCGCTCCATATCGTCGCCTTACGACCATCTGAGCCGCGACGCGGCGCGAAGCGTGCAAAGCCTGCGATAGAACGCTCGATTTCCAGCGGAGCGCGCACGTTCACCGGGCTCACGTCCAAACCGAGCGTGGGCGCCACAGACTGTATCACAGCGAATTGGCCGTTCCCCCACTTAACGCCGCATCCCGAAGGATCGCCGCCACCGTCACATTTTCGGCGCCCCGGTCGCGCGCGGCATCAGCGCCACGGCGAAGCAGCGGCGCCATCTTCGTCGACCGTGGCGCGCCCACCTAAATCAACAGCTTATGATTAAGTCTCAGCGGTAGCGGGCGAGGACGCTCCGTCTGACCTTTTGGGTATCCAGAACGCGTTCAAGGCGAGCGAAGGCTCGTTTCAGCGAGCCAACTTTGCTCTCGTCTGCCGCGCGCTGCATGGGCTTGCGCCAAGCTCGCTCCTCCACACGTTGGACTACCTCATTCCAACGCGCGGCCTGTTCCGTCTTCCGGCGATCATGGTTGGCCGTCCCGTCAATTGCGTTGGTCGTGGGCGTTGTCACAGTTACGTAGGTAACGGTAGTTGCGCTCGACAAGCTCGGCGCCACATCGGCAGGCCGGTCGCCAGCGATATCTGCATCGGTCGTGTCAGCCGCGATCGTGCATCCCGGCTCGATCGGCCGCGAGGTCGACACGGTCATTGATGCTTGGGCTTGCGTGGCTGCTCCCAGGATCGCCAGCGCCACGCCTGCAATCATCAGACTGTTCATTGCGGCACCCCTTCGAATGGACGAATGCCGGTGTAGCAACATCACGGACTTGTGAGATGTGACCACCATCACACATTTTTCTTTGGTGCGCGTCCCATTCCTTCGGAATGGGGACACGCTCGAGCATCTGTTGAGTAGACGCGCGCTAGTGGTCCGATTCCGAAGTTCGCATCATTTGTGCGGCACCCTCGTTTGCGAACTTCGGAATCGAAGACCACTAGCAACTCTATGATTCTAGTGCCCCTTTGAACCCGAAGTTCGCGGGCGAACTCGCGGCACGATATGCGCGAACTTCGGGTTCGGGGCACTAGGTGCGCCATCATAGGGGAAACGACGAGCGATTAGCCCATCTTCATCGACCGTGGCGCCACTTCGGGATCGTCCTCGTTCCCGCTTAGATGTCTTTCCAAAAAGACCACGCGCGGCCCGCCACGGGGACGGCGACGCGACAGCGCACAGCTTCGTCGATCCTGACCCGCGGCGGAGGCCGATTTCGCGTGCGCCGCTCTGGATGACCCCTACGGTTGCTTGGTCAGCTCGGTGCACGACGCGATCCGCGCCGCCACCGACACATGCATGTAGCAGAGCTCCAGCCGGTTCGGTGCCAGTATCGTCCCGAGAGTGTAGCCCTCGCTATCGACCATCTGGATTGTGCCGTTGCGGGAGATGACCGCGAGGATCTTTTCGCTGCTGCGCGGCGAAGAGAACGTGCCGGAGAAGCGGCGACCGTCCTGCTTATCGACCGTCAGGGTGAACGGGACGCTGCGCAGTTGCGGCTCGCCTGGTGTGGTCCCGGTGTGATGATCGTTCCCGCCGCCGAGGACGAGCGACTCGCTATCGCCCTTCCAAGTGCCGCGCAGGTCGGGAATGGCGGTTTCCGCCGCTGCAGGGAGCACATACGCCATGAGCGTTGAGAAAATGGCGATCCAAGCAAGCTTCGACATGTTTCCTCCCGGTAAGGCTCGAGCGTTGCCGTGGCCGACAGTATCAAATGCGCGCGCGTGCAGCGCAAGGTTTGCGAGCCGGCTTGGCACCACGGCCGATCGTCTTTATCCTTCTTCGATCATCGAGGGGGCGAAAATGCTCAAATCGGTTTCCGCGTTTGCCTTGAGCTTGCTGCTGTGCCAGCCGGCTTTCGCCGACGGCATGGAAACCGCGCGCCCCCGCTACTACCACTACGGATACGGACTACCGCCGGAGCGCCACGTGATCGAGATCGTGTCCCCGCCCTATAGCGCCAACTTCGTCATCAACGGCGCGCGCTTCACCGGCATGAGCCCCGCCTGCTTCAATTGGGTCGCGGGCGAGCGCATCACCTTGATTGCCGGGGACTGGAACGCGCGTTGCGTCGGTGCGGTGTTCTACAACTTCGCCCGGCGCAATCGCTGCGAGATGTTGTGCGGCTGGCGCTGGTGACGCCGCTTGCGCGGCGCGTCCATCGTGCTTCCCGCCGAATGCCGCGCTTGAAATAGCCCGAGTTTCAGTCCGTCGGCGGATAAGCGTGACGGCAGCCGTTGAAATCTTCGATCTCGTAGCGCGTCGTGCCGTTGCTGCCGCCGACGCGCGCGAGATAGCTCGGTCCGATCGGCGCCTTGCCGTGGCCGCCCGGAATGTCGAGCACGTAGGTCGGCTGGCACAGGCCGGAGAGCCGGCCGCGCAGCGCCCGCAGCAGGGCCTGGCCCTCCTCGATGCTCGTGCGCCAATGGGCGGTCCCGGGCGCGAGGTCGCCATGATGCAGGTAGTAGGGCTTGATCCGGCATTCGACCAATGTGCGCATCAAATCCCCGAGCGTCGCCGCGTCGTCATTGACGCCCCGCAACAGCACGCTCTGGCTGAGCATGGGAATGCCGGCATCGATGAAACGCCCGCAGGCCGCGCGCGCCTTGGCGCTGAGCTCGCGCGCGTGATTGGCATGGAGCACGACGTAGGTCGCCTTGCCCGGCGCCTTGAGCGCGCGCACGAGCGCTGGCGTGACGCGCGCCGGCGCGGCCACCGGCACGCGGGTGTGCACGCGGATGATCTTGACATGCGCGATCGCCTCGAGCGCATCGACGATCGCCGCCAGGCGCCGCGGCGAGAGCACCAGCGGATCGCCGCCGGTCAGGATCACCTCCCAGATTTCGGAATGCGCGCGGATATAGTCGAGCGCCGCATCGAGCTGCTGTCGCGACAGCCCACGTTCCCGGCCGACCACCTCGCGGCGGAAGCAGAAGCGACAGTACGCCGCGCAGACGTGCACCGGCTTGAGAAGCACGCGGTCGGGATAGCGGTGCACGATGCCCGCGACCGGGCTGTGAGACGCGTCGCCGATCGGATCCACCCTCTCCTCCGGCCGGGTCTCGAGCTCCGCCGCATTGGGGATGAACTGGCGTGCCACCGGGTCGGACGGATCCGTTGCATCGAAGAGCTCGACGATGTCGTCCGTCAACGCCAGCGCGTAGCGCGCGGCGACCGCCTCCACTTCGGCGCGACGTTCGGGCGGCACAAGCCCAGCCGCGATCAGATCGTCGGGGCGGCGCAATGCCTTGCGTGCTGCTCTCATGACAAGTCCCATGGCAAAATTCCCGGTTGCCACCGGCAATCCGGAGGCGAAAGGGTCTCGCCGATGCCGGGTCGGCGCGCAAGGGTCAATCGTACGGCGGGCCGGACTCGCGCGGCCTGGAGCGCAATCCTGCTCCCCGGGCGGCGCTGGCAAGTCGGCTTGCGGACGGTAAAAATTCAGTGTTGGTATGCGGACTCCGGCTTAGGGAGCAAGGACGCGATGAAGAACTATCTCGATGGCGGCGAGGCGATCCTCGAGGCCTTTCGCAAGCTCAAGATCGATTACATCATGTCCTCGCCCGGCTCGGAATGGTCGCCAGTGTGGGAGGCGCTAGCCCGCCAGCAGCTCGACAAGAAGTCCGGGCCGACCTTCATCGAATCCTGGCACGAGACGCTCGCCGTCGACATGGCGACCGGCTACACCCTGATCACCGGCCGGCCGCAGGCGGTGCTGCTGCACGCCGGCGTCGGCATGCTGCAGGGGAGCATGGGCGTGCACGGCGCGCTGCAGAACGAGGTGCCCATGGTCATCATGTCGGGCGAATCCCAGACGCTCGGCGAAGATCCCGATCTCGATATCGAGCAGCAGTGGTACGGCGGGCTCTCCGTCGGCGGCATCGAGCGCTTCGTCGAGCCGTTCACCAAATGGGCGCGCGCCGTCACCAGCCCGCACACGCTTTATGAGAGCGTGATCCGCGCCGGCGAGATGGCGCAGCGCGTGCCGAAGGGACCGATCTATCTCAACGTCCCGCTCGAGCACATGCTGCACGACTGGACGCCGCCAACGGCCGCGCGCGAGGTGCCGCCTGCGCCAACGGTGCAGCCGCAGGCGGAAGACGTCGAGCGAGTGGCCGAGCTCGTGCGCAAGGCCAAGAATCCGGTGATCGTGGCGGAAACCTCCGGGCGCGACCCCAAGGCCTTTTCGGCGCTGGTCGAGCTTGCCGATCTTCTCGCCATTCCGGTGATCAACGGGCGGGTCAACGCCTACGCCAATTTCCCAACCAATCACCCGCTCTATCTCGGCCTCACTAACTACAAGCCGCTCGCCGACGCCGACCTCGTGCTGCTCGTGGGCGGACGCGCGCCCTGGTATCCGGCGCGGCAACGGCCGACGAACGGCACCATCGTCGCGATCAACGACAACCCGCTCAAAGGCCACATGGTCTACCAGAACCTCCACGCCGACCTTTATCTCGAGGGCGACATCGCGCAGTCGCTCAAGCTTCTGACTGCGGCGATGAAATCGGGCAAGATCGACACCGGCGCAGTGGAAGCGCGGCGGCAGCGTTGGACCCGCGAGCACGACAGCTACGTCGCGGGCCTGCGCGCCGAGCGCGACAAGGCGCAGAACGGCGCGGGCATCGATCCGCTCTCGCTCATGGGCGCGCTCGGCGAGGTGATGCCGGCCGACACGATCTACGTCGACGAGACCATTACCCATTCACCGATGCTGCGCCAGCATCTGCCGCAGACCATGCCGCAAAGCTTCTTCCGCGGCTCAGGCGGCCTCGGCCAGGGCATCGGCACGGCGCTCGGGATCAAGCTCGCGGCGCCCGCACGGCCGGTCGCCCTGCTCGTCGGCGACGGCTCGTTCCTCTACAACCCCATCATCCAGGCGCTCGGCGCCTCCAAGCGCCACGACCTCCCGATTATCATCGTCGTGCTCAACAACAAGAAATACGAGGCGATGCGCAAGGGCCATGTGCACCACTATCCCGAGGGCGCTTCCGCCAGTAAGGATTTGCATTTCGGCGTGACCATCGAGGGGCCGGACTACGCGCAGCTGGGCAGCCATTTCGACTTCCACGGACAACGCGTCGAGAAGCTCGCCGAATTGAAAGGGGCGCTCGCCGCCGCGCTCGCCGCCACCAAGGCCGGCAAGACCTCGATCCTCAACGTGGTGGTGACCCGATAGGAGTAGACCGCCGCGCTCAATCGCTCGAATAGCCGATGGCGCGGGTCATCTTGCCCCACGTCGCCACCTCGCTCTTGAAGTAGTCGGAAGCCTCGGCCAGGTTCTTGATCATCACGTCGAAGCCGATGGTCTTGAGCTTCTGCTGCGCCTCCGGCTCCTGCATGATGGCGTTGATCTCCGCGTTGAGCTTCGCGAGGATCGGGCCGGGCGTCTTCGCCGGCGCGAAGAATCCGACCCAGGAGCCCGAATAGAAATTGGGGAACCCCATCTCGCCATAGGTCGGCACATCGGGCACCGCCGCGTTGCGCGTCGCGCTCGCAAGCCCGAGTCCGCGCAGGTGCCCTTGCGTGATCGGCGGCACCACCGTGGGCAGCGTCAGCACGATGGAATCGACATGGTTGCCGATCGCCGCAGTGACCGCCGGCCCGCCGCCGGTGAACGGCACGTGCACCGCCTTCACCTTGGCGACCTCGCGAAAGAAATATTCCGCGCCGATATGCGGGCCGGTGCCGACGCCGGCGCTGCCGTAGGTGAAGCTCTTCTCCTTGCCGTTGGCGATGAACTCTTTCAGGTCCTTCGCCGGATTGCTGGGATGGACGGCGAGAACGTCCGGGCTGAAGGCCACGATGGCGATGGTGCGCAGATCATCGACCGAAAAACCCTTGTTCCGGGTGGCGGTCTCGTTGACCGCAAGCCCGGTGGTGGTGGCGAGGATGGTGTAGCCGTCAGGCGATGCGACGCTGACCGCTTTGGCTGCGAGGTTACCGCCGGCGCCGCCGCGATTCTCCACCACCACCGCCTGCCCAAGGCGCTCGCTGAGCTTCTGTCCGACCAAGCGGGCAACGACGTCGGCAATGCCGCCGGCGGCGAAGCCGACCTGGAAGGTTATGGTCTGGGTCGGATAGGCCTGCGCCCAAGCCGGCGCTCCCGACCCGAGAACGAGGAGGGTCGCCGCCAGCGTGCGACACGCGGTATGGAACGACAGCATGCAATTTCCTTCCTGCGGTTCACGCCGCCCGCGCCCGTCCCATTGGCAACATCGGCCCGGCGAACGAGCATGTAGCGCCAGTGTGCCGCGATCCGATTGAGTCTACGCAGATCGGGTAGGTTTGTCCCTTGTGCACCGCGCCGCATGCGGGCCGCGCGCGCGTCATGGTCCTGGCAACGGCGTCCACATCACCTGCTCGATGGCCGTAGCGCCGGTTGCGAGCATGACCACACGGTCGAACCCGAGCGCCACCCCGCAGGCCTCCGGCATCGAGGCGAGCGCGCGGAGAAAGTCCTCGTCGATCGGATGACGTTCGCCATAGATGCGCGCCTTCTCCGCCATCTGCTCCTCAAGTCGTATCCGCTGTTCGGCGGCATCAACGAGCTCGCCGCATCCATTGGCCAGCTCGACCCCGCACGCATAGAGCTCGAAGCGCTCGGCAAGGCGCGGGTCGGAGGCTTTCGGCCGGGCGAGCGGCGACTGCACCGCGGGATAGTCGCAAAGGATCGTCGCCCGCTCGAGTCCGAGACGCGGCTCGATTCTCTCGACCAGCACGCGGCTGAAGACGTCGCCCCAGGTGTCATCGGCGGCCGTACGAATTCCGACAGCATGGGCCGCCGCCACGAGACGCGCCGAAGGCTCCGGAGGCAACGTGGCGATGAGGTCGATGCCGGCGTAGCGCGCGAAGGCTTCCGCCACCGACAGCCGCTCCGGCGGAGCGAAGGGATCGATCGTGCGGTCACGGAAGGAGAACTGTTTCGTTCCGGCCGTCTCCGCGGCCAGCGCAAGAATGGCTGCGCAGTCCGCCATCAGCACCTCGCAGGAGTCCTGCGCCCGGTACCACTCGACGAGGGTGAATTCGGGATGGTGCAGCGCTCCGCGCTCGCGGTTGCGAAACGAACGGGCGAACTCGACGATCCGACGCTCGCCGGCCGCCAACAGCTTCTTGCAGGCGAATTCGGGCGAGGTCCGCAGATAGAGCCGCTCGCCTGTGCCGGCCGGGTCAATGAGATCGCTGGCGAAAGCGTGCAGATGGGTCTCGTTCCCGGGCGAAGCGACGAGCGCAGAGGTCTCCACCTCGACGAAGTCCCGCGCGGCAAAGAATTGCCGCAGCGCCGCCGCGATGCCCATGCGCTTGAGGAGAAACGGCCGCCGCTCGGCGTGGACGGCCCAGAACGGAGGCGGCATCGGGGCGCTCCTCGGGCGGCAGGTTCAGCGGTCCGACCGCCGCGAAAATCGCTGGCGAATGGTCGCCAGATCAGTATGGTGCGGCCCAACATTTGGGCGGCGCCGCCCGGACAACCAAGGAAAATCCGCCGTGAAAGTCATCGCCAGCTCGCTCCGCAAGGGCAATATCGTTGAAGTCGACGCCAAGCTCTATGTCGTGCTCAGCGCCGAGAGCTTCCACCCCGGCAAGGGCACCCCGACCACCCAGGTGGACATGCGCCGGATCAGCGACGGCGTAAAGGTGTCGCAGCGCTACAAGACCACCGAGCAGGTCGAGCGCGCCTACGTGGAGGATCGCGAGTTTCAGTACCTCTATCAGGACGGCGACGGCCTCCATTTCATGAATACGGAGACCTACGACCAGGTCAGCTTGCCGACCGACATCGTCGGCGACCAGGCCGCCTACCTGCAGCCGGAAATGAAGGTCACGCTCTCCGTGCACGAGGGCGTGCCGGTCTCGATCCAGCTCCCGCAGAAAGCGGTGCTGGAAGTGGTGGAGACGGAGCCGTCGGTCAAAGGCCAAACCGCCGCTTCCTCCTACAAGCCGGCGCTGCTGTCGAACGGCGTGCGCACCATGGTCCCGCCTTTCGTCGGTACCGGCACAAAGATCGTGGTGATGACGGCGGACGGCTCCTACGTCGAGCGCGCCAAGGATTGAGATTGTGTTTT
>JBKPUA010000118.1:0-6331 GCA_046735815.1 Pseudomonadota bacterium
GTGACCGCCCAACGCGTCGCCCGCGTCGTCTCGATCGCCACCGGCTCGCAGCCGAGCGCCCGCAGGATATGGCGGTAAGGCGGATAGCCCGGCAGCGCCACCGCCACTCGGTCCCCCGGCTCGAACAGCGCGAGGAATGCCAGAATGAACGCGGCCGACGATCCGGTGGTGACGACGACGCGCGCCGGATCGATCTCCACGCCATAGGTTTCGCGGTAGTGCCGCGCGATACGCGCGCGCAGGCTCGGCAGCCCGAGCGTCTCGGTGTAGCGCAGCCGTCCGGAGGCGAGCGCCGCGCGCGCGGCTGCGATCGCGGTTGCCGGCGCGGGCGCGGCCGGCTGTCCCACCTCCATGTGAATGACGCGACCGCCCGCCGCCTCGATGCGCGCGGCAGCCGCCATCACGTCCATCACCATGAACGGCGGAACATCGCTGCGCGCCGAGGGCGCGATTAACCGCCTTGCCGCGTCCAACATCGTCTCTCGGCCCCTGCTCGCCTGCCTCGCCTCCCGCCCCGCTGTCGCCGCATTTCTGCGGACAGTTTGCGCGACAAACGCTCGCAATCAGGCGTGATCGCAACCGCGTTGACCGTCCTCGGGCGCACCACTAGTGTCCCGATTCCGTAGCTCGCAAGATCATGCGGCACCTCTGATGCGAGCTTCGGAATCAAAGGGACACTAGCAACTCTATGACTCTAGCGCCCCTTTTGAACCCGAAGTTCGCAACCGCTCTTGCAGCACGACGAGTGCGAACTTCGGGTTCGGGGCGCTAGGTTGCGCGGGAACCACATCGGGCTGCGCGGAAGAATAGTGCGAAGCCAATCCGACATGACCGGAACCGAAAGACCTATCAGGGCGCGGCGGACGACGCCAGCGGCGCGACTCGTCGCCGTGGTGACGGCGGCCGCGCTCGTGGGCGCGAGCCTGCCGGCGCACGCGCAGCACGGGGGCGGACCGGCCGTCATCCGCGACGCCGAGATCGAGCAGCTGCTGAAGGAATACACCCAGCCGCTACTGCGTAGCGCCGGTCTCGCGCAGCAGAACGTTCAGGTCGTGATCATCAATGACCGCTCGTTCAACGCTTTCGTCGCCGACGGCCGACGCATCTTCGTCAACGGTGGCGCGCTGATGGAATCGGAGACGCCGAATCAGATCATCGGCGTGCTCGCGCACGAGACCGGCCACATCGCCGGCGGGCATCTGGCCCGCCTGCGCGAAGCCTTGTCCGCGGCGACGACGCAATCGATCATCGCCATGATACTCGGCGTCGGTGCCATGGTCGCCGCAGGCAGTAGCGGCAACGCGGGCTCGGGTTTGGGTCAGGCCGGCGCCGCCGCGATCGCCGGGCCGACGCAGGCGATCCAGAACACGATGTTCGGCTACATGCGCCAGCAGGAGGAGCAAGCCGACCGCGCGGGGGTCAAGTTCCTCACCGCCACCGGTCAGTCGCCCAAAGGCATGTACGAGACGTTCAAGCGGCTGGCCGACCAGATGCTATACCAGAACCGCTACATCAGCCCCTACATGCAATCGCATCCCCTGCCGCGCGAGCGCGTGGCGGCGCTGGAAGGCATCGCTCGCGCGAGCCCCTATTGGGACCACAAGGATCCGCCGGCGCTGCAGGCGCGCCACGATCTGATGCGCGCCAAGCTCTTCGGCTTCCTCGAACGGCCGGACGCGGTCGCGCGGCGCTATCCCCCGAGCGACACCTCGCTCGCCGCGCGCTACGCGCGTGCGATCGCCGCCTACCGTTATTCCGATCCGCGCGCCGCCGCCGCCTCGATCGATGCGCTCATTCAGGCGCAACCGCAAAACCCGTATTTCTATGAGCTCAAGGGGCAAGCGCTGCTGGAGGCGGGCAAGCCGGCCGAGGCGATTGCGCCGCTGCGCCATGCCGTCCAGCTTGCGTCCAACCCGACGCTGATCCAGATCATGCTCGGCCAAGCGCTGGTGGCGACGCGCGACCGCGGTCACGTCGACGAGGCGGTGTCGATCCTGCAGGCGGCAATCGCCCGCGAGCCGGAAACGCCCGATGCCTACAGCCATCTGGCCATGGCCTATGGCCTTAAGAACGATCTTGCCCGGGCCGATCTCGCCTCCGCCCAGGCGGCCTATATGCGTGGCGACATCAAAACCGCCCGCGAGATTGCCACGCGCGCCAAGATGCGCTTTCCGGTCGGATCGCCCGGCTGGGTCAAGGCTGACGACCTCGCCAGCTTGAAGCCGCCGCAGAGCGCCCGGCGCAACTGATCACAGAAGGAAAAACGAGAATGACACGTTATCCGCGCCCGCTGACCGCCGCGCTGTTTGCGCTCCTACTGGCCGCACCTGCCACGGCTCCCGCCCGCGCCCAATCCTTCAACGAGGGCCAACGCGGCGAGATCGAGCGCATCGTGCGGGAGTATCTGCTCAGCCATCCCGAGCTGCTGCAGGACGTCATGAACGAGCTCGAAAAGCGGCAGGCCATGGCAGAGGCGGAAAAGCATCGCGCCAGCGTCAAGGAGCACAGCGCCGAGATCTTCGCCTCGCCCCGGCAGGTGACCTTGGGTAATCCGCAAGGCGATGTCACCATCGTCGAGTTTTTCGATTACAATTGCGGCTATTGCAAGCGCGCCATGGCCGACATGCTCGACCTCCTCAAGAACGACGCCAAGCTCAAGTTCGTGCTCAAGGAGTTCCCGGTGCTGGGCGAAGGCTCGGTGCAGGCGGCGCAGGTCGCGGCGGCGGTGCGCATGCAGGACAAGACCGGCAAGAAATATCTCGAGTTCCACCAGAAGCTGCTCGGCAGCCGTGGCCAGGTCGACAAGGCGCGTGCGCTCGCGGTGGCGAAGGAGGTCGGCCTCGACATGGCCCGCATCGAAAAGGACATGGCGAGCGACGAGGCCAAGGCCACGATCGAGGAGAGCCTCAAGCTCGCCGACGCGCTCGGCCTCAACGGCACGCCGAGCTACGTCGTGGGCGGCGATGTCGTCATCGGCGCGGTCGGACTCAATACGCTCAAGGAAAAGGTCAACGCCGCGCGTTGCGGCAAGGCGGCGTGCTGACCGGCCGCGCGCCCGTCGTCATTGTGACGGCGCGTCCGGCATGCCCGGCGGCGGCGCGCAGCGCCGGTGTCGCCTGACGCCGAGCTCTTGTATCGGCCGGCCGCCGCGACTGCGGCTTCCCCTTTGCGCGCGAGGTCAATATAAAGCGGGACACCGCTAGTGTCTCGATTCCGAAGTTCGCATCATTGTGCGGCACCCTCGTTCGCGAACTTCGGAATGGGGACACTAGCAACTTATTGATCTAGTGTGGCTTTGGTTCAGAAGTCCGCATTTCGGAGTCGCCGCAGGAATGATGCGGACTTCTGAACCAAAGCCACACCAGGTCGGGGTGCCGAACCGTCCATGGCGAAAACTGTCTACGTCCTCAACGGCCCCAACCTCAATCTCCTCGGTACCCGCGAGCCCAAGACCTATGGCCGCGCAACCCTCAAGGACGTGGAGAAGCTCTGCCGCGAGGCAGCCCGGCGTCATGACTTCGAGGTGAAGTTCAAGCAGTCGAACCATGAGGGCGAGATCGTCGATTCGATCCACGCGGCTGGCGCCGAGGGCGCGGCCGGGATCGTCATCAACGCCGGCGCGTATACTCACACCTCGGTCGCGATCCGCGACGCCATCGCCGCGGTCGATGTGCCGGCGATCGAAGTTCATATCAGCAACGTGTTCGCCCGCGAGAGCTTTCGCCATCATTCCCACATCGCGCCGGTCGCGAAGGCGAGCTTGTGCGGCTTCGGCGTCGATGGCTATGCGCTCGCGATCGACGGCCTGGCCGCGCTGATCGGCGCGCGGCGCAAGGACTGAGGCCATGCCCGGGGAGCGCAAGAGCAAGGACAAGCCGGCGATCGATTCCGACCTGATCCGCGAGCTGGCGCGCCTACTTGACGAGACCGGCCTGAGCGAGATCGAGTTCGAGCGCGACGGCCAGCGCGTGCGCGTCGCGCGCCAGGGGCAGGTGGTTGCGGTCGCGCCGCCTCCACGGCCCTCAGTGGAGGCGCCCGTACCGGTGGGTGAAGCGGTGCCGCTCGATCCCGCCAAGCATCCCGGGGTCGTCACCTCGCCGATGGTCGGCACTGCCTATGTGGGGCCCGAGCCCGGGGGGCGCCCGTTCGTCGAGGTCGGCAGCCGGGTCGCGGCCGGCGACACGCTCCTGATCGTCGAGGCGATGAAGACCATGAACCAGATTCCCGCTCCCCGCGGCGGGACCGTGATCCAGATTCTGATCGAGGACGGCCAACCGGTGGAGTTCGGCGAGCCGCTGATGATCGTCGAGTAAAGAACCCGATCGCGTGTCCGGGCGCATCCGAGACACGAGGCAAGATGCCGAGATGTTCGACAAGATCCTGATCGCGAACCGCGGCGAGGTGGCGTTGCGCATCCTGCGCGCGTGCAAGGAGCTTGGGATTCCGTCGGTCGCCGTGCATTCCACCGCCGATGAGGACGCCATGCACGTGCGCCTCGCCGACGAGAGCGTCTGCATCGGGCCGCCGCCGGCGCGCGACAGTTATCTCAACATTCCCGCCCTGCTCGCCGCCTGCGAGATCACTGGCGCCGATGCGGTGCATCCCGGCTATGGCTTTCTGTCGGAGAACGCGCGCTTTGCCGAAATCCTGCACGAGCACGACGTTCACTTCATCGGGCCGAAGCCCGCGCATATTCGGCTGATGGGCGACAAGATCGAGGCCAAGCGCGCGGCGGCACGTCTGGGCATTCCGGTGGTGCCCGGATCTGAAGGCGGCGTGGGCTCCGACCAGGAGGCGACGGCGACCGCGCAGACGATCGGCTTTCCGCTTCTGGTCAAGGCTGCGGCCGGCGGCGGCGGGCGCGGCATGAAGGTGGTGCAGCGCGAGGAAGATCTCGGCGCTGCGCTCGCATTGGCGCGCGCCGAGGCCAAGGCCGCCTTCGGCGACGACACGCTCTATCTCGAGAAATATCTCGCCCGCCCCCGCCACATCGAGATTCAGGTGCTCGGCGACGGCCGCGGCCGCGCCATCCATCTGGGCGAGCGCGACTGCTCGCTGCAGCGGCGTTACCAGAAAGTGTGGGAGGAAGGCCCATCGGCCGCGCTCAACGCCGAGGCGCGCAACGTCATCGGCGAGACCGTGGCGCGGGCAATGCGCGAGTTCGAGTATCTCGGTGTCGGCACGGTCGAGTTCCTCTACCAGGACGGCAAGTTCTACTTCATCGAGATGAATACGCGCATCCAGGTCGAGCATCCCGTCACCGAGATGATCACCGACATCGACCTGGTGCTCGAGCAGATTCGCGTCGCCGCCGGCGGCGAGCTCGAGCTGTCGCAGGGCGACGTGAAGTTCCACGGCCACGCCATCGAGTGCCGCATCAATGCGGAGAATCCGGTCTCGTTCCGACCGTCGCCGGGCAAGATCGTGCACTACCATCCGCCGGGCGGACTGGGCGTGCGCATCGATTCCGCCGTCTATCACGGCTACTCGATCCCGCCCTACTACGACTCCCTCGTCGGCAAGCTCATCGTCCACGGCAAGACCCGCGGCGAATGCCTGATGCGGCTCAAGCGCGCGCTCGACGAGTTCGTCATCGACGGCATCGAGACGACGCTGCCTTTGTTCCGCGCGCTGGTGCGCGAGAAGGACATCATCGACGGCGACTACCATATCCACTGGCTGGAGGACTTCTTGGCCCGCGGCGGTCTGGCGGAGTAGCGGCGTTCGCGAACGCGCAAACCCGCTTGATTCACTTGGGCCAAGCCGCGCCCACGGCATTACGCCGCGGAAGCTTTGTCGCGGACGACTGCTGCCGCCACCTTGAGCTTGAGACCAAGCGCACGCATGACTTTGAGCACGGTGGCGAATTCGGGGTTTCCCTCGTCTGAGAGCGCCTTGTGGTCGGGTTCTCCTCGCCCTACCCGTTCGGCTCCGACGCCCTCACCCGTCCGGCACCAGCTCACGTGGCGGCGCCTCGGGGCGGTAGCGGCCGGGGCGGTTGCGCCTGAAATAGGCGCCGCTCTGCCAGATGAAGAGCGCGAAGAAAGCGGCGACCAGCGCCGCGCCTGCGGTGGCACCGGCCGCGAGTGCGCGTACGGCGAGCACCGTGAGCGTCACCGTCACAGCGATGAAGACGGCGAGGCCGGGCCAATAGAGCACGGCCGGCGCGCCGGTCTCGAACGAAACAGCCGCGCCCGCCACCGCCAGGCGGGCGTTGAGCGCGCGGACGAAGGCGCCGTAGTCGCGGTCCTGCGCCACCTGCTCCAGCGGCGAGCGCCACGAGCTCGAGGCGATCGTCAGCCGCGGCCCGCCCGGCCACCAGATCTCGGTG
>JBKPUA010000119.1:0-45646 GCA_046735815.1 Pseudomonadota bacterium
ACGTGGCGCTGGCGCGGCTCATCAAGCGCCGCGGGCACAAGGTCGCGCTACGGTCCGGCGATCGACTGCTGTCGACACGCATGTACACGGGCTGGCAAACCCTGTGGCCCGGCCTGACCAAGAACCTCGTTGAGATGCTGGACGGACCGGGCGCGGCGCTGGCGACCGCGCTCCTTGCCGTTCCGCTCGCTTGGGCGGTGGTGATCGTGCCGGCCGTCGATGGGGTGGGTTGCCTCGGCACGGGAGACGGCGCGGTTTGTGTCGCGCTGGTGCCGGCGCTCGTCGCCTCCGCCGCCGCTCTTGGGCTGCATCTTGCCGGCGCGATCCACTTTCGCATTCCGGTGTGGTACGGGCTTCTGTTTCCCGTGGGCTACACGGTCGGAGCGCTCATGGTGCTCGACAGCGTGCGCCGTCGCTGGCGCGGGCGCGTGAGCTGGAAAGGGCGCAGCTATCAGCCATGACCTTCCGGCTGCGCCAACGCCCGGCGGCCCGATCCGACGGCATGGAGCCGCCGTGTCGGCCGCGGTCCCCCGCCGGGCGCATGCCGGTTCCGCTGCCCGGTCGTGGGTAGCCAGCTTCCGTTCGACGGGGCGCAGGCTTAGACTTGCTCAAAAAAGTGCACTGTCGGGAGGACCTCAAGATGACGCGCAGCGCCGCGGTTATCTTGTTTGCGCTCGTGACGTGGCCGCAGGCCGCGTCGGCGCAACAAGCGAACGATACCCTGAACGACACGCAGATCACCGGCCGGCGGGTGTTCGCCCAGTCCTGCGGCATCTGCCACCTGCCGCCCGCGATCAACGCGCGCACCTATGGCCCGCAGCTGTCCAAGGACACCGCCGGCGGCAGCGACGAGATCATCCGCGGCATCATCAGCGAAGGCACGCCGCGCATGCCCGCGTTCAAGCACTACCTCGAGCGCGGCGAGATCGACGCCATCATCGCCTACCTCAAAGCGGTCCCCGCGACCGCCACACGTTGAACGCCAGGAGAAACGCCATGCAGAGCTACCAGTGGGGCGTTGTCGCAGTTCTCGCCGCCGGTCTCGCAACCCCGGCGCAGGCCGCCGATCATTTGCTCAAGGGCACCGTCGCCTCGACCGCCGGCGAGAAGCTCGGCGGAGTGACCGTGTCGGCGAAAGCGCAGGGCAGCACGATCACCACCAGCGTCTATACCGACGAGCAGGGCGGCGCCGCTGCCCGAAGGTAAGTATAGCGTGTGGGCGCAGGCTCTGAGCTTCGAGCGCGCCAACGGCGAGGTCGATCTCACCGCCGCGCGGCGCGCGGACCTCACGCTCAAGCCGATCACCGACGTCGAGCGGCAGGTGCGCCAGCTGCCGGGCGAGGTGCTGATGGCGGCGCTGCCGGAAGCGAACGACGAGGACGCCCGCATCAAGCGCGTATTCCGCAACGCCTGCACCGGCTGCCACACCCCGAGCTACGTGTTGCAGTTCCGCTTCGACGAGGACGGCTGGAACAAGATCATCGATCTGATGAAGGTCGTGCCCAATACCGGCGTCTATCCGGCCAATCCCAAGGCCAACGCCATCATCGAGTTCAATCAGAAGCAGCTCGCGGCCTATCTCGCCCGCGCGCGCGGGCCGGGCGAGAGCTCGCTCAAGCTCACGCAGCGTCCGCGGCCGGCGGGCGAAGCCGCCCGCGTCGTGTGGAAGCTCTACGATCTTCCCATGGTGCCCGAGGCCGGCATCGGCACCGCCTACCAGACCAACGACGGCACCGACTGGTCGTGGGGGACGACCTCCAAGCTCGGCCTCATCACCCATGACGGCGGGATGGATTTCGACGGCAATCTCTGGTTTACATCGAACAATCCGAATCGCCTCGTCACGGTCGGCCGCGTCGACGGCAAGACCGGCGAGGTGAAGCTGCTCAAGGTCAACCGCAACGACGGCCTCGCCGCCAATGCTCATGGCCTGGTGCGCGACCAGCAGGGCATCTTCTGGTTCGACGTCAATCCCGGCCGCCGCAGCCTCGGCCGGCTCGATCCCAAGGCCGAGAAGATCGACGTCTACATGACGCCGCCCAACATGTCGCCGCTCGGCGGCGCGGTGACGCTTGACGTCGATGGCAAGGGCAAGGTGTGGGCGTCGGCACCGGACGGCGCCGTGCGCTTCGATCCCGAGACCGAGCGCTTCACCGACTTCAAGTCGCTGTCCTACAAGACCGCCCGCGGCACCGGCATGACCTACGGCGCCGCCGGCGATCGCGACGGCAACGGCTGGTGGACGCAGATGGCGTTCGACACCGTCGGCAAGGGCGATGTCGCCAGCGGCAAGACCATCGAGGTCAAGCTGCCGGTGGTGCAGTCCGAGCTCGAGCGCATCACGCCGGAAGCACGCGCGTTCTACGAGAAGTTCGACGAGCTCTCGTTCAACAGCCCGCTGCCATGGCAGCAAGGGCCGCGCCGCATGGGCACCGACAAGAATGCCGACGTGCTTTGGGTCGGCAATTCCTGGGGCGGCAGCCTCACCCGCATCGACACCCGGACGCTGGAGACCACCATCGTCCCGCTGCCGGATCCGATCGCGATGCAGCCCTATCACTTGGTCATCGACAAGGGCCACAACGTGTGGGGCAACCTGTGGACCAACGACCAGATCCTGAAATACGACCCGAGCGCGGCGAAGTGGACGATCTTCGAGCTGCCGGTGCGCGGGACGGAGATTCGCCACATCTCGCTGGATGAGCGCGACGGCGTGACCAAGGTGATCCTGCCGGTCTATCGCACCAACCAGATGGGAGTGATGACCCTGCGCAGCGAGGCCGACCTGGCGGCGCTCAAGGCGCAGGCGAGCCGGTAAATCTCCGCGCGCCGCTTCGGCCGCGCGCCACGTATGATCAGCGGGCGGGCTCATGCAGCCCGCCCGCTGCTTTTGTGCGCGCCGGAGATGCAAATTGACGCTTGTGCGCAGCCGACAAATTGGGCCACATGACCGCCATTGGGCCGCAGCCCAAAGCGCTGCGGCTCTGCTGCGGCGGGACTGGAGAGCGAGGAAATGCGACTGGGCTACTTCACCATGCCGGTTCATCCGATGCACCGGAACTGGACCGAGACGCTGAAGGAGGACCGCGAGGCCATCATTCTCGCCGATGAGCTCGGCTTCTACGACGCCTTCATGGGCGAGCATCTCACCGACGCCTGCGAGACCATCACCAACAGCATGATGTTTCATGCCTCGCTGATCCCGGCGACGAAGCGGATCAAGCTCGCGACCGGCACCTCGAATCTCTCGCACATGCATCCGGTGCTAATCGCCGTGCAGGCGGCGATGTTCGATCATCTGGCGGAGGGCCGCTTCATCCTGGGCGTGAGCCCCGGCGCGCTGACCACCGACGCGGAGGCGCTCGGCATCCTCGATCAGGATCGCAACAAGATGTTCGCGGAGGCGATCGACGTCATCCTCGCCATCTGGGAGCGCGATCCGCCCTATGACATCGACTTTCCCGGCAACCGCTACAAGGTGTCGACCGGGCGCACCATGACGCTCGACCTCGGCGTCGGCATCATGGCCAAGCCCTATCAGAAGCCGCGGCCGGAGATTGTCGGCACGGTGGTGGCGCCGTTCTCGCCCGGCGTCGTGCTGATGGGCAAGCGCGACTTCCACCCGCTCTCGGCCAATTTCCTGCTCTCCAAGCACCTCAAGTCGCACTGGCAGAACTACTGCAAGGGCAAGTCCGAGGTCGGCGCGGAGGCGAACGTCGCCGACTGGCGGGTGGCGCGCGCGATCTGCGTGCTCGACGACGACAAGCTCGCGGCGCGCTACGGCCGCCACGACGAGAAAAGCCCCTATCGTTTCTATTACGAGCAGATGCGCGCCAAGATGAAGCGCGGCAACCGGCTCTACGTGTTCAAGTCGCACAAGGAGCAGCCGGACGAGGAGATCACCCACGACTACGTCATGGATCACTGCATGATCCACGGCGGCGTCAACAAGGTGGTCGATGCCATCCTGGCGTTGCGCGAGGAGATCGGAGATTTCGGCGAATTGGTCTATGCCGGTATGGACTGGGTCGAGCCCGCGCTCAACAAGCGCTCCATGCAATTGATGGCCGAAGAGGTCATGCCGCGCGTGAACGCCGCCATCGGCAAATCCGCCGCCGCGGCGTGACCTACAGCGCGCTCTCGCTCGGGAACGTGATCCAGGTCCGCTCCTGCATGCTGCGGTGGCAGGCCTCGGCGAAGAGGACGTCGCGGATGCCGGCGGCGAAGTCGGAGATCAGGGGCGCGCCGGTCATAACGTGACGTAGAAACTGCTCCCAGCCGACGCGGTAGGGGTTGCAATAATTCGCGAGCGGCGGCGCCTGATGCCAGCCGTCGCGATAGTCGGCGGCGATGTCCTTCATGACGCTGAAATGGGCGATGGTCGGGGTCTCTCCCGCCGATTGCACGTGACATTGATGCAGGCCCGCCACCGCCGAGCCTTCGGTGCCATCGACCTGCAGCGTGAGTAGATCGTCGCGGCGCACGCGCGTCGCCCATGAACTTAGGATTGTGCCGAACGCGCCGTTTTCGAGCTCGACCAGAGTGGAGGCGGAATCTTCGACCGCGACGGCATAGGGCGCGCCTTGTTCGTCGATGCGCTCGGGCGTGGCGATCCACGCGCTCGAGACGACGCGCACGATGCGCCCGACGATGCGCTCGATGACATAACGCCAGTGCGGATACATATCGAGGATCAGGCCGCCGCCGCCCGCGCGATAGTTCCAACTCGGGCGCTGGCACGGCCGATCGCTGCCGTCGAACACCCACCAACCGAACTCGAGCCGAAAGCCCACGATGCGCCCGAGCGCACCGCTGTCGACGAGCGCGGTGAGCTTCTGCAGCCCGGGCAGATGGACTTTGTCCTCGACTGCGCCGTGCTTGAGTCCGCGCATCTGCGCGGAGCGCAGCAAGGCCAGTCCCTGCGTGGCGGTCGGAGCCACCGGCTTCTCGGAATAGATGTGTTTGCCTGCGGCGAGCGCGCGTTCGAGCACGGCGACGCGCTGCTGGGTGGCGGCAGCATCGAAGAAGATCGCATAGGCCGGGTCGGCGAGCGCGGCGTCGAGATCGGTGGTCCAATCGGCGATGTTGTGGGCGCGCGCCACCGCCGCGAGCCGATCGCGGTCGCGCCCGACCAGCAGCAAGCGGGGAAGCAGGCGGTCGTCGCCGAGCGCAAGGCCGCCCCCGGCGATGATCGGGACGAGGGCATTGGCAAGATGTTGCGTCGAGCCGATGCGGCCGCTGGCGCCGTTGACAATGATCCCGATCGTTTGGGTCGCCATCGTTGATTCCGGGCTGGTACGGCAGGCGAGGGGAGGCGCGACTATGCTATGCCGATCGCGCCCGTGTCCACGTTCCGGGAGAAACAGATGCCCCGCCACATCGTCTGCCTCACTTTTGATTTCGACACCCAGTCGGGCTTCATCGCCCGCGGCATGACGACCCCGACGCCGCTGTCACGCGGCGAGTTCGGCCTCGTCGGCGCCGCCCGCATTCTGCGGCTGCTCAAGTCGTTCGGCATTCGCGCGACCTGGTTTGTTCCGGGCTTCACCATCGAGAGTCATCCCCGCGCCTGCGAGGACGTGGTGGGCGACGGGCACGAGGTGGCGCACCACAGCTGGGCGCATATCCCGCCGGCGCAGCAGAGCCGCGACGAGGAGGAGGCGGACCTCGTGCGCGCCAATGACGCGATCCTGCGGCTGACGGGACGCATGGCGCGCGGCTACCGCTCGCCGTCGTGGGACCTGAGCGAGAGCACCATCGATCTCTTGCTCGCGCATGGATTTCTTTACGACTCGAGCCTGATGGGCGCCGACTATTGGCCCTACCGCGCACGGCGCGACGACGTGGCCGAGCTCGGCAAGCCTTTCCGCTTCGGCGAGGCGACCACGTTGATCGAGATGCCGATCAGCTGGTCGCTCGACGACTATCCTCACTTCGAGTTTGTGCGCACACCGACCACGGTGCTGCCCGGCTTGCAGTCGGCGCGCGCGGTGATGGACAGCTGGCGCGACGAGTTCCGCTATATGCAGCAGACGGTCGAGTGGGGCGTGCTGACCTTGACCATGCACCCGTTCGTGATCGGCCGCGGCTATCGCATGCTGGCCTTCGAGCAGTTGGTGCAGGACTTGGCCGCGGCCGGCGCGGTGTTCATGACCATGGAGGACGCCGCCGCCGAGGCGCGGGCGAAGCTGTTTGCTGATTCATCGAATGCGTAGGGTGGGCAAAATCGCGTGCCGAGCACGCGCAGCGGCACACAGCACTGCGAGCGATTTTGCCCACGCGTGACTCTCCACAATTGTGAGAAGAAGAACGGGTGGGCACGCTGCGCGTGCCCACCCTACAAGTCAACGAGCTACACCCCAAACGCCACGTATTCGTTGGTGCAGGGCGGGCCGTTGGCGACATGCATGGTGCGTGCGTCGAGGTCGATGAGCACCGCACCCGTCGTCATGGTGCGCCGCGCGCTCGGCTGACTCGGATCGGGATGCCGGCAGATGGCGAACGGCGCGCCCTCATGATCCATGGCCGCCGCGCGCATGTGCTGGAAGGCGAGGGCGCCGCGGTGGGGCGCTAGCAGGGAGCGCATGCGGTCCACGCGTTGAAGCGTATTGGGCGCGATCTTTTCCAGTAGCGACTCGCCGTGGCCCGCGGTGAGGAAATGATTGGAATGGGTGACGATGCCGTCTTGCGGATGAAGCGCCGTGACGTGGTCTGGACTCGCCTCGAGATCGACGATCCAGCCGGGGGCCCCGATCACGAGATTGGCCGAGCAGGTGCGCGGCGTGTTGGTGACGGGCCGTGACGCCTGCTCGAACTCCTCCGCGTCCAGTACCTCGCGGCAGCGCACGTGGAACGGCTTGCGATAGGGATTGCGGCCGTCATGGCTCGAGGCGAGACCGTTCTCGACCAGGCCGATGCCGCATTCGTTGACGCCCATCTTGCCGCCGGCGATTCCCGCCTCGGTGAGACAGACGAAGCTCGGCTGCCCCTTGCGCCGCGCGTGCAGCACGAAGGTGCGTCCGTGCACGCCCTCGAGCCAGTCCCAGTTCTGGCCCAACCACGTGTGGCGATCGGCGGTCGCCTCCGGCAGCAGGCCGAACGTGGTGCAGCCGTCGGGCCCAACCTCAAGCAGCTGCGCCGTGGCTGCCCCTTCCTTGACCCCCGGCTGCGCTGCCGCGTGCTGTGCCTCTTGCCCAGACAAGGTGAAGTAAAGCTCATAGCGGGCATTGAGGAGCGCGATGGTCTCCACGCTCTGGCTCGAGCCTTCGGCGATCCCCCGCATCTCCTCGCCATAGGCGGGACTGAGCGTCTCAATTGCCTGACGCCACTTCACCGCCTCGGCGAAGGCCTGATCGCGATCGAGGCCGGAGGCTGCGAAGCGCGCGAGATAGGTCGCGACATTGTCGGCGATCTCCCGAGCAAACCGCCGGCCATGGGCGAGGCCGCAGGCGTGGGCGTCGCCTTCAGTGGTCAACAGCGGGATGGTGCTCATGGCGGCAATTTACATCGGGCCTGCATCCTTGGACAATCGAGCCAACATGAATGTTCCCTCCCGATGCGCCGCGATGTGGCTGGCGCTCGTCCTGGCCGGCGCGGGAGCGCAGGCCGACGAGCGGGCGAACTTTGTCGCCGGCGTCAAGCGCGACTGCCCACGCTGCGACCTCGCCGGCCTGAACTTCAAGCGCCGCGATCTTTCCGGCGCCGATCTCTCCGGCGCCAACCTCAGGGGTGCGAACTTTCATGACGCCAGGCTCGTAGGCGCGCGGCTTGCCGGCGCCGACCTGAGCGGCGCCAATCTCAACAAGGCCAATCTCACACGCGCGCAGCTTACCGCCGCCGTGCTGCGTGACGCCATGCTCTATGCGGCCAATCTCGACGGGGCCAATCTCGCCGGCGCCGATCTGAGCGATGCGCTGATGGGGGTCGCGCGGCTCACGCGCGCCGACCTCACCAAGGCGGTGCTGCGCAACGTCGATCTGCGCAAGGCCCGCTTGGCGGACGCGATCCTCACCGGCGCGGAACTCTCCGCCGCCGCGCTCGACTTTGCCTTCCTGCGCGGCGCGCGGCTCGACGGCGCTGCGCTCAAAGAGGCACGGCTGATGGGGGCGGAGCTCATTGACGCGAGCCTCGTCGGTGCCGATCTCACCGATGCGAACGCGCTCGGCGCACAGTTTCGCGGCGCCGATCTCACGCGCGCCGTGCTTGCCGGAACGAATTTGCGGCGCGCCAATATGTACGAGACAAAGCTCGACGACGCGGTGCTCCGCAACACCGCCATGCCGGATGGCACAATCAGCGGTCAGTGACGGTTCCGCGCTACTGGCTCCCCGACACGGACTGCCGGATTTCGATTCGCGCCGAGCTTTCGAACTGGCCCTGGGTCAGCTGTGTCGGGAGCTGCGGGTTCACGCCGCTCTGCCCCAATTTGCGGAAATAGCTCGCGCGCATGCCGATCCTCAGCCCGCGCGCGGCGTCGACGCGCTCGCACGCCTGCTTGACGAACAGCGTCCCGACCGCGCTTTCGCCTTCGCCCGCAGGCAGCGCGGTGCAATCACGCGCGGCGTCGATGCCGAAACGTGCGGCCATGGCGGCGCCGAAGAGATAGGCGTCGGCGCGTCTCCTCAGCTCGGGCTCGATCAGGTCGTTACGGTGCTCGGGGCGGGCATCGGTCACGACGCGAATGCCGCGGAGCACGCCGTGCTCGTCGAACAGCGCCGATACGATGACGGGGAAACCCGCTTCCGTGGTGCCGGCCCAGCGCGACACTTCCCGCGGCAGATCCTTGGCGCGCGCAATGTATTCGTACTCGTCGTCGTATTCGAAATAGACCTCGCGCAGCCCATCGGCTTCCGCCGGGCAGCGCTCGAAGTCGCTCCAGCCGCTCAATGGCTGCCGCGGCGGGCCGCCGTTCGCGCCGCAGGCGAAGCCGCGGAACTCGGCGGGCGCGGGCTGCGCCGCGATCGGCTCGCCGAGCTTGAGGTCCCAGATGCTTGCGCGTCGCAGGTCCTGCGCGCCGGTCGCGGGCGCCCAGCAAATCAGGCCGAGCAGGAACGCTGCCGCAAATCGCATGACCGCTCATCGTAAAGCTCATGGCGGCGGCTGCCAATTGTCTCGCGCCAGTCGAGCGACCTGCTACCATTTTTCAAAATGAAGATTCTGGGAGGCGCCGAGTGACCATCGTATGGAAACACGGCCTGCGTGCGCCGGTGGCGGCAAGCGCCGTGCTGGTCGCGGCGCTGGCCGTTGCTCCGCCCGTTTGGGCGCAAACCCCGGACGACATCGCCGCGGGCTTTCGGCTGTTTCGGCAAAAGGGCAATTGCCAAGCGTGTCACGGCTGGGCTGGCGATGGCCGCAAGCTCGACAGCCAGATGCCCGACGGCGCCAATCTGCGCGCATCGGTGCTCGACCGCGAGGCGCTGATCCTGCTCATCAAGTGCGGGCGCCCGGGCAGCGGCATGCCGGCGTTCGACAAGTTCGCCTACAGCGACGGGCGCTGCTACGGCCTCAAGCAGGCCGACCTGCGCGCGAAGAATTTGCAGATGCCCGATCCGCCGGCGACCTTGCAGCCGCGCGAGATCGAAGCGATCGCGGATTTCATGTTCGCCAAGGTCATCGGCAAGGGGCCGATGGATCGCGCCAAGTGCATCGACTATTGGGGCTCGGACGGCGAAACCTGCAGCGAATTTGCCAAGTAGAGGCGGAGCCAACGGCTCCGCCCTGATGGAGAGCCTTGCTCGCCGAGCTCAATTGAGCGCGAATACGAACAGATAGCTCGAGTTCTCCAGCTTATCGAACTTGACCGGATGCAGGTGGCGGCCGCTGGTCTGCACCGCGAGATACTGCTTCGGGCCGATGGCGTAGGTCACCGGCGCGCCCTTGAGCGGGGTGCCGACGTTGAAGCGCCAGAGCTCCTCCAGCGTCTCGTCGTTATAGGCGATGACCCAGCCGTCCTGCAGCGCGGTGAAGACCACGCCGCCGGCCGTCACCAGCGCGCCCGAGCGGATTTCGATGTCGGTGATGGCCTTGGCCACGACCTTGTGGTTGAGGGTGTCGAAGGCGGTGATCGAACCGTAATAGAGATCGCTGGTGTAAGTCCGCTTCTCGCTCTTTTCGCGATCCATGCCACCGTCAGGCGACTTATAGGCCACCGCCGCGCCGTTCTGCGTGAAGCAGCCTTCGATGCCGACGCCGTAGGCGATCTTCTTGACCGGGTTATAGGCCACCGGCTGATGTGCGACGCCGCCATGCCAGGTCGGGCAGGCGCGCTTCATGCCGTCGCCGCGCAGCGCCCGCGCCTCGGTGACGTATTGCTGCACGTCGAGCTTGGGGTCGTATTCGATCGGCTTGCCGGTCTTGGGATCGAGGCCTTTGGTCCAGTTCAGATCGTTCACGTATTGGCCGCTCTTGATGAAGCTGCCGTTCGTGCGGTCGAGCGTATAGAAGAAGCCGTTGCGCCCGAAATGTGCCACCGCCTGGCGGTTCTGCCCGTCGATGGTGGTGTCGTAGAGCAGGTGGATGCCGTTCTCGTCGTAATCCCATGAGTCGTTGGGCGTGTATTGGAAAAACCAAACGAGCTTGCCGGTCTCGATGTCGAGTGCGACCGCCGAGTTGGTGTAGAGATTATCGCCCGGCCGTGCCTGCGGGTCGTAGATCGGCACCGGGTTGCCGGTGCCCCAGATCGTGAGCTTCGACGCCGGATCGTAGGAGCCGGTCTGCCACAGCCCGCCGCCGCCGCTCTTCCAGGCGTTGGTCTTGTCCTTCCAGGTCTCGCTGCCGGGATCGCCCGGCTTCGGCACGACATACCAGCGCCAGAGCTCGTTGCCGGTCTTGACGTCGAGCGCGGCGAGCCAGCCGCGCGTGCCGGCGTCGCCCGCGCCATTGGCGACGATCACCTTGCCTTCGGCGGTGATGGGCGCCGACAGGAACCGCTCCTTGCTGCCGAACTCGTTCGGCTTGGCGATCTGCTTGTCCCAGACGATTTCGCCGGAGTCGCGGTTGATCGCGATCACCCGCCCGTCGGGGAGATTGGCGATCACCAGGTCGTCCCACAGCGCGATGCCGCGGGTGCGCGGCACATTGCCTTCGTGCCGCACGCCGGGATCGGCGATCCACACGAACTCGCCCTTGTTGGGACTACGCGCGTCGATCTTGTAGACCGTGCCCCAGCCGTCGGTCGTATACATGAATCCGTTGTCGATGAGCGGATTGACCTCGTTCTCGGGGCCGTTCTGCCCGATGTCCTGCATACCGCCGAGCGCCAGCGCCCACACCATGCGCAGGTCCTTGACGTTGTCGCGATTGATCTGGGTGAGCTTCGAGTATCGCGTCGAGCCATAGTCGCCGTTCATCATCAGCCAGTTCTGCGGCTCCTTCTGGGCATTGATCAGCCGGTCGCGGTTGACCGTCATCTTGTATTCGGCGGCGAACGCGGACGCCGCGATGGCGGCGGCCGAGGCGCCGGTAAGCGCGATGGCGACGATGCTCCTGGGCTTGCGGAAAGCTCGCATGGCGTGGTCTCCCCAAAAGTATTGTTATGCTTATGCGCGCCTTTCCATGCTGAAAAAGCGCATGAAATTAAGACTATACGCGCTCCTTTGGGCGAGCAATGCCGTGGCGGTATGGGTGCGCCTGCAAAGGTGGACAGCACGCGAGCCGCATGAAAGTCTGCCGACCGAAAGCGCCATGAACACCAGCCACCGCTTCGTTCGCTCGGGTTTGCTTCTGCTCGCTTGCGCGCTGGCGCAGGAAGCGTCCGCGGGGCCGGCGCAGCCGGCCGGGCCACCCGCGTGCTCGGAGCTCGAGCGCAGGCTCGAGCTGGGCGGGCCCGAGGCGACGCCGATGCAATTGAGCTTACTCTTGTTCGCGGCGGCGGATTCGGGCTGCCAGCCGCTGGCGCGGCGTCTGATCGAGGCCGGCGCGTCGCTCGAGGCGCGCGACCGGCTCGGCGCCATGGCGTTGGCGCGCGCGGCGCGAGCGGGACACGTCGCGCTGGTCGAGCTTTTTCTCGCTCGGGGCGCCGCCATCGACGCGCGCAATCTCTTCGGCGCGACCGCGCTCTATGGCGCCACCGAGAACGAGCGGCAAGCGACCGTCGCGGCTTTGCTTGCCAAGAATGCCGACCCGAACCTGCCGGGGCGCTCCGGCGTCACCCCGCTCGCCGCCGCGGCGTATAAGGGCAGCGGCCGTATCGTCGATCTGCTCATCGCCCGCGGTGCCGCGGTCGACGTGCTCGACAACACCGGCAAGTCGGCGATCGCCTACGCCGCAGCGCGCGGCTTCGCCTTGATCGTGCGCCGCCTGCTCGATGCCGGTCTCGATCCCAAGCGCGCCTACGGCAACGGCTTGACGGCGCTGATGTGGGCGGCCGGCCACGAGGACGGCGTCGGCGACAGTGCCGCGGGCGAGGTCATCGAGCTGTTGCTCACGGCCGGCGCGCCCATCGACGCGGTCGACAACCGCGGCCGCACCGCGCTGATGATCGCCGCCGAGCTCGGTTATGCGGCGATCGTCGACTTGCTCCTGGCCCGCGGCGCCGATCGAGCGATCGCCGATGCGAGCGGTAAGCGTGCCGCCGATCTGGCGACGAGCGAGAGCGTGCGTGCCAAGCTCCAGGCTAGGTGAGCGGTGGGCCGCTATTGCCCGCCGAGGTATTGCAGCCCGGCCATGTATTGCGCGAGCGCCGCGATATCCTCGTCGGAGATCGCCAGCATCAGGTCGGTCATGCCTGGATTGTTGCCGCGAGAGCGCGTGCGGAAGTCGAGCATGGTCTGCTGCATATATTCCTTCGACTGGCCCGCCAGGCGAGGCTGCGTGCCTTCGCCCTGATAGCTGCCCTGGTGGCAGCCGGTGCATCCGACCGAAGCATTCGTCCGCGTCGCGTGGGCCGCAACATCCGCCGGCGCTTGCGGTTGCTGCAAATCCGGCCACCGCTTCTGCGAGAAATAGAGCGCCAGCGCCATCATGTCGTCGCGCTCGAGCGTCTGCGCCAGCGGCGTCATGATGTCGTTCTTGCGCGCCCCGCTCTTGTAGTCGCGCAGCTCCAGATAGAGATAGCCTTGGTACTGGCCCCAGATCACCGGCGTATTCTTCTGCTGCGGAATGCCGTTCTCACCGTGGCAGGCGGCGCAGAGTTGCGCCTTCTCCTCGATGCTCTGGGCGTACGCGGTCGCGGGAAAGGTCACCGTTCCGACCAGAGTCAGCAGAATCGCAGTCGCGATCGCATGTCCGTCTTGTGCTCGCGTGATCATGTTTGCTGTTGTGCCGTGGCCGGACGGGGCCGATCAACAAAAAAAGACGGGACCCGAGGGTCCTGCCGTTACAACGTTCAGACGACGTCGATGATTGCTCGCTAAATTAGCGTCAGTCCAGCGTGAAGGCGATGATGGCGTTGCCGCGCTTGTAGTCGAGCTGCACGTTGCCGCCGGCGCCCACCACGATGTATTGCTTGCCCCCGACCGTGTAGCTCGAAGGCGGCGCATTGACGCCGGCGCCGGCATTGAACGTCCACAACACGTTGCCGTTGCGCGCATCGTAGGCGCGGAAGCGGCCATTGCCTTCGCCGGTAAAGACGAGCCCGCCCGCGGTCGCCAGGATCCCGCCAATCATCGGCTGGGGCGTCTTGACCTGCCAGCGGATCTTGCCGGTGTTATAGTCGACGGCGGTGATGTTGCCCGACTGCTCCTCGCTCGGGATCACCTTGAAGGCGCCGCCGAGCCAGAGCTTGCCGCCCGGATAGGGCGAGCTTTGCACCTGGTAGGTCATGGGCTGGTGGAGATTGATGGCGTAGCTCAGCCCAAGCCGCGGATTGACGGTCATGGGCGACCATTCCACGCCGCCGTTGGCGCCCGGCAGCATGCGCGCGCCTTCCGCCGTCGGCAGGGTCCACATGTTCTCCTGCGGCACCATGGCGTCGGAGAAGCGGATCAGGCTGCAGTCCTTGCGGTCGTGCACGTAGACGTGGCCGGTCTTGCCGGCGTGGATGACACCGGGAATGACCTTGCCGCCCTTGTCGCGCACGTCGACCAGAACAGGCGGGCTGACCGCGTCGAGATCCCACACGTCGTGGGCGATGTACTGGAAGTGGCAGACGTATTTGCCGGTGTCGAGGTCGAGCGAGACGAGCGAGTCGGTGTAGAGATTGTCGCCGGGACGCAGCGAGCCATCGAGGTCGGGCGACGGATTGCCGACGACGAAATAGATGCGGTTGGTGGCGAGATCGACCGCAGGATTCTGCCACACGCCGCCGCCCAGCGTCTTATAGGGATCGCCGGTTTTGGCGAGCTGCTCCTTCTCCGCCTGGATGTTGCGCTTCATGTCGCGGCCGGTGGCATCCTTCTCCGCCCATACCCCGACCGAGTTCTCCGGGATGGTGTTGAAGGTCCACAGGAGCTTGCCGTCCTTGGCGTCGTAGGCTTTGACGAAGCCGCGAATGCCGTATTCGCCGCCGTTGGTGCCGATCAGCACCTTACCCTTGACCACGGTTGGTGCCATGGTCTCACTGTAGCCGAGCTCGGGATCGGCGATGTCCGATTGCCAAACTTTCTTTCCGGTCTTGGCGTCGAGCGCGACCAGCTTGGCGTCGAGGGTGGCGAGGTAGACCTTATCCTCGTAGACCGCCACGCCGCGATTGTTCGGGCCGCAGCAATAGACCGTGATCGGCCCGAGCGGCTGCTTGTAGTACCACAGTTGCTCGCCGGTCTGTGCGTTGAGCGCATAGACCTGGCTGAACGAGGTGGTGACATACATCACGCCGTTGACGACGATCGGCGACGTCTCCATCGATTCCTTGACGTCGGTCTGGAAGATCCACGCCGGGCGCAGCCGCCGCACGTTGCCGACGTTGATCTGCGCCGCGGGGTGGAAGCGCTTCTGCGTGTAGTCGCCGTTGGTGTGGAGGAAATTGGCGCTGTCGTTGGCGGCGCGGTCGAGCATGTCTTGCGTGACGTTGCTCGGCGTTATGCTCGGCGCCGCCGCTGGCCGTGCCGCCTGCTTCACCTCCTGCGCCGACCCTGCGTGTGTCCACGCCAGCGCGAGGACGAACGCGCCAGCCGTCATCAATGCCGCTCGGATTGGGCTCATGATGTATCCTCCCCCAGGGTGGATCTTCGTGGAGCCATCGTTCCAAACGGAACGGGCAATTCTTCCCACCCTTGTTGCCAAACGTGACCGCCCGTCCGGAGCCTGTCAAGGCGGATCGGGCGCGCAGATCGCGCCGGCGCGGTGCGGAAAAGCTGCTGGCGTTGACGGCGACATCAACGCGTCGGCAGACGGGATGCCTTTTGCGTCAGGCGTGCAATCTCGGCGCCGTGGTTGCGAAAATAATGCTTGAACCAGAACGTGAAGGAATCCGGCTCGCGCGCCATGCGCCGTCGGATGTCGTCGAACGACAGGTGCGCCACGTCAGCGACCTCGCTTGGGTTGGGCTTGGGCTGCGATAGCAGCCGTCCGAAATAGACGTAGACGAACTCGTTCTCGTGCATGCCATTGCCGAGGTCGGCCTGATAACGGGCGAAAAACCCGAACGACAAATCGCTGCTTAAGCCGAGCTCCTCGCCGAGTCGGCGGCGTGCCGCCGCGGCGGTGCGCTCTCCGCGCCGCGGATGGCCGCAGCAGGAATTCGCCCACAATCCGCCCGAGTGATACTTGGCCGGGCTCCTTTGCTGCAGCACGATCCGCCCGCCCTCATCGACGATGAAGATCGAAAACGCGCGGTGCAGAAGGCCGGCGCGATGGACGGCGGTCTTGCCGCCGAAGCCGATGGCGCGATTGCGCTCGTCGACGAGGATCAACTGTTCCTCGGACATTCTTCGGCTCATGGCTTGTTTATCTGCCGCAGATCCTTCACCCGCACCGCCTTGCCCTGCGAACGCGGTACCTCCCCGGGTGCCTTGAGCACGACCTCGCAGGTGACGCCGACCATGGACTTGATGTGGGTGCGCAGGTCGGCTGCCATCTTGGCGACGAACAGCTCGTCCCGCGGGGCAGGGGGCAAAAGCTCCACCTCGATCGTAATCGCATCCATTGCCCCTTCGCGCGTGAGTACGAGCTGATAGTGCGGCGCGAGTCCGGGAAAGCCCACCAGGAAGGCTTCGACCTGCGACGGATAGACGTTGACGCCGCGGATGATCAGCATGTCGTCGCTGCGCCCGGTCACGCGCAGCATGCGTCGGTGGGTGCGCCCGCAGGCGCAGGGCTCATCGATCAGCCGCGTGATGTCGCGCGTGCGATAGCGCAACATCGGCAGCGCCTCCTTGGTGAGGGTGGTAAGGACAAGCTCGCCGCTCTCACCCAAGGGCAGGGGCTCGGTGGTCTCCGGATCGATCACCTCGCAGAGGAAATGATCCTCCCAGATGTGCAGCCCGTGCTGCGCCTCGTAGCATTCGCTGCCGACGCCCGGGCCGATGATCTCGGAGAGGCCATAGGTGTCCATGGCCTTGATGCCGAATTTCGCCTCGAGGTCGCGGCGCATGGCCTCGCTCCAGGGCTCGGCCCCGAAGCAGCCGCTGCGCAGCGGCAGCGCGTGCAGATCGATGCCCATGCCCTCCGCCACTTCGGCGATGTTGAGCGCATAGGACGGCGTCGCGCCCAGGACATTGGCGCCGAAATCCTTCATCAGCATCACCTGCCGCTCGGTGGCGCCGCCCGAGACCGGCACGGTGGTCAGGCCGAGTCTCTCGGCGCCGTAGTGGAATCCGAGCCCGCCGGTGAACAGGCCGTAGCCATAGGCATTGTGGAAGATATCGCCCGGGCGCCCGCCCATGCAGGCGATCGAGCGCGCCATCAGGTTCGACCACAGATCGAGATCGGCGCGGGTGTAGCCGACCACGGTCGGCTTGCCGGTCGTGCCCGACGAGGCGTGCAGCCGCAGCAGATCCTCGCGCGGCACCGCGAACAGGCCGAAGGGGAAATTGTCGCGCAGGTCGGCTTTGACCATGAACGGCAGGCGCGCGACGTCGGCGAGCGTCTTGATTTGTTCCGGCCGCACCCCCGCAGCATCGAGCTTCTTGCGGACATGCGGGACCTTGGCGTAGGCGCGGGCGACCATCGCCCGCAGGCGCGCGAGCTGCAGCGCCGCAAGCTCGTCGCGCGCCATGGTCTCGGCCGCGCGATCGAACATGAAGCTCTCATTCCGGGGAACGGCGCGTGCCATGGGCTTCCCCTGACAGTGCGGCAAATCGCGCCGCCTTCGCCTTGACCCGCTCGGACGTCTTGCTCTTGTCGACCACGAAACGGGTATGAGTGCCGGCGCCGACCTTGTCGAGCTGGTCCTTGACCTCAGCTTCAAACGAAATCTTGCGACCGTCCACGGCGGTAACGCGCACCGCGATCTCGACGGTCATGCCGAGCAGCGTCGGTGCCAGATGCTTGATCGCGACCTCCATGCCGACCGAGTCCTCGCCCGGATCGGCATGCTCGAGAATGACTTCGCGGCACGTCTGCTCGACGTCGCGGATCATGGAGGGGGTACCGTAGGTGCGCGCCTCCTCGCCCATGAAGCCGATGGTGCGCTCGCGGTCGATTTCGATGCGGTTGACCCGGGTGACGCCGGGGCGAAGGCTCGGCTTCATGGTTCCTTCCTCGCGGCGATATAACCGGAAAGCCTTCGGGATTGAAATCGCTTGTTGGCCTAGGCGCAAGCGGCGACGACCGGATTGATCAGAGACTGGTGACCCTTTGGAACCCTCGATTCTCGCGAACCGCGCTGGGGATTGGTCCGGAGTAAGCATTGAGGTGAGCAGGCCATGCCACTAGAGTCTACCGTTCCCGATCTCGAACGCGTGTTAAGCTCGCCATGATCGACGCCTCTGCGCTCGCGCCTTACGCTCACCACACACTTCCGGACGCCGTGGTTCCGGAGCTTCCCGGCTATTACCGCGGCAAGGTGCGGGAGAACTACGACCTCCCGAACGGCACGCGCATCCTCATCGCCACCGATCGCATCAGCGCCTTCGACCGCAACCTCGCGGTGATCCCGCTCAAGGGACAGGTGCTTACCCAGACCGCCCGTTTCTGGTTCGAGGGGACGCGAGACCTCTGCCCCAATCACGTCATCGAATATCCCGACCCGAATGTGCTGGTGTGCAAGCGCCTCGCCATGATGCCGGTCGAGATCGTCGTGCGCGATTATCTCGCCGGCACCACCTCCACCTCGATCCTGCAGATGTACAAGCGCGGCGAACGCGAGATGTACGGCCATCGTTTCAAGGGCGGGCTGCGCGACAACGAGAAGCTGCCGCAGACCATCATCACGCCCACGACCAAAGCGGAGCAGGGCGACCATGATGCGCCGCTCAGCGCGCAAGAGATCGTGGCCAAAAAGCTGCTGACTGAGCGTCAGTGGCAGGACGTGTCGCAGAAGGCGCTCGCGCTGTTCGCGCGCGGGCGGGAGCGCGCGGCGCGGCAGGGGCTGATCCTGGTCGACACCAAATACGAGTTCGGCTTCGACGAGCGCGGCGCGATCGTGCTCGCTGACGAGGTGCACACCCCCGACAGCAGCCGCTACTGGCTGGCCGCGAGCTATCCCGCGCGCTTTGCCGCCGGCGAGCCACCGCAGACACTGGACAAGGATTTCATCCGCCGCTGGGTGGCGGAGCGCTGCGATCCCTACCGCGAGGCGATACCCGAGATCCCGCAGGAGGTGGTCTTGCAGGCCGCGGCCACCTATGTCGACGTGTACGAGAAGCTCACCGGCGAGAAGTTCGTCCTGCCGGACCTTTCGGTGCCGCCGCTCGCGCGCGTGCGCGCCAGCTTGACGAAATATTTCGGCATGGCCGCGTAGCAGCGGCGGTCGTAGCACCCATAGCCCGGATGGAGCGAAGCGAAATCCGAATCGTACCTCGGGGGAGAACCATCCCGCATTTCGCTTCGCTCATACGGGCTACGAATCCAGTTGGAGTACCGCGATGACCGCCGCCCGCGCCGCCGATGCCGCCGTGGTGGAACGCCTCGCGACCGCGGGGCTTCCCGGCAGCGATATCCGCGAGTGGCTGCAGGCGGAGCCCGGCGAGACCACCGACTTTCCCGCCGATCGCCGGAAATTCTCGGGCTATTGGCAGAGGTCGACGCGGCTCATTGGACGGCTACCGGCGAAGCCGCGGCGCAGCGAGCGCGAGCACGCCGCGGCCGATCTCATTGCCGAGCGCGCGCGCGAAGCGCGCGTGCGTTTCCTGCATCGCCACGTCGATGCCGTCTACGACGCGCTCACCGTGCGGCGCTCGCGCTTCGTGCGGGTCGAGGATCTGGTCATCCGCGCCGCGGGCGTGGCGCCGGGGCTCCTCCCGATCGCGCAGGAAATCGCCGCCGAGGACGGCACGATCCAGCGCGACAAGAGCGGACTCGAGATCGATCAGGGCCTGTTCCTGGGCGCGGTGCTCGGCAGCGCGCGCTCGGGGAATCATCTCTGCCATGCCATGCTGCTGCCGCGGCCCGAGGCGCAAGCCTTGCTGCCGCAGCTCGAGCGCGACGGCGTGGTGACGCTCGACGGCGCGTCGGTCCATCGTTCCGGCAAAGCCGCGGTGGTGACGCAGAACAATCCGCGCTTTCTCAATGCGGAGGACCAGACCTCGCTCGACGGCGCGGAGATTTGCGTCGATCTCGCGCTGCTCGACCGCGCCAGCGAGATCGCGGTCATGCGCGGCGCCGTGGTCGAGCATCCCAAATATCGCGGGCGGCGGGTGTTCGGCGCCGGCATCAATCTCACTCACCTCTATCACGGCCGCATCCCGTTCGTCTGGTACCTCCAGCGCGATCTCGGCTACGTCAACAAGATCTATCGCGGGCTTGCTCTTGCAGACGATCCGCCGCCCGACGAGTTCGGCGGCCGCACCATCGAGAAGCCGTGGATCGCGGCGGTCGAGGCCTTCGCCATCGGCGGCCATTGCCAGCTGCTGCTGGTGATGGACTACGTGCTCGCCGAGCGCAGCGCGTTCTTGACTTTGCCAGCACGTAAAGAGGGCATCATTCCCGGCGCCGCCAACATGCGCCTGCCGCGCTTCGTCGGCGACCGCATCGCGCGCCAGGCGATCCAGTACGAGCGGCGGCTCGAATGCGACAGTCCCGAAGGCAGCATGATCTGCGACGAGCTCGTCGAGCCGGGCGCGATGGACGATGCGATCGAACGCGTCGTCAAAGGGTTGACCAATTCCGGCGTGGTGAGCGCGGCCGGAAACCGGCGGGCGTTCCGCGTGACGCAAGAGCCGCTCGACATGTTCCGCGCCTATTTCGCGGTCTATGCGCGCGAGCAGGCCTATTGCCACTTCAGCCCGGCACTGATCGCCAATCTCGAGCGCTATTGGAACGCGCAGACTCGCAAGCCGTGACCGCGCGACGCCGGCCGATGCACCGGATTACCGCTTGATCCGGTCAAGATTCCCCGTCATGCGCGCAATGACGCGGTGGAAGGTTGCGAGCTCGTCGCGGGCAATGCCATGCTCCGCCGCATCGGTGATGCCGCGCGCGAGCGCTAGCAGCTCGGCGCGCAGGCGCTTCGCTTTGGGCTTCAGCCACACTTGCGCGCGCCGCTTGTCCTCGTCGCTGCGCACGCGGCGGATCAGGCCGGACTTTTCCATGCTGCGCAATGCGATCACCGTAGTCGGCTCCATGGTGCCGACGCGCGCCGAGAGCTCGCGCTGCGACAAGCCGTCCTCGCTCCATAGCACGCGCAGGAAGTACCACTGGCCGCGGGCGATGCCGTAAGGCGCGATGCGCTTCTCGAGCAGCCGCTGGAACGCCCGATTGGCGTCGCGCACGAGGAAGCCCGAGCTTTGCGCGAGCGGAAACTCGACGTTAGCGGTCGTTCGGCGCTTGCTGCGGCGCACTGTCACGCAGATCCCCTTTCCGGAGCGCAACGCTGGCCGGCGTTGACAAGATTTCGCTCGCGACCATAATACTTAGAAATCTATGTAATGGAACCCAGGCACCCCAAACGAACGGCCGCGGCGGCCCGGACCGATTTCAGCTAGTCTCAACAGAAGCGGCGGGCGAAGCGCTCGCCCCGCCGAGATGATGGAGCTTCACCGATGCAGAAAGCATTGCGCAAGGAACGGCCCGCGGGCAGCAATGAATATCATGCCGGCGATCTGCGCACCGCCCTCGACTGGCTGCGCGAGCAGGGCGACCTGATCGAGACCGAGAAGCCGGTCGATCCCGACCTCGAGGTCACCGGCCTGCAGAAGCACATGGATGGCGGCTGCCCGGTGCTGTTCGACAACGTCAAGGGCAAGCCCAACCACCGCGTGGTGACCAATCTGTTCGGCGACATGAAGGTCATCAACAAGATGTTCGGCTGGAAGGATGACGCGGAGCGGGTGAAGAAGCTCGCCTATGCGCTCAGCCATCCGCTCAAGCCGGTCGAGATCCCGCAGGACGAGGCGCCCTGCCAGGAGCACGTGATCAAGGCGCCGAAGGACGTGAACGAATACGTCGTGCCGATCCGGCACACCACCTACGAGCCCGAGCTCACGGTGGGCTCGGCCATCCGCTGCGTCACCGGCCCGGAATTCGATGGCGGCTCCGACCTCGGCTACAACCGCATGAACTTCCGCTGGGGCAATGTCGGCACCTTCCAGATCTCGCCCGGCTCGCACATGTGGCAGGTGGTCAACAAGTACTACAAGTCGAACGAGCCGGTGCCGATCACAATGTGCTTCGGCGTGCCGCCGGCCTGCACCTTGCTCGCGGGCGCCGGCTTCGACTACGCCGTGCTGCCGATGGGCTGCGACGAAATCGGCATCGCCGGCGCGGTGCAGGGAACGCCGGTCCGCCTGGTGAAGGCGCGCACGGTGAACGCCATGGCGCTGGCGGACGCGGAATTGGTGCTCGAAGGCTACGTCAATCCGCGCGACCGGCGCTTCGAGACCAAAGAGTCGGAGGACGCCGGCGTCCAGGGCCGCTTCCACTTTCATCCGGAATGGGCGGGCTACATGGGCAAGGCCTACAAGGCGCCGACCTTCCATGTCACCGCCGTCACTATGCGCGACCCCAAGACCAAGCCGATCATCTACGCGCTTGGCGTCCACATGCTCGACGACCACAACATCGACACCACGGTGCGCGAGGCGGCAATCTACGAGCTCTGCAACCGGCTGCAGCCCGGCATCGTGCAGAACGTGGTGATTCCCTACTGCATGACCGACTGGGGCGGCTGCATCATCCAGGTCAAAAAGCGCCACCAGCTCGACGAGGGCTGGCAGCGCAACTTCATGGCCGCGGCGTTGTCCTGCTCCCAGGGCATGCGGGTCGCCATCGCGGTGAGCGAGGACGTCGATCCCTATTCCATGGACGACGTCATGTGGTGTCTCACCACGCGCGTGAACCCTAAGATGGACATCATCAATCCGATCCCGGGCGGGCGCGGTCAGACCTTCATGCCGGCCGAGCGCATGACCGCGGGCGACAAGCAGTGGACCGCCTCCAACACCCAGTTCGAAGGCGGCATGGGCATCGATGCTACGGTGCCGTTCGGCTACGAGAGTGACTTCCTGCGCCCGGTCTACCCCGTCGACCGGGTCAAGCCGGAGGATTTCTTCAGCAAGAAGGACATCGAGAACGCGCGCTCGCGCATGGTCGGCTGGGTGCATTCGCTGTCGCGCAGCGGAAGGTGAGACTCTGTGTTTTGTCGTCCCCGCGCAAGCGGGGACCCATATTCCAGAGACTGCAGTGCGCGGCACGATGGGTCCCCGCGTTCGCGGGGACGACACACAGGGGTTAGCGGCGCCAGTACCAAAAACGGCTGCGATGCTTCTTTCGGACACCTTAGTCATCGACGCGACCGAGCGGCTGGGCTGGCTCGCCGGTCGCATCCTCGCCGATCTGGGCGCCGATGTGGTCAAGCTCGAGCGGCCCGGCAGCGACCGCGGCTCTCCCGCATGGCGCGCCTTCAACGTCAACAAGCGCGTGCTCGAGCTCGATCCGGACAGCGGCGCCGACCGCGCCCGCGTCGCGCAATTGCTCGCGAGCGCCGACATCTGCCTGCTCACGCCGCAGGCCCCGCCGTTCGTTGATGGTCTCGATCCGCAGGTGCTGCGGGCAAAACACCCGCGCCTCGTCGTCGTCGCCATCCGGCCGTTCGGCGGCGCCGGGCCGCGCAGCGGCTGGAAGGCGAGCGACATCGAGTTGATGGCAGCTGGCGGCGCTATGGCGCTCGCGGGCGAGCCCGATGGCATGCCCGTGCGCGTGAGCGAGCCGCAGTCCTACAGTTGGGCCGGCGCGCAGGCTGCCATCGGCGCGCTCATGGCGCTGTTCAAGCGCGAAGCGAGCGGCCGCGGCGATCTCGTCGATGTCTCCGCTCAGGCCTCGGTGGTGGCTGCGCTGTCGCACGCGCCGGCCTTCGTCGATCTCGTCGGCATCGAGCCCACGCGCGCCGGCGCCTTCATTACGGGCCGCTCGATCACGGGCGCGCGCTATCGCGTGTTCTGGTCGTGCCGCGACGGCTACATCAATTTCATCTTCTACGGCGGCGCCGCGGGGCGACGCACCAACGAGCAACTGGTCGCCTGGATGCGCGAGGCGGGCGCCGACCTTGGCGCGCTCGCCGCCATCGACTGGAAGACCTGGGACGCCACCAAGACCAGTCAGGCCGAGGTCGACGCCATCGAGGCGCCGGTGATGGCGTTCTTCGCCCGCCTCACCAAGCGCGAGTTCCTGATTGAGGCGCACCGCCGCGAAATGCTCGGCTATCCGGTCGCCACCGTCGCCGATATCGCGACTGATCCGCAGCTCGAAGCGCGCGGTTTCTTCCAGACCGCGCCCGGCAGCGCCGAGCGCTTCTCCGGCAGCTTCGCGGTGATCGACGGCGAGCGCCCGCCGTTGCGCCACGCCCCCGCGGCGCCGTTCCCGCGCGAGCCTTCCTCCGTTGCCGCGTCGAACATTGCGGTCGCGCGCGTCGTCCCCACATCCGAGCGCGCGCCGACCGTGACTGCCGCCACCGCGTTCGCTTCCACGCGCAGGGAGCGGGCAGGGGGCCAGCCGTGACCGCGGTCGCCCAGGCGCTCGCCGGCCTCAAGGTGCTGGAGTTCGGCGGCTATGCCGCCGGGCCGCATATCGGCAAGATGCTGGGCAATTTCGGCGCCCACACCATCCATGTCGAATCGAAACAGCGTCCCGACGGCTTCCGCATTCAATATCCACCGTTCAAGGACGATCGTCCCGGCTACAACCGCAGCGGCTGCTTCGCCTTCTTCAACGATTCGAAATACAGCGTCACGGTCGATCTCAAGAAGCCCGCGGGCGTAGCGCTCGTGCGCCGCATGGCGCAATGGTGCGATCTCGTCATCGAGAACATGCGCCAGGGCATCATGGAGCGTTTGGGCCTGGGCTACGCCACGCTCGCCGAGCTCAACCCGCGCCTGGTGATGCTGTCGACCTGCAATATGGGGCAGACCGGGCCGCGCGCCGACCAGCCGGGATTTGGCTCGCAGCTCACCGCGCTCGCCGGCATGTGCGGCCTGACCGGCGTGCCGGATGGCCCACCCATGCTGCTCTACGGCCCCTATATCGACTACATCGCCTCCTCGCTCGGCGCCTCGGCCGCGCTCGCCGCCGTGATCCGCAGCCGCCGGAGCGGCAAGGGCGCGCTGATCGATCTGGCCCAATACGAGTGCGGCCTGACCTTCATGGGTGCGGCGCTGCAGGATTATTTCGCCCGTGGCCGCTGCGCCGAGCGCTCCGGCAACGACGATCCAGTCGCGGTGCCGCACGGCGCCTATCGCTGCGCGGACGGCGAGTGGATCGCGCTCTCGTGCTGGTCGGATGCGGATTTCGCAGCACTGGCGACGGCGATGGGCGAGGCGACGCTTGCGACCGATCCCCGTTTCGCCTCGGCGGCGGCGCGGCGGGCGAACGTCGAGGCGCTCGACGCCGCCATCACGGCATGGACCGAGCAGCATAACGCCGAGGCCGTGGCCGAAGCCCTGCAAGCGGCGGACGTTGCCGCCTATCCGGTCGTGACCATGGCGGGCCTGTTCGCGGACCCGCAGCTTGCCGCCCGCCGCCAATTCCGGGTGCGGCGCCATCCGGAGATGGGCGACCACGCTTATTGCTTCCCCGGCTTCGATCTTGCGGATGCGCCCGGCGATATCGTTGCCCCGGCGCCCTGCGTCGGCGCCGACAACGATTTCGTGTTCCGCGATCTCATCGGCCTGAGCGCCGCGGAGTACGAGTCCTATCGCCGTCAGGGCGTGTTCGATTGAGGCACAACGGGACCGCCACAGGCGGGGATGTGCTTGCAACTGAACGGATTTCGTGCCCTTGCTGTTGACGTAAAGCGGCCGATGGCGGGCCGTGGCGGAGGAACGGAATGCGGCGTCTCATCATCGGCATGACCGGCTCGACCGGCGCCATCTTCGGCGTGCGGATGCTCGAGGCGCTCAAGGGTACCGACATCGAGAGCCATCTCATCATCAGCAAGTGGGCGCAGCGCACCCTCGAGCATGAGACCCGCTACACCGTTGAGCAGGTGCGCGGCCTCGCCAGCGTCGTGCACAGCCAGGGCGACATGGGGGCGTCGCTCTCGTCCGGCTCGTTCAAGACCGAAGGCATGGTGGTGATCCCGTGCTCGGTGCGCACGCTCGCTGGTATCGCCAACGGCTACGGCGAGCACCTCGTTCACCGCGCCGCCGACGTCGTGCTCAAGGAGCGGCGCAAGCTGGTGCTGGTGGTGCGCGAGACCCCGCTGTCGGAGGTGCACCTCGAGAACATGCTCAAGCTCGCGCGCATGGGAGTCTCGATCGTGCCGCCGATGCCCGCCTTCTACAACCATCCGCAGACGGTCGACGACATCGTCAACCACATCGTGGCACGCGTGCTCGATCAATTCGATATTCCCGCACCCTTCGCCAAGCGCTGGGATGGCCACATGCATACCGCCACCAAGATCGCAACGGTCGCGGGCCCAAGTCCCGCGGCGAAGAGTGGAACCTGACTGTCGGGAGAATTGTCCTAGGTTCGAAGCTTCAAGACGTGTATAGTAGCGCGATCATCGGCATGCGATGCGTGGCTCGAGACGAACCTGGGCGCCGATGACCGAGAGACAGTAGCGCTCCCGCCTGCAGTGACAAGGAGCGCGCCATGTCCAGGCCGCCTGATTCATCCATTGCTTTGAAATATCGTCGCGACGCGGCCGCGTGCGAACGGTTCGCGGCGAACGCCAGAACAGCGGCCGATCGAGCGCTTCTGCTGCGCATGCAGCGCTCGTTGCTCGGGCGTGCCGATCACCAAGACTGGCTCGACGGCCTGCCTCCGGTTCCGCCGGCGCGACCGAACGTGCTTGCCCTGCCGAGGCGTCCAGACCGAGTCGAGTGCCACCATCCTCGCTGATTGCAAGTTGATAGTATGCAAGCAACATGGCGGCTTCGAAGGAGCGCGCGGGCGATGGCACTGAGCTTTCCGAATCCAATCCGCTATTATGATGCGACACGGCGCGCCGTGCGCTTCTGGGGACATGATAGCGCCATGGAAGCGGCGTTTTTCGTGACCGAAGACGCGTTGAAGCAGGTTCATCCCAGCATGCGTTTCGACGAGGCCGGGCTGCTCGGTGCGTTCGATGCACACCGCGACTTGATCTATGCAACCGCGGCCAAAGTCTATGCGCGTGGCCGGCGCGGCTCTTACGATCTCGTCAGCGGCGATTTCTGAAGGTGCGACGGCGGCTTTCGGCCGGTCGGGTTTCGGAGCAATACGCGGCGCTGCCTGCGACCCGCTCACTTGCCGCTTCGCCGTGTTGCAAGTTCATCCCGGGAGGCTGGTTAATGATCGCGAGCAAAGAGGCCGGGAAGAAGTTGCGATCGAACAGCCGTCGATCATGGCGTGATCTCGTCTCGGCATGGGTGTGTGCGTTTCGTCCGGGACTCGATACTGCGGCCGCTCGCGGCACCATCGGCGCGAGAAACGATCGGAAGGATACGAGATGAGCGATGCTCGGTTCGCAGGGGTGTTTGACGCGAACTTGCCCAACTTGGCTTCGCCGGTTCGGATCAGCTCGTTTTTCGACGCCCAGGTGTTTGTTCGGCGGTGGGCGATCAGAGACAAGGATCCGGCTGTACGCGTTCTCCTTCGCCGAATGGAAAAGGCGAACTCAATGGAAGCGATCACCAGCGCGATTGAGGAGTTGAAGCGGGAGCTCGCTCGGCGAGGGCTGCTGCCGGAAATCCGAGCGCCGATCTAGAGCATGATCCCGAAAAGTGGATACCGGTTTTGGAAAAAGATCACCAATAGTGCCCCCGAACCCGACGTTCGCACGCATTGTGCTGCAAGAGCGGTCGCTAACTTCGAGTTCAAAAGGGGCACTAGAATCGTAGAGGTGCTGGTGTCCCTCTGTCGCATCAGCGGTTGCCGCGAGGGTATGCGAACTTCGGAATCGGGACACTAGACGTGATCTCGATGCTCCGCCGGAAAGCGGGGAGTTGCGGCGGAGCAGTCTTGGATGGGCGGGACCGTCGCTCTCGATGCGGGGCGCCTGCCCCTTGTGGAGGTTCATGGCAAACAAAGCGGAGACGACGCCGCCGCAGCACGAGAGTTCGGAACGGGAGGGCAAAGAGACCCGTGCGGACAGCCCCCTGTTCGACCTGTCAAACGCCGGCATAAAGAAACTGATCCGCAGCGCCAAGAAGCGCGGCTACGTCACCTATGAGCAGATCACCGCGCTGTCGCAGGAGCTTGGTTCCGAGCAGCTCGAAGACCTTCTCGCGATGTTCAGCACGATGGGAATAACCTTCGTCAAGAGTGATGAGGCGAGTGAGGAGGCAGACGTGCTCGACGAGGCCGATGAGGAGGAGGAGAGCGAAGGCGAGGGTGGCGACCTGGTCGAGGTCCAGCCGAAGCTTCCGGCCAAGCCGTCTGCCAGCGAGCCGATCGAGCGCACCGACGATCCCGTGCGGATGTATTTGCGCGAGATGGGCTCGGTGGAGCTTTTGTCGCGGGAAGGCGAGGTGGCGATTGCCAAGCGCATCGAGGCCGGCCGCGAGGCGATGATCGCCGGCCTATGCGAGAGCCCGCTCACCTTCCAGGCGATCATCATCTGGCGCGACGAGCTCAACGAGGGCAACGTCCTCCTGCGCGACATCATCGACCTCGAAGCCACCCACGCCGGGCCTGATGCCAACGCCGCGCCGACGCCGGTCGTCGGTGCCGGCGGCGTGTGGGGCGCATCCGTACCCGCCTCGGCGGCCGGTACCCTCCCGCTGGAGACGCCGGCACCGCCGGCCGCGCCCGCCGCTCTGCTCAAGCCGGCGCGCGAGCGCGACAACGACGAAGGGACTCCAGGCGAGCAAAGCGAGGGACCGCAAGCGCCCAGCGAAGACGATTTCGACGACGACGATCTGGAGAACTCGCTTTCGCTCGCCGCCATCGAGGCCGAGCTCAAGCCCAAAGTGGTCGCCACCTTCGACAACATCGCCGATGCCTACAAGCGTCTGCGCCGCCTGCAGGAGCAGGATATTCAGAACCAGCTGCGCAATGATTCGCTCTCGCCCGCGCAGGAGCGGCGCTACAAGCGGCTCAAGCACGACATCGTCGCCGAGGTGAAGTCGCTGCGCCTCAATCAGCGGCGCATCGACGCGCTGGTCGAGCAGCTCTACGATATCGGCAAACGCCTCGCCGGGCACGAGGGCCGGCTGATGCGGCTCGCTGAGAATCATGGCGTCGCACGCGAGGAGTTCCTCAAGGACTACCGGGGCTCGGAGCTCGACCCATACTGGCTCAACCGGGTGTCTAAACTTTCAACCAGAGGCTGGAAGAGTTTCGTCGCCAAAGACAAGGACAGGGTCAAGGAGCTGCGCCGGGAGATCCAGACGCTGGCCGGCGAGACCGGGCTCGAGATCGACGAGTTCCGCCGGATCGTGCAGATGGTGCAGAAGGGCGAGCGCGAGGCGCGCCAGGCCAAGAAGGAGATGGTGGAGGCGAACCTGCGCCTGGTCATCTCGATCGCCAAGAAGTACACCAACCGCGGCCTGCAGTTCCTCGACCTGATCCAGGAAGGCAATATCGGGCTGATGAAGGCGGTCGACAAATTCGAGTACCGTCGCGGCTACAAATTCTCCACCTATGCCACCTGGTGGATCCGCCAGGCGATCAGCCGTGGGACTGCCGATCAGGCACGCACGATTCGCATTCCCGTGCACATGATCGACGCCATCAGCAAGGTCTTGCGAACCTCCCGGCAGATGCTCGGCGAGATCGGGCGCGAGCCCACGCCCGAGGAGCTCGCCGGCAAAGTCGGCATGCCGCTCGAGAAGGTGCGCAAGGTGCTCAAGATCGCCAAGGAGCCGCTGTCGTTGGAGACGCCGGTCGGCGAGGAAGAGGACACCCATCTCGGTGATCTCATCGAGGATAAGGACGCGGTGCTGCCGATCGACGCCGCCATCCAGTCGAACCTGCGCGAAGCTACCACCCGCGCGCTCGCATCGCTCTCCGCACGGGAAGAGCGCGTTCTGCGCATGCGCTTCGGCATCGGCATGAACACCGACCACACGCTCGAGGAGGTCGGCCAGCAGTTCTCGGTGACGCGCGAGCGCATCCGCCAGATCGAGGCCAAGGCGCTGCGCAAGCTCAAGCATCCGAGCCGCTCGAGGAGTCTCAGAAGCTTTCTCGACAATTGACGAGGCGGCGAGTTCATCCCGTGCTGTGCGCCGCGATTCTGTCGCGTGCGTCTCGCATCCGACCCACCATTCACTGCAGCTTCGCCAAATCGCACGCCGAGCACGACGCCATTGTGAGCGCCATTCTGCAGGGCGACGCCGAAACGGCGAGCGAGGTCATGCGCACGCACGTCAACATCGTGCGAGCAGCCTCGCGCGACTACGTGCACGAGCTCGGGCTCCTCGCTAGTGTCGGCGCCACCGACGATGTTCGCGGCAAGCACGCTCTGGGCGCTCCCACGCGGGTCTGACATGCTACCCGGAGGCGGACTTCCTTCTGGAATCCGCTGGCAATTCGCTAGTTCTTTTGCATGATGGGCCGCCCCGCTAGTAGCGGCACGGAGAAACGCCCATGGCCAAATTCACCTATGACCACATCCATCTGCGCAGCTCGGACCCAGAGGCGACCGCGCGCTATTACGAGCGCATGTTCGGCGCCGAGGTCATTCGCACCATGCAACAGGGCAAGCCGCGCATCGATCTCAAGCTCGGCGGGGTGAATATCTTCATTGCCCCGGTCGCGCCCGGGGATGGCGTCAATCCGCCGCCCACCACCCCCTATCAGGGCCTCGATCACTTCGGCCTGTTGGTGAGCGGCATCGATGCCGTCGTCGCCGAGCTCAAGGCCAAGGGCGCCGAGTTCACCCGCGAGCCCACCACTGTCCGGCCGGGCGTGCGGGTCGCTTTCCTGCGCGCCCCCGAGGGGGTGTCGATCGAGCTGCTCGACCGCAACGCCACCTGAAGGGGGAGGCGGCGATGACGCGACCGTTCGAAGGCATCCGGGTGATCGACGTCACCCATGTGCTGGCGGGGCCGTTCGCGGCCTACCAATTGGCGGTGCTGGGCGCCGACGTGATCAAGGTCGAGCATCCCGACGAGCCCGACCAGAGCCGCAGCTCCGGCACCGACAAGGCGCTAAACCGCCGCAACATGGGCACCGCCTTTCTCACCCAAGCCTCCAACAAACGCTCGATCGCGCTGGACCTCAAGACCGAGCGCGATCGCGAAATCCTGAAGAAACTCGTCGCCACTGCCGACGTGTTCGTCGAGAACTACCGTCCGGGCGCATTCGAGGCGCTCGGCTTGGGCTACGAGGCGCTCGCCAAGATCAACCCGCGGCTGATCTACGCCTCGTTCTCGGCCTTCGGCCAGACGGGGCCGCGCGGGCGGCAAACCGCCTATGATCACGTCATCCAGGCCACCTCCGGCCTGATGGCAATGACGGGCACGAAGGACGTGCATCCCGTGAAGTTCGGCGCACCGGCGGTCGATTACGCCACCGGCATGACCGGCGCCTTCGCCTTGGCCTCGGCGCTGTTCCAGCGCGAGCGCACCGGGCGCGGCCAGCGCATCGACATGGCGATGCTCGACGTGGCGATGATCCTGATGAGCTCGCATCTCACCGGCTATCTGCGCAACGGGGCGCATCCTAAGCCGCACGGCAATCGCCATCCGCACGCTACCAATGGCGCGTTCGAGACCAAGGACGGGCTGGTCATGCTGGGCGCCAGCAACCTGCGCCAGCAGCGCCGCCTATGGTTGGCGCTCGGCCGTCCCGACATGGTCAAGCGCAGCAACGACGAGCGCGACGCGGATCACGACCGCGAGATCGCCGTCCTGTCGGAGATCATGCTCACGCGCACAGCCGACGAATGGGAGAAGTTCCTGCAGGCGCGCCACGTGCCGGCGGCGCGCGTGCGCACCATGGGCGAGGCGCTCGCCGACCCGCAGCTCGCGACCCGCGGCATCGTTCATCGCCACGACGGCGCCGCCGGCGTCGAGGGTGGCTTCGGCGTGCCGCTCGCCGCCTTCACCTTCGCCCACGGCGGACCGCGCATCGACCGAGCGCCGCCCGCGCTCGGCCAGCACAACGACGAAATTTTTGCCGAGCTCGGCGTGGGCGAAAACGACGCCGTCGCAGCCGCGGCGCGCTAGTTCCCGACCTTCGGCGGCATCCGCTCCGCGAGCGGAGGCAGGAATTCCGCGGTATAGACGTTGGCCGGGTCCGGCGTGCTCGGCAAGTCGTAGGCCGCGACGATCGCGTCGATGGTGCGCTTGAGCTTTTCCGGCGTCACGGTGCTCAGCCCGTTCTTGGCCACGTGCGTCGTGTTTGTGAGGCCGAGCGCGATGTCGAGGCGCACCTTCTCGATGTCGGGCTTCATCATCGGGTCGCGCGCCTTGAGCACGTCCAGTGCCTGCTGCGGTGCGGCGATTGTGTCCTTCGTTCCCTGATTGAGCGCCTTGACCACGGCGCGCACCGTCTCCGGATTCTCGGTGGCGAATTTCTTGGTCGTGGTCAGCGCCAGGCCATACATGTCGGCGCCGAAATCGGAATATTTGATCACGTAGAGATCATCGAGGGTGAAGCCGAGCTCGAGCGCGGCGGGGATGTTCGAATTGGTGAAGCCGCCGGTGCCGTCGACCTCGCCGCGCTTGAGCATCGGGCCGAACAGCTGCGGCTGCACCGCCACCCAGTTGACCTTGACGCTCTCGGCCTTGGCCGCTTTCAAGAGGATCGAGATGGTGTCGTGCACCGCGGTACCCGGGCCGCCCGCGATCTTCTTCCCGTCGAGATCGGCCGGTTTGCGGATGCCGGCGGCCTTGCGCGTGATCACGGCGAGCGGCGTCTCGTCGAAACTCACGTAGACCGCGATCAGCGGCGAGGCGGGGTTCTGCGCGTTGAAGCGGATCATCGAGGGCAGGTCGACCCAGCCGAAATGATAGGCGCCACCCGCCACGGCGACAGCGACGTTGGTCGCGCCGCGGCCGGCATCGATGGCATCGACCGTCACGCCCGCGGCTTTGAAATAGCCCTTGTCCTGTGCCACGAAGTAGGGCGCGTGCGTGCCCTGGATGATCCAATCCAGCATGATCTTGACGTTCTTGGTTTCCGCTGCGGCCACCGTGGGCGAGAGAGCGACGGCAGCCAACGACCACAAAAGCAGCAGCGCCAGCTTGCCGAAGAACGTCCCTGCATGAGAGCGCGTCATTGCTCGTCTCCCTTCATCGCAGCGGTCAACATGCTCAGCTCGCATGCGTCCGCCTGTTGAGCTTGGCACCTCAGCGTGGCAAGTCTCGTGCCACCTTACGCGGCTCTCTCAACCCGCCCGCCCGATTCATCGCGATACGCTCGAACGACACTGGAGACGACCGATGCTGAAACTTCCCGGCCACCCCCGCTACGACTATTCGCCGATTGTCAAACGGAACGATTACAGCTGGCCCGGCGGCAAGCGGCTCGCGTTCTATGTCGCTCTCAACATTGAGCATTTCGCGTTCGGCACGGGCATCGGCATGGACCCGAGCAACCGCAGCGGGCAGCAGACCTCGCGCAACTTCGCCTGGCGCGACTACGGCAACCGCATCGGCAATTGGCGCCTGTTCGAAATTCTCGACGAGCTGAAGCTGCCCGCGACCATCCTGCTCAACAGCAGCGTATGCTACCACTATCCCGACATCGTCGAGAAGATCAAAGCGCGCGGCGACGACGTGCTCGGGCACGGCCGCACCAACGCCGAGGTGTTGCGCGGCATGTGGGAAGCCGACGAGGCGCGCGCCATCGCGGAATGTACGGAGGTGATCGCCAAGCATGTCGGTGTGCGGCCGACGGGCTGGATGGGACCCGGCGCGCTCGAGTCGAATGTCACGCCCGATCTGCTCAAGGAGGCCGGCTACACCCATCTGCTCGACTGGCCCGTGGACGACCAGCCGATCTGGATGAAGACGCGCGCCGGCCCGCTGCTCTCGGTGCCCTATCCGATGGAATTGAACGATGCCGGCACCCTCGTGCATCGCGACCACACCGGCCGCGAGTTCGCCGACATGATCGTCGACCAGTTCGAGGAGATGCTCGAGCAGTCGGAGCGCCAGCCGCTCGTGTTCGCGCTGTCGCTCCATGGTTTCATTGTCGGCCAGCCGTTCCGGCTGCGCCCGCTGCGGCAGGCGATCAAGCATTGCGTGGGACACAAGCAGAAGGATCGCGTCTGGTTCACGCGCGCCGGCGAGATCGCGAAATATTGCTTCTCGCTCGCGCCCGGCCTGATCCCGGGCAGCTGATCGACCGGATGTGGCCCGATGACCGAAAGCGCTGAGGCACCGGAGCTGGAGCGGCGCAGGGCGTCCGCGCTGCGGCGCAGGACGCTCCGGCGCGTGCTGCCCTGGCTCGTCATCGTCGGCATGTTCGTGATCTGGGAACTGTTGGTCCGCGTCTTCGACGTCGAGCAGTTCGTGCTGCCGGCGCCGTCGGATATCTTCGCCGCTGGCTGGCGTTGGCGCTGGCCGATCCTCGACAACTCCTGGCAGACCCTGTGGACGACGGCCATCGGCTTCTTCATCGCCGTCATCATCGGGCTCGTCGGCGGGGTCGCGCTCGGATCCTCAAGCCTCATCTACGAGAGCTTCTATCCTGCGCTGATCGGCTTCAACTCGATCCCGAAAGTGGCGGTCGTGCCGATCCTGGTGATCTGGTTCGGCATCGGTACCGTGCCGGCGATCATCACCGCCTTCCTGATTGCCTTCTTCCCGATCCTGGTGAACGTGGCGATCGGCATCGCTACCGTCGAGCCGGAGCTTCAGGACGTGCTGCGCGCGCTTGGCGCCAGCCACTGGCAGGTGATCCAGAAGGTCGGGCTGCCGCGCTCGATGCCGTATTTCTTCGCCTCCCTCAAGGTCGCGATCACTTTCGCCTTCGTAGGCACCATCGTGGCGGAGACGGTCGCCGCCAACAAAGGCATCGGCAATTTCATGCTGGTGGCGTCCTCGCGCTTCGAGGTGCCGCTCGCCTTCGCCGGGCTCTTGGTGACGAGCGTCATGGGCATCGGCATGTACCTCGTCTGCACCATGGTCGAGCGGCGGATGACCGGCTGGGCCATGCGCGGCATGGACGGCATGGCGCAAACGCAGATGTGACTTGCGTGGGGTTTTGTCGCCGCTACATGGCGGCTACGGTAAGGGCAACGTTGACGGTGGATACGGAGGTATGCATGGCGAGCAAGCAATTCGAGGTCACCCACACCGACGAGGAGTGGCGGCGCATGCTCAGCCCCGAGCAATACGAGGTGCTGCGCGGTCACGGCACCGAGGCGCCGGGGAGTTGCGCGCTCAACTACGAGAAGCGCGCGGGGACGTTCTCCTGCGCGGCATGCGGGCAGCCGCTGTTCGTCTCCAAGAGGAAGTTCGAGAGCGGCACCGGCTGGCCGAGCTTCAACGATCCCATCGACGGCGCGGTCGAGACCTCGCAGGATCGCAGCTACGGCATGGTTCGCACCGAGGTGCATTGCAGCCGCTGCGGCAGCCATCTCGGCCACGTGTTCGAGGACGGACCGCCCCCCACCCACCTGCGCTATTGCATCAATGGCGTCGCAATGAATTTCAAGCCGGAGTAAAGGCACACTCCTGTCGTCCCCGCGCGGGCGGGGATCCATATTCCAGAGGCCGCAATTTGGGCACGATGGGCCCCCGCTTTCGCGGGGGCGACAACAGGTGTGGCGTCAATTCGTGCGCGGCATGGTGTAGGCGGCACGTACCTTGTCCAGCAAAGCGGGCGACAGGTTGCTGACCTCCACCACGAGCTTCTGCAGCTCCTCGCCCGGCAGCGGCGAGACCGCGACATTGATCCGCTGCGCTTCGCTGAGCAATTCGGGATCCTTCATGGTGGCGTCGAAGGCGCGTCGCAGCACGGTGACGCGCTCGGCCGGCACGGCGGGCGTGGTGAAGAACGCGGTCCCGATCTCGGTCGCATTCAAGATCGCGCGCAGGATCATGCGCTCCTCGTCGTTGCGGGCGAGGTCGACGGCGGTGGGAATATCGGGAAGCTCGGGGTGGTGCTTGAGCGCGAACTGCACGAGCACCGTGACGCTTTTGTCCCGGATCCAGTCGGGGTGTGCGACCTTGAGTGCGGTCCACGAGGTCGAGTGACCCTCGACCTCGCCGCGCTCGACCGCCAGCATGGCCTCGTTCGAGCCCTTGTATCCCATCACCAGCTTGAACTTGGTTCCGAATACGTTGTTCATGACCGTGGGAAAAATCGACACGGTTGAGCCGACGCCGGTGCCCGACAGCGTGGATTCGATCTTCTGGGCGTCCGCGAAGGTCTTCACCGGCGACGTCTTCCACATGAACACCATGTTGATCAGAGAATCGAGGCGGCCGACCCAGTTGAGCTCGGCGGTCTTGAAGCGCACGCCCTGCGTGCCGAGCTTCTCGTCGAGCGGCGTGGTCGGCGCGCCGATGCCGATGACGGTGCCGTCCTTGGGGAGCGTGTTGAAAACTTGGTTGACCGCCAGGAAGCTGCCGGCGCCGGGCATGTTCTTCGGCACCACCAGCGGCTTGCCGGGAATATGCTGGCCGAGATGGCGCGCGACCAGCCGCCCGAGCGTATCGTTGCTCCCGCCGGGCGGATAGCCGATCACGAAGTCGATCGTCTTGCCGGCGTAGAACTGTTCGGGCCCTTGCGCCGAGCCCTGGCTGACCAAGCCGATGACACCAACCAGAACGGCGGCGGCGAAACTCCCGCATCGACCAAACTGCACGTCGCTTCCTCTCCGTTGCTTGTTGATTCTGTAGTTTTGTAGGGGCGGATTGGCGCCAGCGTAATCCGCCACGTCGCCGCAGTCGGCGCCTTTTGCCTTCGGCTAACCCGCCTACTTTTCCCCATAGGTCGCGCGCGAAATGTCCGGCACTGGCAAGCCGTCGTCGATGGCCTTGCAGCGGACCGTCTCAGCCTTCGCCTTCTGCTCGGCGGCGTCGAGCACCTCGAGCACCACGTCGCGCGGAATGAAGCAGACCCCGGTATCGTCGGCGACCACGAGATCGCCCGCGGCGACGCGCACCTCGCCGATCTGGATCGGACCGTTGATCTCCACGGTCTCGAGCCGCCACTTGCCGGTGACGGGCGTGATGTCGCTCGCCCAAATCGGATAGCCGAGCGCGCGGGAATGGGCAATGTCGCGCACGCCGCCCTGCACGACCGCGCCGACCTCGCCTTGGCGTTGGCCAGTCTGGGCCGAGATGCCGCCCATGTTCGAGACGTCGGCGACGCCCTGGATCACCAGCACGTCGCCTTGCTGGGCGAGGTTGTGCGCTTCGAATTCCGCCATCCGGTTGACGTGCGCGCGCGCGCCGGCGAGCGGATCGATGCGCTGCAGGATATTGCGCACGGTGAGCGCCGGACCGGCGATAGTCTTGCCGGCGATGGTGGGCTTGAGTACCGATGCGCCGATCGCGCCATGCGGAATGCCGAGCTCGTCCATGGTGTCCGAGATGATGCCGGTCGGATCGCCGAGCGCAAGCAGCCGCTCGACCGCGCCCGCAGGCGGGCGGGGCACCGCCATCAACTTAATGTGCTCGGCCGCGATGCGGCCGGTCAGTCGTTTCTTCTCTGCAACGTTCATTGGAGCGCTCCCCGTTGTGCGACGCAGTTCGATCCCACTCTATCGGCTCTCTTAGGGCGAATGAGCGTACCGTAATCCACCACGCCACGAAACACGGTCGGCGGATTACAGCGCGCCCAATCCGCCCTACAGGCCAACCGTCTTGCCCCGGCAAACGCTGCTCGCTACCGTTGCCGCCCCTCGGCACAGCAAAGGCCAAACGCCATGATCGATCTCTATGCGCTTACCAGCCCGAACGTGCAGAAAATCTACATCATGCTCGAAGAATGCGGACTGCCGTACAAGGAGCACTTCGTCGACGTCTGGAAAGGCGAGCAATACAAGCCCGAATTTTCCAAGCTCAACCCCAACAACAAGATTCCGGCGATCGTCGATCACGACGGGCCGGGCGGCAGGCCCTACACCGTGATCGAATCCGGCGCGATCCTGCTCTACCTCGCCGAGAAGACCGGCAAGTTTCTGCCCAAGGACACCGCCAAGAAACACGAGGTGATCCAGTGGCTGATGATCCAGCTCACCGGCGTCGGTCCGATGTTCGGGCAATGGACGCACTTCAAGCTGTTCGCGCCGAAGACCGGCAATGACTATTCGATGGCCCGCTACACCTCAGAAATCAAGCGGCTCTACGAGGTGCTGGAGAAGCGGCTCGGCGAGGCGCCCTATCTCGGCGGCCAGGACTACTCGATCGCCGACATCGCTACCTTTCCGTGGACGCGCAACCACGACGCCCAGGGCGTGAAGTGGGAGGACAATCCCAACCTCGCGCGCTGGTTCAACGCCATCAGCGAGCGGCCGGCGGTGAAGGCGGCGCTCGCCAAGATCGCCGTCATCAAGTCGAACCGCGAGACCGCGTCAGACGACGACAAGGATCGCTTCTTCAATCGCGGCCGCTACGCCCGGGCGTGATCGCGCGCAGCTAGATCGCGCGGGGAGGGGGCGTTGGAGCTTGCAGGCAAAGCCGCCGTCGTCACCGGCGCGAGCTCGGACGACGGCGTCGGCGCCGAATGCGCAAAGATGCTCGCCTCCCGCGGCTGCCGCGTGGTGGTGAACTACGCCACCAACAAGGCCGGCGCCGAGAATGTGGTGGCCGAATGCAAGGCGGCGGGCGCCGAAGCTTTTGCCGTGCAGGGTGACGTGGCACGCGATGACGACTGCCGGCGCCTGGTTGCGGCGGCGGTCGATGCGTGGGGGCGGCTCGACGTGCTCATCAACAACGCGGCGGTCACCAAGACCATTCCCCATCAGCGCTTCGATCTGCTCGACGCCGACGAGTTCGAGCGCACCTATGCCGTCAATCTGATCGGCAATTACCAGATGTGCCGGGCCGCCGCGCCGCATCTGAAGGCCACCGGCGACGCCGCGATCGTGAACATCTCGTCGATCGGCGCCATGCGCGGGGCGGGTAGCTCGATTGCGTACGCCGCCTCCAAGGGCGCCCTCAACACGCTGACTGTGAGCATGGCGCGCGCGCTCGCGCCGCAAGTGCGGGTCAATGCGCTGTGTCCGGGTGGGCTGCTCGGCAGCTGGACGCGCAAGATCATGACCGCGGAGCAGTACCAGGCGCGCGTCCGTCAGGCCGAGACCGAATTCCCGCTCAAGCGCGGCATCTGGCCGATCGACGTGGCGCGGGCGGCGGTCTTTCTGGTGGGGGACGCGGTGGTGATGACCGGCGAATGTCTGCGCATGGACGCCGGCGAGCACCTCGGCGCCAATCTGATACGTGCGTAGCCCGGATAGAGCCTAAAGCGCGTGAACGCGCTTTAGGCTCTGCCGGGGCGGGAAACTAGCACAGTCGCCATTGACCATCGATCCAGCATCGACGCGGCGGAGCGTATGCCGGCGCGGCGTACACTGGCGGCGCTACGTAGACGGGTGCGGCATATACGGGCGCGTAGAAGCAGCCGGGATATACGCCCCAACCCCGCCACCCGTACCGCCAGCAAGCGACTCTTTCGACCGGATTCGCCTCCTCGATTGCCGAATGGATCGTAACGCCCTGGCCGGCGATCAATGCCGCAGCCGGTGTCATGCAGACAGATGCAACCGTCGCGGCAACGGCCAGCGTTGAGGTTACCTTTCGCATATCAGCTCTTCCCCTCCACACGGCGGATTCACCTGTTGACCTGCGAGTGATACGGGCCGGGCCGCTGGACCCTTCGGGGGTTTTTTGTTCTTGTTCGACACGCATGTGGACGTGACGCACCCAAATCGGCCGACTCGGAAATGCCAGAGTCGACGGCGATCGATATTGTCGAAATTGACGGAGTAAAGACGGATGCCAGAATCGCAAGCGATCGAAACCAGGAGCGGCGTTGCCTATGCCAACCACGACGCCGTTTCGCTTCTCGGCGACCTGTATCTGCCCGCCGGCGCCGGACCGTTCCCGGCGCTGGTCGGCGTGCACGGCGGCGGTTGGCAGGCGGGCGCGCGCAATGCGTTCCAGTTCTGGGGGCCGTATCTTGCCGAACGCGGCTATGCCCTGTTCGCAATCAGCTATCGGCTGGCGAAAAAAAGGCAGCGGATGTTTCCGCAGGCGGTCAATGACGTGCTCGCGGCGGTGCAGTTCGTGCGCGGCAGCGCGCGCGAGATCAGGGTCGATCCCGAGCGCATCGCGCTGTTCGGCGCCTCGGCCGGCGCGCACCTCGCTTCGCTCGCCGCGCTCGGCGGAGAAACCTTCAAGGGCAGCTATCCCAACGACGAATTCGTCGCGGTCAATACCAAGGTGAAGGCGCTGGTCGGCGTCTACGGCGTCTACGACCTGGCGGAGATGTGGCAGCGCTATCAGCTGCAGAGCCCGCGCGAGAACAATATCGAGAATTTCATGGGCGCCGCGCCGATGGACAACCCGCGGCTCTATTTCGACGCCTCGCCCATCAACTACGCGAGCTTCGCCAACAACTATATGGGCGTGTTTCTGGCGGTGGGGACCGAGGACGATCTCGTCGACCGCCGCGCCCAGACCGACGCCTTCCTCATGAAATTGAAGCAGGCCAACTTCTTCGTGCGCACCTGCATCGTGCAGGGCGCGCCGCATTATTGGCTCAGCGACCCGATCGAGGAGGTCGGCAGCTATTCCGGCTTCATGGCGCCCCGGCTTATCCGCTTTTTGAAGGAGCGCTTGTGAGATTGGACGAAACTGGTCGCCTCTAGGTTGTCAGATCACGGGACGCAACCGGGCTAGCTGGCCGCGCTCTTGTTCAAGAACGCCTCGAGCGCGGCGACCTGTTTCTTGTCGCCTGCGAAGTCGTCGGCGATCTGCTCGTAGAAATGCGCCGCGCCGAGATAGAGCTCGTGCGCCGCGGGATCCTCGCCGACGAAATCGGCTATCTCGTGCATCTCGGCGATCCAGCGATAGGCCTTCGGCGGCATCAGCTCCAGGCTGCGCTTGAGCCAGGCCAGCATCTGCGGCTGGCTGCTCGAGAGCTCGGCGAACAACGCATCGGCGGTGCCGCCGCGGTTGGCGGCGAGCAGCATGGCGGCGCCGAGCGCCTGCGTGCCCTTGGTGATGCCGGCATAGGACATCTTCATCGCCGAGGCCGCGCTCATGGGGCCGTCGAGGAGGCGCACGTCGAGACCGAACTCCTTGAGCTTGGCGAAGCGCGGGGCCGCCGGACCGGAGGCATAGAAGCGCGGGCCGGCGTCGTTCGGCTTGGGCGGCGCGCCGATGATGCCGGCGTCCACGAAGGGCGAGCCGGTCGGCGCGATCACCGCGGCGATGCGCTCGACCGTCGGCGGGCTGACCGCGTTGCAATCGACGAACACCGGCTTGCTGTTGCTGACGGTGAGCGCCGGCGCGAACCGCTGCGCCAGCGTGACCGCGTCGCCCGGCGGCAGGATCGACAGGATGAAATCGGTCGCCGCGATCTCCTCGTCGCCGGCCGACGTCATGCCGGCGGCCTTGGCGCGCTCGGCCGTTTCAGTGCTGCGCCCCTTGAGCGAGGTCAGCACCTTGAGGCCGTGATCGACGAGCCGCTTGCCGACGGCAGCGCCCATCATGCCGGGCGCGATGACGGCGACGACAGGATTCATGGGGTTCTCTCCACTGTGGCCCGGCGATGGACGGAGTCTGCGGATATCTCTGTTCCTTGGCAAGGCATCCGGGCGGGGGCCTGCCGCGCCGAACGCGCGGGACACGTGCGGCTTGGCAATTGAAACCATTTCGGCTTTGCTCGCGGCCCGCCCGCGACATGTCATCAATCGTAGGAACGTCCCGTGCCCGATGCTTTGTCCGAGATCCGCTACCAAGTCGCACTCGCCAACCGCATGCTGGCGAACGAAGGCGTGCTCGACGCCTTCGGCCACGTCAGCCTGCGCCATCCCACCGACCCTGGGCGTTACCTGCTCTCGCGCTCGCGCTCGCCGGGATTGATCGAGGCGGCCGACATCTTGGAATTCTCGCTCGATTCCGATCCGGTCGCGCCGCCGACGGTCAAGCTCTATGCCGAGCGGGTGATCCACGGCTGTATTTATCAGGCGCGGCCGGACGTGATGGCGGTGTGCCATCACCATGCCCCGGCGGTGATGCCGTTCTGCATCGCGGGCGTGCCGATCGTGCCGGTGTTTCACCTCGGCGCTGCGGCGGGAGAGACGTTGCCGTTCTGGAACCAGCGCGACGAGTTCGGCGACACCAACCTGCTGGTGGTCAAGCCCGAAGAGGGCCGCTCGCTCGCGCGTGCGCTCGGGTCGCACGGCGCGGTGCTGATGAATCACCACGGCGCCACCGTGGTCGGGCGCGACCTGCGCGAGCTAGTCTCGCGCGCGATCTTCATGTGCCACAACGCCGAGTATCAGCTGCGCGCCCAGCTCTTGGGACGAGTCGCGACGCTCACCCCGGGCGAGACCAGGCTCGCCGGCTCGATCAACGCCATGCCGAACGTGACCGACCGGACCTGGGAATACTGGACCTTGCGCCTCGACAAGGCGGGTGGACTGCCGCCACGCGCGGCGGCTAGATCGCGAGCGCGGCCGCGGGCCGCATCGGCGCGGAGCGCGGCTTCGCGTAGAACCCCGTCGCGAGGTCGCAAGCGCGCGAGCAAAGGGAGGACACGATGAGCCGCAAGCGAGGAACGAGGATGATGGGGCGCCGCGGTCGCCATACGTTGCTCGCCGTGGCATTGCTGGCGCCGCTCGTCTTCACCGCCGCACCCGCGCGCGCCCAGGATGGGCTCAAGATCGCGATCGGCCAGATCAACAACTGGGAAAACCAGGCCCCCACGCTCGGTCAGGACGCCGGCATCTTCAAGAAGCACAACCTCGCGCTTGACGCCGTCGGCACGCAAGGCGCCGGCGAGACCATGCAGCCCGTGATCGCCGGCAGCGCCGAGCTCGGCGCCGGCGTCGGCGTGGCCGGCGTGATGCGGGCCTTCGCCCGCGGCGCGCCGGTGCGCATTCTGCTGCCGGCGTTCACCGGCACGGGCGACCTCTATTGGTACGTGAAGGCGGATTCGCCGTTCAAGAGCATCAAGGACGTCACCGCGAGCAACACCATTGCCTATTCCACCAGCGGCTCGAGCTCGAACAACCTGGTCCTCGCTTTCATCGACGAGCTCGGCCTCAAGGCCAAGCCAACGGCGACCGGCGGTCCGGCCGGCACCTTGACCCAGGTCATGTCGGGGCAGATCGATATCGGTTGGGCCGCCCCTCCATTCGGCGTGAAAGAGCTCAAGGAGGGAAAGATTCGCATTCTCATCCGCGGCAGCGACGTGCCGTCGCTGCGCGAGCAGACGGTGCGCACGATCATCGTCAATGCCGATGCGCTCAAGGCCAAGCGCGACGCCATCATGCGTTTCGTCGCCGCTTATCGGGAAGCGGTGGATTGGATGTATGCCGATCCCGATGCGATCAAGCGCTACGCGCAGAAGATGAACCTCGACGAGACCCTGATCGCGGACTCGATCAAGGAATTCCATCCGAAGGACGCCCTGCAGACCGACGCGATGAAGGACCTCGACGGCATCCAGCGCGACGCCGTCAAGCTCAAGTTCATCGACGCGCCGTTGAGCAAGGAGCAGCTCGCGGAGCTCATCCAGATCCCGCCGCGCACGCGCTAACGGCTCCGATCGTCGCACCCGGCGGGCAAGTAGGAGAGGGGGGTCATGCCAAAGCAAGGCTGGCTGTCGGCGCTTGTGCTTGCGGCCGTGACGACGGCCGCGGCGTCGCCGTCGTCGGCGGACGATTCATTCAAGGTTGCGATCGGCCAGCTCGAGATCTGGAGCGGGCAGGCGCCGGTCCTCGGACAGAAGGCCGGCATCTTCAAGAAATACGGCATTGCGCTCGAAAATTTCGGGACCGCCGGCGCGGGCGAGACCGTGCAGGCGGTGATCTCGGGCAGCGCCGATTTCGGCGTCAACGTGGGCCTCTCCGGCGTGATGCGGGCGTTTGCGAAGGGCGCGCCCATCCGCGTGTTCGGAGCAAATTTCACCGGAGCGAGCGATATCTTCTTCTATGTGCGCGCGGATTCGCCGATCAAGAGTCTGAAGGCCACCACCGAGAAGACCACCATCTCGTATTCGACCGGCGGCTCGACCACCCACACCATCGTGCTGGGGCTCGGCAAGGAGCTCGGCATCAAGGCGGTACCGACCTCGACCGGCGGAATGCCGGCGACGCTGACGGCGGTGATGTCGGGCCAGATCGATATCGGCTGGGGATCGCCGCCGTTCGGGCTCAAGGAGATCGACGAGGGCAAGATCCGCGTCATTGCCAGCGGCAACGACGTGCCCTCGCTGCGCAGCCAGACCATCCGCGTCGAGGTGGTCAACGATCACGTGCTGAAGAATCGCAGGGACGCGGTGCTGCGCTTCGTGCGTGCGTTCCGCGACACGCTCGATTGGATGTATGCCGATCCCGCCGCGATCGGAATGTATGCCGAGGCGATCAAGGCGCCGGTCGCGATCGCCAAGACTGCGGTGGAGCAATTCCAGCCGAAGGAGGCCAAGCAGTTCGACCGCATCCTGGACATCGACGGCATCATGGCCGGCGCGATCGCCACCAAGTTCCTCGATGCGCCGCTCACCAAGGAGCAGCTGGCGGAATTCATCCAGATTCCGCCGCGGTAGTTGAGGTCGAACGTCGGGGCGGTGAGGTGGCTCTAACCGCCGCGCCGGCCGCTGAACGCCGGCGGGCGCTTGCCCAGGAATGCGCGCACGCCCTCGGCGTAATCGGGTGTCAGGCTCGCCTCGTGTTGGGTCTCGCGCTCGAGGTCGAGCTGGGTGTCGAGGTCGTTGTCCCAGGACTCGTCGAGCACGCGCTTGATCAACGCGAGCGCCACCGTCGGCGCCTCGCTGAAATGGACGCAGAGCTTGTGCGCCTCCGCCATCAGCTCGAGGTCCTCGACCATGCGCCAGATCAGGCCCCAGGCTTCCGCCTTCTCGGCGGAGAGCGGCGCGGCGGTGAACGCAAGCCCACGGGCGCGGGCGGGACCGATCAGCCGCGGCAGGAACCAGGTGCCGCCGGAATCGGGCACCAAGCCGATCCTGGCGAACGCCTGGATGAAGGTCGCCGAGCGCGCCGCCAGCACGATGTCGCAGGCGAGCGCGATGTTGGCGCCGGCGCCGGCGGCGACGCCGTTGACGGCGGCAACGACGGGGAACGGCAACGTGCGCAGCTTGCGCACCAGCGGATTGTAATAGGTCTCGAGCGCGCTCCCGAGCACGCTCACTTGGCCGTCGGCGGACATTCGCTCGCGCAGGTCCTGCCCCGCGCAGAAGGCGCGGCCGGCGCCGGTCAGCAACAACGCGCGACACTCGCTATCTTCTTCGGCCTCGGCGAGCGCTGATTTGAGCGCCTGGTGCATGGCCTCGTTGAAAGCATTGAGCTGCTGCGGCCGGTTCAAAGTGATAACGCGGTAGCCAGCCTGGCGCTCGACCCGCACAGGTGCTTCTGCCATGGGCGCCTCCTCGATGAGCTTCGACGGCCGCGATTGCTTCCCATCGTAGCGCGAGCCGCGCGTGAAATCGCGTTCGACCTGGGCCGGCGCAAGCGCGTCGCATACGAGCCTGGAGCGCGCTGGGAGGCGGCGGCGACCGAGGTTTTTGACCGACCGCGCGCTCATGGCCCATTGCATCTTGGATCGAAGACTATAAGAAAATCAGACACACGACGGCCCACCGCCGGATCCTGGGAGGACTGTAAATGAGCCCGAAATCGCCCATCAATCATGCCCGCATCACCCGCCGCAGCTTCGCTGCCGGCGCCGGTGCCGCCGGCCTGCTCGCCGGCACCGCACCGTTCAATGTCGTGCGCGCGCAGAGCGGGCCGCTCAAGGTCGGCGTCTTGTTGCCGCGCTCGGGCGCGCAGGCCGGCATCGGCCAGGATTGCCAGCGCGGCGTTGAGATCGCGCCGCCGATCTTCAAGGATCTCGGATTGCCTGAATTGGCGATCATGAACGCCGACACCGAGACCAACGTGGAGGTGGCGCGGGCGCGGGCCGAGAAGCTGATCAACGACGGCGCTCAGCTCCTGGTCGGCGCCTTCGATTCCGGCCAATCGACGGCGATTGCGCAGGTCGCCGAGCAGAAGGGCATTCCCTTCGTCATCAACATCGCCGCGGCACCGCCGATCACCGAGCAGGGCTACAAGTTCGTGTTCCGCAACTTCCCGACCGCGCCGATGATTCTGAGCGAC
>JBKPUA010000120.1:0-15877 GCA_046735815.1 Pseudomonadota bacterium
TTAACAATGGCCGACAGCCGGCGCAGGGTGGCGACGAGCTCGCTCGGATCCTATGGCGCCATACCAGACACGGATACAGCCCAGCCGTTCTTCAACTCGCAGTTCCGCAATCCTCAGTCGCCGAACAATCCAAATTTTTTCAATTTGCAGGTCCCGACGACGCCGCTCGAGGGCGGCACGGCCTCGGGCGACAGCGGCGGTCCGCTGTTCGCCATGATCAACGGCCAGATGACCCAGATCGGGGTCGTGCGGGGTGGTGCAGGCCAACTGACCTACTACTGCCCGGGACCGGGAGGTGCAGACGATCCGGTCGTTTGCGCCGACCAGAACAATCCGACTAATCAGACAGGCTACATAGAGCGGTTTGGTTACGGCGAGTTCAGTGATTGGACGCCGATCAATCTGTTCCTGCAGTGGATCCAGCAGAACGATCCGCTGCGGCAGGTCACGGCGGCAGCGGGCAATTTCAACTGGAGCAATCCCGCCGCCTGGATCGATGCGTTTCCAGACCCGGCGAGGCCCAACGGCGCGGCGCCGGATAACACCCGCGGAAACGTGGACATCAACGCCAACCAGGCCGCGCGCTATTACGCCGTAACCCTGAGCAATCCGGGCACCATCACGCTCGACATGAATCCCCAGATTGACGGCCTCTCGATCGCCGGGCCGCAGTCGCAGCTCGTCATCGGCGGACCCTATACGCTGCAGGTGCTGCTCGGCACCTCGCTCTCCGCCGGCGTCCTCACCATGCTCCCCGGCGGCACGCTGGCAACCGGCACCTACACGCAGACCGGGGGCTTGCTGCAGTATCTTTTGGCGCCCGGCGGAGCGAGCGGCAAGATCACGGCGACCAACACCGCTACGCTGGGCGGCACCTTGGGCGTGGGAGTAACGCCAGGACTTTATGGCCAATCGACCTCGTATACGCTGCTGACCGCGGGCGCGATCAACGGCCAGTTCGCGCAATTCATCTCTACTCCACCATCCGCATTTCTTTCGCTCTCCGGCCCCATCTACACGCCCACGTCCGTCGGTGTGACGCTGACGCGAACGCCGTTCGGCGCCGTGCCCGGCCTGAATGCCAACCAGCAGGCGGTGGGTAACGCGCTCGAAGGCGCCTACAGGACGACGCTCACCGGGCCGGCGGCGCAGCTCTACAGCAACCTGCTGGCGACCGGTACGCCCGACTCGCTGTCGCAGCTCTCCGGCGAGGGCACGACCGCGGCGCAGAACGCGGCCTTTGCCAGCGGCACCATGTTCGACGCGCTGCTGATGGACCAGGGCGCGTTCTGGCGCAGCGGCGAGACAACCGACAGTGAAGGCGTCACCTTCCGTGCCACGCCGCTTGCCTATGCCGCCGAGAAGAAGCCGGGATCGGCCGCGTTCAAGGCGCTCAAGGCGCCGCCGCCCGTCTATCAGCCGCGCAGCTGGCGGCTGTGGACCGGCGGTTTCGGCGGCGTGCAGTCGTTCAACGGCGATGCTGCTGTCGGCAGCGCCAGTGCCGGCACCTCGGTCGCCGGCGGTGCCATGGGCTTCGATTATCAGGTCGACGCGACGCGGCTCGTCGGTGTCGCGGTGGCAGGGAGCGAGTCGCATTTTTCGGTGCCCGATCGCGCCACCAGCGGCAACGTGCTCGGCGGCCATGTCGGCGCCTATGGGGTGGCGACGTGGGGCGCGCTCTATGCCGCCGGCGTGCTGAGCTACAGCCGGTTCGACAACGACGTCACGCGCAGCATTACGGGCGTCGGGCCGACCGAGACCGCTACCGGGCGATTTGCCAGCGATCTTCTCGGCGCGCGGCTCGAGGTAGGGCGCAGCTACGCGCTGCCCTGGCTCAGCGTCACGCCGTTCGCCGCGCTGCAGGGCTCGACGCTCTGGCAGCGTGGCTTCAGCGAGACCAGCAGCGCGGGCGGATTGCCGGGGATTCTCGGGCTGACCTATCAATCGCAGACCACAACGTCGCTGCCGATCTTCCTCGGCGTGCAACTCGACACCCGCCTCACGCTCAACAACATGGTCTGGTCGCCGTTCCTGCGCACAGCCTGGGTGCACGAGTTCAAGCCGGATCGCTCGATCAACGGCTCGTTCGTGTCGGTACCGGGCACGCTGTTCACGGTCGACGGCGCGCGCGCCTGGAGCGACGCGCTCAAGGTCAATGCCGGCACGCGGCTCGCGCTCAATCAATACGCGTCGCTGTTCGCCAACTTTGACGGCGAGTTCGCCGACAGCGGCCACAGCTACGCGGGACGCGGCGGAATCCGCTTCAACTGGTGAGCGCCGCCCGTAGCGTTCACGCGCGATGCTCAGGCTCGCCGGGCCAGGAACGTTCCGTTCGGCTGATGAAAGATCAATTCATTGACGGCTCCGTCTGGATCCCGGCGGAATTCGACGCGGAAGCCCACAAGCTCGACGATGTCAAAGGTTCGGCCCTGGTAGGGGCGGAGCGTGTAGGTCGGCTGGTTCGCAACCGTCACGGTGAGCTGCCCATCGCTGTCCTGCGCGACGACGATGTTTCCCAGCGCCCGGGTGAAAGTGCCGATGCAGCGCTGGCGGAAGGCTGGATCGGTGCAATCGCCGCTCGCAATGCGGCTGAAGACGATGTCTTTGACGAGCGGCTCGAACGGAGCCGATAAGCTTGCGATCGAGCCTTCGCGGTCGGTCGAGAAAGAGATGGGGAGACGATCGGGAAAAAGCCGGCCGGCCGCTTCGGGCAGCTCGAACGTGTCGTAGTGCCGATGCGCGAGCGCCCCCGACATGCCCCGGTAGGTCCACTCCAGCTTGTCGTCGGCGTGGGCGACGGTCATCCGGCCGTAGGCGGGATGCTCGTAGTCGCCGGCGTAATCGGCAAGCTCATGGCTTGGTCGCGTATTCGACCGTCGCAACGCCTTGCGCGTCTGCCGGTCGGTGTCGAGCTGCGCCACGGCCTTGCGGCGCCGCTCACGATGGCGATCGAGCCAGGGCACCGGCTCTTTGCCGCACACCCGGTCGACGACATAGTTGGTAAGAATATCCGACACCGGGCTGGCATCACGATTGGTGAATACGGCGACCCCGACGCCCCGGTCGGGCAGCATGGTCATCAGCGTGCTCCAGCCGATCCAACCGCCGCCATGGCTCACGACGCGCTCGCCGCGATAGCTGAGCACGCCGAGGCCGAGGCCGTAATGCACCTCGCCCATCTCGGCGAATTCGGCGGCCATGACATGCACGCGCGGCGTCTGCAGCTCGCGTATCAAGCCCGGCGACAGCAGCCGTTGCCCCTCGAACTCGCCCTTGTCGAGATGAAGGCGGAGCCAGTTCGCAAAGTCCGACATCGAGGTGTTGATGCCGCCCGCGGGTGCGGTACTGATCGGCCAGAGCTTGGCGCGCAGGCGACTATCCCCGTCCAGCGCGTAGGGCACCGCCGCGTCGGCGGCTGCAGCGAGACCTTCCGCGGTGAAGGTCACGGTCATGTGCAACCTGTCGGTCAGCCGCGTGCGGGTAAAGTCGGTCCAGCTCTGGCCGCTGATGCGCTCCGCCACCATGCCGGCGACGAGATAGCCGAGATTCTGGTACTGGAAGGTGTCGCGAATATCGCGGCTCGGCTCCAGATAGCGCATCGCCGCCAGCATTTGCGCCGGTGACAAGTCACCGGGCATGTGAATCCAATCGTGGCGCGGCAGACCGGAATGATGGCAGAGCAAATCGCGCACCGTGACCCGGTCGGTCGCGACGGCGTCATGCAGGCGGAATTCCGGGATGTAATCCCGGACCGGCCGCTTCCAATCGAGGCGTCGCTCGTCCACCAACAAGGCCAAGCCGGTGGAAGTGAATGACTTGGTGATCGAGCAGATCGCAAAGTGCGTGTCGGTGGTCACCGGTAAACCGGCTTCGACATCGCGCAGGCCATAAGCCTTGACCAATGCCGCTTCCCCGTTCTGCACCACCGCGATGGCGAGACCGGGAATTTTCCATTCGTCCATCGCTTCCGCGATGAGCGCTTCGAGCGCGGGAACGAATGTTGCGATCGGCGGGGTAAGTGCGACAGCGGGGGACGTCATTGAAGAAACTCGTCAACCGCGGCAACACCAGTCGTGCCGTGCATCGGTCGAGGGCAACCGGGTTGCTCTGCCATGAGCTACGTCCTCCGCTATTTTTTGCGCCACGAATTTTCGCATGCGCTCCGAGAATGGTGCACGAGGAAATAGCCGCGAAGCCGCGGCGCGCGACCAGTTAAGGCTACATCGCAGCATCCGACCCGAACGCATTGCATGAATTGCAGTTTTTGAACCGACTTGATGGTAGGCACCGCCCTGCCTTTGCGCACAAATGGCCGTCTACGAGTTAACGCACGCAATTTCTTGCACAGACATTGTCAGCGCCCCCAAACACTTATCACGACGGTAAGATCATGCGACCGTAGAACGCATTTTGTAGTTGACTACGTAACGCAAATGGCGTATGAAAGGCGCACTCTCCACAACTGCGCATGAACACCGGCAAGGCTGGCGCCGCGGCGCCGCTTGGCGGCGGAGCCTTTGCGCGCCGTCGCCCGCCGGGAAGACGCGTTGCCGGCGCTGGGAACGGTGTTTCCCGCCGGCAATGGCGTCCATGCGCGCACAGTCGGATTTGTGCGTCAGTGGCTTCGCGCTGGGCTCGGATCAAGAAACAACGCTATGCAGAGGATTCGGAGTACAGAGAGAGGATTCTCGCCCGCAATCGGGCCTGGTGCGCCGCCCACAAGGAAAAGGTCGCTGAACGGCGACGGCTGAGCCGGGCGCAGCATCCTGAATGGAAATCGCGACGCGGTCCGCGCCCAAGCCAGCGCAAGGACCATCTCAAGCACCACTACGGAATATCGGTCGAGGAGTACGAAGCGCTGCTGAAGCGCCAAGGTAGCAGATGCGCCATCTGCCGCAAGGAAAGCACGCAAGCCTTGTGCGTCGATCATTGCCACGTCACCCGCGAGGTCCGCGGCCTCCTCTGCCGCAACTGCAACCTCGGCATCGGTCATTTCAACGACGACCCGAACCTGATGCGCGCCGCCCTCGCCTATCTCGAGGCTTTCCAAGACTGCGACAGCGAACGTGCGCTGCATGCAAACGGGGCGAGCCCTGCAGCGGCAACCGGGAATGAATTCACGCCAAATTAACCATGCCTCGTCACGCTCGCCCGATCTGCGCACTGAGGCCACACTTTCGGGTCATGACCGGCATGAATCGGCGCCGGACCATCCGCTGCGCAGCTGTTTGACCGTGATGTGGGAGCATCGAATGCGATTGGTGGCGTTGAGCCTCATAGGCGGATGCATTTGCCTCGCCGCGGCCGGCGACGGAACGGCCGCGCCCTGGACATCGGCCAAGATTCCCGGCGAGCAGGAGCGTGCGGTGCAGGGCTGTGCCGACAATTCGAAGGCCGGCGATTGGTTGTGCATCATCATCCGCTGCGACAATCCGAAGTCGCCGGTCAGCATGCATTTCTCCGCCTCGGGAGCGGAGATTCAGGGAAACATCGAGCTGATCATCGACAAGAATACCTACGCCGTGTCGGTGCCGGCATCGTCCAAATCGCCGCTGCCAAACGCGACGCGTGCGCAGAATCTGCCGAGCGCCGTGCTCGCGGCTATGAAATCGGGGCACACGATCTCGATCCAGGGGTCGCAACTGCAGGCGCCCTACAACCAAATCTCCCTGGAAAACTCGCGACCAGCGATCGAGAGCGTCGAGCGGATGTGTGCACGCTCCCTTTCGGGTCCCGCGATCTTCTGGCGGCGCCTCGCGCGCAGCGTCGGAATGTATTGATGGATGCAGCCATGCAGGCGATGCTCATGCTGGCAGCAATCCGCGTCCTACTGACGAGCATCCGGCAACGTCTTGCCGCGCTGCGCGCCGCGCTCGACGGCACGCTCGGCGAGTTGCTGGCGGAGTAGAAATCTTCTCGTCGATCGATTGCCGTCATTCCTCGGGTGACAAAGCGCCCGGCCACATTGCGGGCCGGCGAACGCTCCGTTCTAGCCCCGCGGGCCCCTCAGCATGAGGAAGAGATAGACGGCGCCGCATTCTGAACCGGGGCGTTGCCGCCGATTCGGACTTGGAACAGGCGAAGTGGTCGCGACATTGACGTCCGGCAATCCTCCAAGGGGAGGCCGGCGATGACCACTACCACCACGTGGAAGGAGTTCGAGACCGTCGAAGTGGCAGCGGACGAAACCAGGATTTTTCTGCGCCGCTTAGGGTCGGGGCCGCCGGTACTCCTGCTGCACGGCTTTCCGCAGACGCATGTGATGTGGCGGGAGGTCGCTCCCCTGCTCGCTCGCGGCTTCACGGTGGTCTGTCCCGATCTGCGCGGCTATGGTCGCAGCGGCTGCCCCCCTTCCAAGGCGAACCACGCGCCCTATGCCAAGCGCGCCATGGCGAACGACATGGTGGCGGTGATGGATAAGCTCGGCTTTCCGCGCTTCTCGGTGGCCGGGCACGATCGTGGTGGTCGCGTCGCCTATCGCTTGGCGCTCGACCACCCGGAGCGCGTCGAGCGCCTCGCCGTCCTCGATATTCTGACCATTGCGGATTCATGGGAGCACGCCGACAAGAACTTGGCGTGCGCGTTCTGGCCGTGGTCGCTGCTGGCGCAGCCCGAGCCCCTGCCCGAGCGGCTCCTCGCGGCGGCGCCCGAGGCCGTGATCGATGATGCGCTCAGCGGCTGGGGCTCGCCCACGCATGCGTTCGGCTCGCCGGCACGGGATGCGTATATCGAGGCTCTGCGCGATCCCGACCACGTGCACGCCATCTGCGAGGAATATCGCGCGGGGGCCACCATCGATCACGAGCATGATGCGGAGGATCGCCGCGCCGGCCGCCGCATCGCCTGCCCCGTTCTCGTGCTCTGGAGCGGGCCCGGGCCGCTCAATTCCTGGTACGCCGAGCTTGGCGGGCCGCTGGCGTTGTGGCGCGCCTGGGCAACGGATGTTCGTGGCGGACCGCTCGATGCCGGCCATTTCTTTCCGGAGGAGATGCCGCACCAAACCGCGGCAGCGTTGGGCGACTTCTTCGCAGCGCCGGTGAGCGCAGCAAAACCCGCGAGTTCATGACGGCGAGGCTCATAGCGACGCCGTGCGACCGAGGGTCGCCGCGCTGCGCTCTGGCTCGCGTCGGCCGTTCGGAGGCAACATGACGTCAATCGGGACGGATGACGCCGTAATAACCAAAATGGGAGGATGGCATGCGTGGTGTGACACTTGCGCGCGGCGCCACCGCCGTGATCCTCGCCCTCGCCCCGAACTCGGTCTGCTCTGCGCAAAGTCCGGGGGACTTCTACAGAGGCAAGAGCCTCGATCTCTACATCGGCTATAGCGCCGGCGGCGGATACGACGTCTATGCCCGTGCGCTGGCTCGCCATATGGGGCGTTTCATCCCCGGCAATCCGACCATCGTTCCGAAGAATATGCCGGGCGCCGGCAGCCTCGTGCTCGCCAACTGGCTCTACAACGTCGCGCCCAAGGACGGCACCGCGTTCGGCATGATCGGCCGCGGCACCGGATTCGATCCCCTGCTCGGCTCGACCAAGGCGCAATTCGACGCCACCAAGTTCAGCTGGCTCGGCAGCATGAACGACGAGGTGAGCGTGTGCGTGGCCTGGCACACGACCGGAATCAACACGCTCGAACAGGTCAAGCAGCGCGAGCTCACCGTCGGCGGATCGGGTCCCGCCGCCGACACCGACCAGTTTCCCAAGGTGCTCAATGCCACCATCGGCACCAAGTTCAAGATCGTCACCGGCTATCCCGGCGGTAACGACGTCGATCTGGCGATGGAGCGCGGCGAGGTGATGGGGCGCTGCGGCTGGTCGTGGTCGAGCGTGATCGCGACCCACCAGAGCTGGCTCGATGACAAGAAGATCAATGTCCTGGTTCAGCTGTCGCTGAAAAAGCATCCGGACCTGCCGAACGTTCCCCTGGTCATGGATTTCGCTAAGACCGACCAACAGGCGCAGATCTTCAAGCTGGTGTTCGCGCGACAGCCGATGGGGCGCCCTTTCCTCGCGCCGCCCGCCGTTCCCGCCGATCGCGTGGCGGCCCTGCGCAAGGCCTTCATGGAGACCCTGCGCGACCGGGAGTTCCTCGCGGAATCCGAGAAGATGAAGCTCGAGATCAATCCGGTGTCAGGCGACGAGGTCCAAAAGATCGTGCAGGACGTCTATCGGACGCCGAAGCCGGTGGCGGCCGCGGTGGCCGAGATGCTCAATCATTGAGCTCGAGGCGCTCGAACTCGCTGCAGCGACGCAAGTGCGACCGCCGCGCCGCGCGATTTCACGCCGCAGGGTGTGGCCGAAGAGACACGGCCGCCTGAAAAGTCGTCCGGTGCAGGTGGTCGACTGTGGCCCGTCATCAAAACGGAAGCACATTGCTACGACCTTGCCGCAAAGAGGCGCAATTGATCGTGGGCCGCAGCAGTATGTGTATGAGGGTTGCGTCTAGCATCCTGAGACGCCTGCGAGCCGGGACGCCGGTGTCCGCGGGTGCCTTCGTCCTCGCGGCTTTGATCGTCCTGCTTGGGTCTAGCGCGCCAGCCTTCTCAGCCAGGTTGGGCGGTGCCTACAATGTCGATGATGCCGAGATCGGCAAGCTCGGCTCCTGCGAGATCGAGTCCTGGGGCTCGTTTGCCGCCAACCGCGACCACATCGCCGTGTTCAGCCCGGCTTGCGTGGTCAATCTCGGCGGGCCGGTCGAGCTCGGCACCAACCTGGTGAACCAGCGCTCCGATGGCGACCCGGACTCATTCGTTTCGCTGACCGCCAAGGCGGTGCCGATACCGATCGGCCCATCCGGCTTCGGCCTCGCGGTCGCCGGCGCCATCGTCTACGACCCGCTCGACCGCACCGGCAGCGGTGCGATTCTCAACATCCCGGTGACCTACGATTTCAGCAACCAGCTCCGTTTTAACATTAACTTCGGTTTCCAGTTCAACACCGGCGATCCGCGCGGCCTCTTCACCACGGCGGGAGCGGGTGTGTCCTGGAATTTCGTGCCGCAGTGGAGCGTCATTTCCGAGGTGTACGGCCTGATCGGGCCCGGCCAGTCGGGCCCGCGGTATCAGAGCGGGATTCGTTACAGTCCGACCAAGGACATCGACTGGGACGTCATCTACGGCCGCAACCTCACCGGCGAAGGTGCCAACTGGATCACCTTGGCGCTGACCATCCGCATCGGCGACAACTGACCGCCGGTCGTAGGATGGGTTGAGCGCAGCGAAACCCATCACTGCCCGCGCCATCAAAACCATCGCATGCGTCCGTCGATCTTGGGATGAAACTCGTCTCACGATGGGTTTCGCTGCGCTCAACCCATCCTACGCTGGAATTTGCAAATCCATGACCACCCATCGCCGCAGCAGGAAACAACGTTATGCCGAGGATGCGGACTATCGCGAGAAGATCCGCGCCTATCAGCGTGCTTGGAACGCTGCGCACAAGGACGAGGTGAATGCCGAGCGGCGGCGCAGCTGGGCGGAAAATCCCGCGCGTCGCCAGCAACAACGCAGCTACCGCACGCGAAGCCTGCGCAAAGCCGAGCTCAAACACTATTACGGTCTGTCGGTCGAGGAGCACCAGGCGATGCTGACGCGACAACGCGGCGCCTGCGCCCTCTGTCGCAAGCGGCCGGAAGAAACCCTGTGCGTCGATCATTGCCACGACACCCGCAAGGTGCGCAGCCTGCTCTGTCGCAAGTGCAATCTCGGCCTCGGCCACCTCAAGCACGATCCCCGCCTGTTGCGGGCGGCGATCGCCTATCTGGAGGCGGCGCTCAAAGATAGCTCCACCACCACTCGCGGCGACGCTGCTTGACCGAAGCGAACCAGCGGCAGGCGGGATAGAGCGTCAAGATCACCAGCAGCCATGCCAGATAGATGCCCGGCAGGCTCAGTCCGTAATTCGCGGGCTTGTCCAGGGGCGGGTCGCCGAACAGCCAGGCGGCATTGCCGACGGTCAGCCAGGCGAACGCGACCGCGAGCGCGTGGATCACGAAGATGTGCAGGACGTAATAGAAGAACGGCACGCGTCCGTACGTGGTGATCGCATCCGCGAGCCATCCGCGTGCGTGCTCGAACGCGGCGAGCAACAGCAATCCGGGGCCGAGCGTCATCGCCAGGTAAAGGAGCGACGGGGGATATTTCTCGCAATTGAGGAACGACAGCAGCGTCGCAAGCCGGTCACTCTGCGCGACCCAGGGCGCGGGATCGCCGTAAAGATTGATCGCGCGCAGAACAATGAAACCCACGCTCATCAGCGTGCCGAGCCCGAGCAGCCAGCGTCGGCGTGCGGTGGGGTCGAGCTTGAACACGGGGCCGAGCGCATAGCCCGCGGCCATGACACCGATCCAGGGAATGAGCGGATAGAGCACATAGAGCTTCGTGTCGGGCCCAAGGTGCAACAGTCCGCGCTGATGCAGAAGCGTCCAGAGCCCGCCCGCGGCGCCCCAATCCTTGGCATGGATGCCGTCGAGGAGATTGTGCCCGCCGATCATCACCAGCGCGACCGCGCCGATCGCCCAACGCGGCAGATAGACCAGAGCCGCGAGCGCGACCATCGTGGCGCCGATCGCCCAGATCACTTGCGCGACGAAAAAATCGAGATCGAAGCTGAACGTCCAGCCCAGGCGGACCACGGTGAATTCGATGACGATGAGCCAGAGGCCGCGGGTGAGCAGAAAGCGGCTCACCTCGCCCACCGTGCGGCCACGCGTGCCGTAGAGGTAAGCCGAGGTGCCGGCGAGGAAGATGAACAAGGGCGCGCAAAAGTGCGTGATCCAGCGCGTCAGGAACAAGCCTGGGTCCGCCACGTTGCGCACATCCATCCCGCCTGGCCCGAAAAAATCGCGGGTGTGGTCGAGCGCCATCAGCAGCATGATCAGCCCGCGCAACAAGTCGATGGAATTGATGCGTGGGCGAGCGGCGTCCGCCGCGCGCGCGACTAGCACTTTGTGGTTGTCTGCGACGGCCGCTGCTTCGGACGTCTCGAGCAAGACAGTCATTCGGGTCCCTTTTCAAGAGCCGCCGGCCGAGCGGGCAACGCAAAGCGGCTCAGCGCCGCTGATCCGGTATGCCGACACAGGTCGGCGCGGACAAGGCGCCGTCCGATGCACACGCGCTTTTGATCCGGATGTGAGAACCCGTCCAGCAGTGCATATGCCTTGCAGCGCGCGCAGCCTGCATGAGCGAAGCGACATCTGGTTCACCCATGCACATCCCGGATTCGCCATAGCGCGTCGAAAGACGCGCGTGAGCGCGCTTTAGGCTCATCCGGGCTGCATCTTGAACAAGTCGGTCAATCAGGATTGCAACTGGGCCATCAACATGCGTGGGGTTTGTCCGGAGAGCCGCCGGACTTCGCGCGCGAGGTGCGCCTGGTCGGCATAACCCGCCTCGACCGCAAGAACCGACAATGGCGTCCGACTATTGGAGAGAAGGTGCAGGAAGCGCTGAAAGCGAAGAATCCGCTCCAGCGTCTTCGGCCCATAGCCGAACGCTTCTTGGCAGCGTCGGCGCAGCGTGCGCTCGCTCCAGCCGAAGTCATCGACCAGTTCGCGGACGATGCCGTTGGGGTTCGGGGTCTCGTGTGCCGCGGCTGCGACGGTCGCGTTAATCATGGGATCGGCGGGTGCCACCCGATACAAACGATCGACCAGCGAGCGCTCGAGCATCGCTGCCACCGCCATCGCAGTCTTGGCTTGCGCGATCGCCTCAGAAAGTCGTGCCGTCGCGCGTCTGCCCCAGCAATCCTCCAGAGCCGGGTGCGTGTTCAGGAGCTCGGCGGCCGAGACGCCCAGCCAGCGGACAGCGACGCCGGGCCGGAAGCGAATACCGGCAAGAACAGCGGCGCTCGCTATCGTGGCGGTGACGACCCGCGTGTTGGGCCCTGCGACCTGGAGACGGCTGCCCGTCCAGTAGATATCGATGCAGCCGTCCGGGACGACTTCGATCTCCGCGGGCCCGGAGAGCTCGTTGGTCCACACGCGGTCGACATGCCCGCACAACGCCGGCGCTGGCGGTCTTTCGCGATAGACCCCCGCGACTTGGGGGAGTCTGGGCGGCGCCTCGCCGGTTTCATTGGATCGCTTCACGCCCGGCGCTCGCGATTGCGGTTGCACAGTCCCCATCGAAGTCTCGCACGTCTCGCACGCCAGTGTTTGGCAGCGGATCGAGACCTGGATGTGGCCGTTTTGTTCAAGACGCCAGCACGGTCTCTTGCCAGAATCTCCCGCGCGATGACGCCAGCATCCAACCGTGGGGGGCGCGCGCCGCACTTGGAGAGCCGACATGGCAACGACGAAATCCGAGAACGACCGCCGCATCGATTATGTCGAATTCAACGTCGCCGACGTAGCGCGTTCCAAGCGGTTCTATGGCGCGGCGTTCAGCTGGTCGTTCAAGGACTACGGTCCCGACTATTGCGAATTCGCAGACGGACGCCTGACGGGCGGATTCGCAAGGGGCCAAGCGAGAGGCTCCGGCGGGCCGCTTGTCATCCTCTACGCCAATGACCTGGCAGACGTGCAGCGCCGCATCGAGGCGGCGGGAGGGACAATCGTCAAACCAGTCTACGATTTTCCCGGCGGGCGACGCTTCCACTTCGCTGATCCCGACGGCTACGAATTGGCGGTCTGGTCCGCACGTTAGAGCATGACCCCGAAAAAGCCTGCCCCGGACTTGATCCGGGGTGGACACCGGTTTTCGGAAAAGATCCGACAATAAGCCAGAGCGGGATGACGATTCGAAGAAAAGTCATCCCGCTTTGGAGCCGTAACCCGGATGAGTCTAGAGCGCGTTCACGCGCGTTGTTCGACGCCCTATGGCGATATCCTGGGGTGCGCCGCAATCGGCCACTCGCCCCTCACCGGCGGCAGCGGTGCCCCGCATTTCGCGCAATGGAATAGAGAACCTTCGGGCTTTGAGAGGACTTGCGCCTATGCCACCCTGCGGAGCGGTCCGCATCTCGCTTCCCCCATGCGACCACATCCCGCCGTCACGAAACAGAAACAAACGGGCAGGAAACGAAGATGGCCATCACCCGCCCCGAGCAATTGCGCGAAGCCTCCAATCCGCTATTCAGCGACCGTAAGCTGAAGCTTGGGACTTTCTCCAGCAATCTCAGCGGCGGCTGTGCCATCTCCACCATCGACGGCGTGCTCGAGGCGGACTGGCCGAGCACGCTCGAGCTCGCGCGCATGGGCGACGAGATGGGGTTCGAGGCGCTGGTCCCGGTCGGACGCTGGAAGGGGTTCGGCGGGGTGACCAACTTCAACGGCGCCGGCTTCGAGTCCTTCACCTGGGCGGCTGGCATCGGTGCGTCCACCAGGCGCTCCGGCATCTTCGCCACCTCGCACGTGCCGACCATGCATCCTGTGATGGCGGCGAAGCAGGCGACGACGGTCGATCACCTCAGCAACGGGCGCTTCACCCTCAACATCGTCACCGGCTGGTACCAGCCGGAAATCGAGATGTTCGGCGAGCCGCAGATGGAGCACGACGAGCGCTACGAGCGCGCGATGGAATGGCTCGAGGTGATCAAGCTACTATGGACGCGCGAGGAGGAGTTCGATTTCGAGGGCCGCTTCTACCGCATCAAGAAGGGCTGGCTGCAGCCCAAGCCGATCCAGAAGCCCTATCCGGTAGTGATGAATGCCGGCGGCTCCGAGAAGGGCCGGCATTTCGCCACCAAGTTCTGCGATGTCGCATTCGTGGCCGTGCAATCGCACGACCCCGACAGCATCAGGCGCCAGGTCGAGAAGTATCGCACCCTGGCGCGCGACCACGGCCGGGAGATTCAGGTCTGGACCAACGCCTATATCGTCCAGGGCGAGACCGAGAAGGAGGCCAAGGACTTCTTCCACTACTATGTCCACGAGCACGGCGACTGGGTCGCGGCCGACAATCTCGTGACCATGCTGGGCATCAATTCGCAGACCCTGCCGCCGGGGGTGGAGCAGCAGTTGAAGGCGCACTTCATCGCTGGCTGGGGCGGCTTTCCGCTGGTGGGCACCAAGGAGCAGGTGGTGGACGGGCTCGCGCTGCTCGCGAAGGTCGGGTTCGACGGCGTGATCCTGTCCTGGGCGCGCTATGTCGAGGAGATGCGCCAGTTCCGTAGCGAGACCTATCCCCTCCTGGAGCAGGCGGGCCTCCGCTAGCATGAAGGAAGTAGCCCGGATGAGCCTAAAGCGCGCAGGACGATCAGCATGAACGGCATGCGCCCCTCGCGTCGACAGGTGATGCGCGCGAGCCTGATCGGGAGCATTGCGGTGTACCTTGCGCCGCTGGGTAGCAGCGCCTTTGCAGCGCTGTTCGAGTCGCAGTTGCTCACGCGGCCGGATTGGAACGGCCGCGACGATGTTCTGAAATATCGTGTCGACGGCACGTCTAAGGTCATAGGGGCGAAGGTGTTCGCGCGCGACATCCGCGCGCGCGACATGCCGCATTGGCCGCAGCAGCAGTCGCATTCGCTGGTGCTGCGGGTGAGCAAGGCCGATCGCAGCTATGCCGGCTTCGATCTATCGGCGCTCGGCGGCGAGCTTGCGCCCGACCGGGTGGTGACGGCGGCAGATCTGACACGCGACGGGCTCGCATTTCCCCATTTCTACGGCGAGGACATGCTGCTGCCGGGAGGCAAGACCCCGGCCTATCTGGGTCAAGCCGTCGCGATCCTGATCTATCACGAATTCGCTCGCTTCCGCTTTGCCAAGGAAAAGCTGCAGTTCAACGATGCGGTCATTCGCTATGGCGCCGTCACCGGGCCGCTGCGGCGCGATCCCTGGGGCGCGGCACGTTTTGTGCGGGTTGGCGGCCCGACGCCTTACGACGACGACGTCTTTTCCTGCCTGAAGCAAGGGCCAGTGTCCGCCAGCTACGACAAGCACGAACCGGTCTGGCCGAAGGCTGCGCGTGACGGCGACATCGGCGCGCAGGGCATGTACCACGCCAATTCCATCGCGGATGAGCTGGCGCATCCGCCCGCCGAATGGCTGGTGCTGACGCACGACTATGCCACACAGTCGGGCGACACCGCGGCGCTGGAACCCGACAATGCCAACGGTTGGTACGACGCGGACAAGCAGGAGCTGCACCTCGTCGTGCCCACGCAATCGCCGCAGGAGGTGGCGGAAGGTGCTGCGGCGATGCTGGCAAGAAGTCGCATCGGCTTGAAGCGACTCTTCCTGCATCCGTGCTTCACTGTCGGCTACGGCTCGAAGGATCACTGCCCCATGCCGTACTACGGCGTCCTCGCCGCGCTTTATGGTGATGGCCGACCGGTGCGGCTCGCCAACGATCGCTTCGAGCAGTTCCAAGCCGGCTTGAAGCGACATCAATTCGGTGTGCGCTACACAATGGCGGTCGAGCGCAAGACCGGCCTCTTGCAATCGTTCCAGGCCAACATCGTGGCCAACGGCGGCGGCCGGGCCAACTGCTCGGTCGCTGTGACCATGGTGGGCGCCACGTCGGCACAGTCGCTCTACTATTTTCCGAAAAGCGACGTAGCCGCGACCGCGATTGCATCACGCGCCCTCGATTGCGGATCTGCGCGCGGATATGGCGCGCTCGAAACGATGACCGCGACCGAGCTGTTGGTGGACGAGATCGCCGGCGAGCTCGGGATCGATCCGATCGATTTTCGCCTGCGCAACGCGTTGAAGACGGGAATGCGGAACGCGCAGGGGGCGATCCCGGTCGGCACCCAACGCGCCGAGGCGGTGCTGGAGAAGGCACATGCGCATCCGCTGTGGGTGGACCGCGCTGCGCGCAAGCAGGCGTACGATGCGGCGCATCCCGGGAAATATTACGGGGTCGGCTTCGGCTCCATTCAGCGGCGGTTCGGCAACGGCGCGGAGGCAAGTCTCGCCAAGGTGGAGCTC
>JBKPUA010000121.1:0-4290 GCA_046735815.1 Pseudomonadota bacterium
TTCGTGGTGATCACGCACTACCAGCGCCTGCTCAACTATATCGTGCCGGACGTGGTGCACGTGCTCTCGCGCGGGCGCATCGTGCGCACCGGCGACAAGTCGCTGGCGCTCGACCTCGAGGCCACCGGCTACGTCCAATACCAAGAAGAGATGGCTTGAGATTGCCATGAACGCCGAGATCCTCCCGATCAAGACCGCGGCCGAGACCGCGCTGGCGGCGAGCTTCGCGACCGCCCGGCGCGCGCTGCCGGGCGCGGGCTCGGTCGCGGCGCTGCGCGAAGACGCGTTCCGGCGCTTCGAGAGCGAGGGCCTGCCGCACCGGCGGGTGGAGGAGTGGAAATACACCGACCTGCGCGCGCTGATGCGCGAGGCCAGGCCGCTCGCGAGCCCACCCGACGCGGCGGCCAAGGCGCGCGCCGAGCGCGCGCTCGCCACGCTGGTCGCGATCGAGGCGCGGCGCATCGTGTTCGTTGATGGCGCGTTCGTGCCGGAGCTCTCCGATCTCGCCGCTCTCGAGGCCGGGCTCACGATCCGCTCGACGGCGCAGGCGCTGGCGGCGGGCGATCCGCACATCGCCGCGCATCTGGGCAAGGTGGTGCCGAGCGACGACGTCGCGGTGGCGCTCAACACCGCGCTCATGGGCGACGGCGCGGTGATCCATGTGGCGGCCGGCGCCGCGCTGGCGCGCCCGCTCCATCTCGTGTTCGTCAATGCGGGCGGCGAGCCTGCTTCGGTGTTCGTCCGTTCGCTCGCGGTGATCGAGAACGGCGCGCGTGCCATGCTGGTCGAAACTCACGTCGGCGTCGGTGCCAGCGAGCACCAGGTGAACGCGGTGCTCGAGCTCAAAGTCGGTGATCAGGCTCACGTCGATCACGTCAAGATCACCGGGGAAGGCGCGGGCGCGCTGCACGTGTCGAGCCTGATGGCCGCGGTCGGCGCCCATGCCCGCTTCAACGAATTCCTGTTCACCACCGGCGGCGCGGTGGTGCGCAACCAGGTGTTCGTGCGCTTCGCCGGGGAAGGCACCATCGCCGGCATCCGCGGGGCCAGCCTGCTCAAGGGCCGCCAGCACGCCGACACCACGCTCGTTGCCGACCACGTGGTGCCGGACTGCACCAGCCGCGAAGTATTCAAATCGGTGCTCGACGGCGAGAGCCGCGGCGTGTTCCAGGGCAAGATCATCGTGCGGCCGCACGCGCAACAGACCGACGCGAAGATGGCAACCCACGCGCTGCTGCTATCGGAGACCGCCGAAGCCGATAACAAGCCCGAGCTCGAGATCTTCGCCGACGATGTGCAGTGCGGCCATGGCGCGACCTCGGGTGATCTCGACGAAGACCTTTTGTTCTACCTCAAGGCGCGCGGCATTCCGGGGAAGGAGGCCGAGGCGCTGCTGATCCAAGCCTTCGTCGGCGAGGCGGTCGAAGGCATCGAGCATGCCGGGCTGCGCGACGCGTTGATGGAGAGTGTCGCGGCCTGGCTCGAGACGCGGAAGTGACAGAGGCAAGACATGCACCCGGCGGTCAGCAACGGCGCCTATGACGTCAGCCGCATCCGCGAGGACTTTCCCATCCTCGCCATGCCGGTCTACGGCAAGCCGCTGGTCTATCTCGACAACGCCGCCTCGGCGCAGAAACCCAAGGCGGTTCTCGACCGGCTCCATCATGCCTACACCGCCGAATACGCCAACGTGCACCGCGGCCTGCACTATCTCGCCAATGCCGCGACCGAGGCCTACGAGAATGCCCGCGACAAGGTGCACGCGTTCCTCAACGCGTCGCGTAAAGAAGAGATCATCTTCACCCGCAACGCCACCGAGGCCATCAACCTCGTGGCCTATACCTTCGCACGCGAGCGCATCGCGCCCGGCGACGAGATCGTGCTCTCGATCATGGAGCACCATTCCAACATCGTGCCGTGGCATTTCCTGCGCGAGCGCCAGGGTGCGGTGATCAAATGGGCACCGGTCGACGACGACGGCAATTTCCTCATCGACGAGTTCGAGAAGCTGCTCTCGCCGCGCACCAAGATGGTGGCGATCACGCACATGTCCAACATGCTCGGCACCGTGGTGCCGGTGAAGGAGGTGGTGCGGATCGCCCATGCGCGCGGCATTCCGGTGCTGCTCGACGGCGCCCAGGCTGCCGTGCACCTCGACGTCGACGTGCAGGACATCGGCTGCGACTTCTACGCCGTCACCGGCCACAAGCTCTACGGCCCGACCGGCATCGGCGTGCTCTATGGCAAATACGAGCATCTCGAGGCCATGCCGCCGTTCAACGGCGGCGGCGAGATGATCCGCGAGGTGTTCGAGGACCGCATCATCTACGGCGAGCCGCCGCACAAATTCGAGGCCGGCACCCCGCCGATCGTGCAGGCGATCGGGCTCGGCGCCGCCATCGACTATGTCAACTCGGTCGGCCGGGCGCGGATCAGGGCGCACGAGGCGGCGTTGCTCGACTATGCCCACGAGCGGCTGCGCGAGATCAATTCGCTGCGCATCTTCGGCGCCGCCAAGGACAAGGGTCCGATCGTCTCGTTCGAGATGAAGAACGCCCACCCGCACGACGTCGCCACCATCATCGACCGTTCCGGCGTGGCAGTGCGCGCCGGCACCCATTGCGTGATGCCGCTGCTGGCGCGCTTCGGCGTGAGCGCCACCTGTCGTGCGTCGTTCGGGCTCTATAATACGCGTGGCGAGGTGGACGAGCTTGCACAGGCCGTGATCAAGGCGCAGGGATTCTTCACATGACCGACGACCCTAACAGTGTGCTTTCGGCGCCTCCGGCCGCGACGGCCGAGGCTGCGCTTCCGGCCGGCGAGGCCGGCAAGCCTGCCGCGCTGCCCGAGGCTGAGCTGTCGCGGCTGACCGACGAGATCATTGCCGCGCTCAAGACCGTGTACGATCCGGAGATCCCCTCCGACATCTACGAGCTCGGTCTCGTCTACAAGATCGATATCGCCGACGACCGCGCGGTGACGATCGAGATGACGCTGACCACGCCCAACTGCCCTTCGGCGCAGGAGCTGCCGACCATGGTAGAGAACGCGGTCGCCAGCGTGCCGGGCGTGGGCGCAGTGAAGGTCGATATCGTGTGGGATCCGCCCTGGGATCCGAGCCGGATGTCGGACGAGGCCCGCGCCGTGCTCAACATGTGGTGAGGCGTGGAGCTCGATCGCGTCATCGAGACCTGCCTCTACGTCGATGATCTCGACCGCGCCGGCACCTTCTACGAACAGGTATTGGGGCTTACGGTTCTGACCAGCGACTCGCGCTTTCGCGCGTACGACGTGGGCGGGAAAAGCGTCTTGCTGCTGTTTCGCCGCGGCGCCACGCTCGAGACTGTGCACATGCCTGGCGGCACCATTCCTCCGCACGACGGCCACGGGCCGCTGCACATGGCGTTTGCGATCTCGGCGGACTCCTTGCCGCAGTGGGAAGAGAGGCTGCGCGAGCGCGGCATCGACATCGAAGGCCGCACCGACTGGTCGCGCGGCGGCCACAGCATCTATTTCCGCGATCCCGACGGCCATCTGCTCGAGCTGGCGACGCCAGGTCTGTGGGCGATTTATTGAGCCGACGCCCCCTCGGCGCGATCGATCCGTTAGCGCAGGCCAGCTCTGCAATCTCCGTCGCCGCATTGACGGCCTACCAGCGGCCACGCAGTCTGACCGCATGGCGTCGCGCTGATGGTATCGCAGCGGCTGAGCGATCGATTCGCAGAGACCCGGGGAGAAGCGCATGAAATTTCATTGGTTCCACTTGATGCCGTATCCGCACCTGCCGGACGACTTCAAGCAGCGCTATCCCTCGGTCTGGGTCGATCCGCCGGCGGCCGAGCTCTACGACCCGGTCAAGGGCCACCAAGTCTACAACGACTACCTGGACCAGCTGGAATTCGCCGAGCAGACGGGTTTCGACGGCATCTGCGTGAACGAGCATCACCAGAACGGCTATGGCCTGATGCCGTCGCCCAATCTGATGGCGGCGGCGCTCGCCCGGCGCACCTCGCGCGCCAAGCTCGTCATCCTCGGCAATTCGGTGGCGCTCTACGATCCCCCGACCCGGGTGGCGGAAGAGATGGCGATGATCGACGTGATGTCGGGCGGCCGGCTCGTCGCGGGCTTTCCGGTCGGCACGCCCCAGGACACCGCCTACTGCTATGGCGCCAATCCCGCGACCTTGCGCGAGAAATATCGCGAAGGGGTCGAGCTGATCGTGCGCGCCTGGAGGGAGCGGCGGCCATTCGCGTTCAACGGCAAATACACGCAGCTGCGCTACGTCAATCC
>JBKPUA010000122.1:0-6253 GCA_046735815.1 Pseudomonadota bacterium
TCAACGCCGCCATCCTCAAGAACCTTTTCGGCATCGCCGTGCGTCACGTGACGGGCTATGCGGGCAGCGCCGAGCAGCGGCTGGCGATCGAGCGCGGCGAATTGGATGGCGACTGCGGCGCTTGGAGCAGCGTTCCGGCCGACTGGATCAGCGGCAACAAAGTCAATCCCATCATCAGCTTCGCGCCGCTGCAGTTCGCGGGACTGCCGGCGGGCATTCCGTTCGCCGGCGATCTTGCGCCCGATCAGGAGACCAGGAGTGTCCTCGACTTGCTGATGGTTCCGGATGCGCTCGGCCGGCCTTTTGTCGTGTCCAAGCAGGCGCCGGCCGCTCGTACTGCCCTCCTGCGCGCAGCGTTCGACGCCACGATGAAGGACGCGCAATTCCTTTCCGAAACCGAAAAGTTGGATCTTCCGGTCGTCGGCCCGATCTCGGGCTCCGAGGCGGAAAAGATCATCGTCTCGATCTACGATACGCCGCCGGCCCTGGTGGCACGCGCCCAAGCCGTTGTCGGCAAATAGGTCGTTTGCCTGCTGCACAAAGAACGGGCTCGGCGGGCATGTCGTCGCGAGTGTCGAGCGGCCTGCCTCGATCGTACCGCTTGCGACCGTAAGCGCCCCTCGGCGCCGCTCACGCAAACGCCGGCATGATGTGACGCGCGAACAGGTCGAGCGTGCGGAACGCCTCGGCGTCGGTCACGCCGCCATAGGTGACCTGTAATGACGGCTCGTGCTCGCCGAACAGCTCGCGCATGTATTTGATCTGCTCGATGACCTCGTCGGGGGTACCGACGAAGGCGTAGCGCTTCTCGATATTGCCTTCGGGGGTTTGCGCGCTGATCGCCTGCACCAGGCGGTCGTAGCCGACGTACTGGCCCGATTTCAGCCCTTCCCAGCTGCTGACCGCCTCGGTGAACACCTCAAGATAGGTGCGCATGGTCGGAATAAAGCCGCGCACCGCCTCATCGTGCGTGTCGGCGACGTAGGCGTGGAACGACATCTGCACCTGCTCGGCGCCGGGACGGTGGCCGGATTCGCGCCAAACCTGGCGATAGGTCTTCACCAGCGCCGCGGTGCGCTCCAATCCGCCGGCATAGGGCACGATCATGATGTGGTAGCCGTTCTTCGCCGCGTTCACGAACGACTCCTCTGACGCAATCGCCGCGATCCAGATCGGCGGATGCGGCTGCTGCAACGGCCGCGGCATCGAATGCACGTCCTTGAAGCGCCAGAAGCGGCCTTCGTGGGTGACGCGCTCCTCGGTCCATAGCCGCTTGATGACCGCGACGCCTTCGTCGAACCGCGCGCGGCTGTCCTGCATGTCGAGCCCGAAGGCGGCGTATTCCTCCGGGATGAAAGCGCGGCCGAAGCCCACATCGAGCCGGCCGTTGGAGATGTTGTCCAACATGGCGAGCTCGCCCGCGAGCTTGATGGGATGATTGAAGGCCGGGATCACCGCGCCGGTGATCGGCCGCAGGCGCTTGGTGCGGCTCGCGATCGCCGCGAGCAGCACGATCGGGTTGGGGGAATGGCCGCCATAGTCGTGGAAATAGTGCTCGACCGCCTTGATCGAGCTGAAACCGAGCTCGTCGGCGCGCTCGCTTACGCGCAGGCACTGCGCGTAATACTCGGCCGTGGTCTTCTGGCTCGGCCGAAAGGCGGGAAAAAAATTGATGCCGAATTTCATTCGATCGCCCGCTCGTTACTCGGCCTTGATGCCGGCGCTCTCGACCACGTTGGTCACCCGCTCGATCTCGTCTGCCACCGCCCGCCCAAACAGCTCCGGCCCCTCGCCCGCCGGCTCCATGCCGAGCGCGGCGAACTGCGGCACCACCTCGGGCTCCTTCACGATCGCCACCGTCTCCGCCGCGATCTTCTGCACCACCGCCGGCGGCGTGCCGGTGCGCGCGTAGATGCCGATCAAGGTGATGAGATTGAAGCCGGGAATGACCTCGGCCAGCGACGGCACGTCGGGAGCGAGCGGCGAGCGCTGCGCTCCGTTGGTGGCGATCAGCTTGACGCGGTTGCTCTCGACCGCGCCCTTGAGCGAGGGATAGGCCGAAAACAGCGCCTGGACGTGGCCGCCCAGCAGCGCCGGCACCGATTGCCCGGTGCCGCGATAGGGAACGTGGGTCATGTTGAGATGGAGGGCCGCCTTCACCGCCTCCATGGTCAGATGGTGGGTGCTGCCGATGCCGGACGAGCCATAATTGATCTGGCCGGGCCGTGCTTTCACGTAGTCGATGAACCCGCCCAGCGTGGCGACCGGGACGTCCGGATGGAGCGCGAGGAAAAGCGGCGCACGGGCAAGCAGCGCAATCGGCACGAAGTCCTTTTGCGAGTTATAAGAGAGCTGCTTGAAGAACAGCGGATTGACAGAGAGCATGGCGCTGTCGGTCACGAGCAGCGTGTAGCCGTCCGCTGGCGCGGCGGTGATGGCGGCCGCTGCGACGCTGCCGTTGCCGCCGGGGCGATTTTCGACGACGACGGACTGTCCGATCCGCTCCTGCAGGCGCTGGCCGACAAAGCGCGCAACCGTGTCGGGCACGCCGCCCGCGGCATAGGGAACGATCAATCTGATGCCTTGGGTTGGATACGCAGCTTGCGCGCGCACCGCGCCCGCCGCCAGCGCGCAGATCATCAGCGCGGCAAGCGCGATCGTTGTGACGCGCAGCGTCTTCGGCATCATGGACCGCCCTCCCCGGCGGAACGCTCCTGCAACGCTCATTGGATCTTCATCGGCAGACTCTTGAGGCGCAGCTCTCCCACCGCGCCGCCATAGACCGGCACGAAATCCGGATCGGCGAGCCTCGCCTTCGGGAAGCGCGCGAGCATCCGGCGGATGGCGATGGTGATGGTGGTGCGGCCGAGAATGTTGCCGATGCAATGGTGCGGCCCGGCGCCGAAGGCCATGATCCGCTTCGGGCGGCGATGGATGTCGAAGCGCATCGGGTCCACAAACACGTCGGGATCGTAGTTGGCGGCTTGCGGCGAGGGCCGCACCACCATGCCCCTGAGGATCTTGGTCCCGCCCACTTCGGTATCGCGGGTCGCCACCCGCGGAAAGGTGAAATAGCCATTGCTCGCGATGCGCAGGCATTCCTCGACCGCCTCGGGGATGAGGTTCGGCTCGCGGATGAGCTCGGCGAGTTGATCCGGATGCGAATAGAGCGTGTAGAGCGCCCCGCCGGCGGCCCGGCTGGTGGCTGACAGCGCCGCGCCGCAGATGGTGAAGATCTGATCGAACAATTCCCGGTCGGTCAGCTTGTCGCCTGCATCGCGCGCGGTGACGAGATCGTTGATGAAGTCCGGGCGCGGATTCTTCCGCCTCTCGGCGATGATCTCGCGCACCAGCTCCGCGGCGCGATCGAACGCCCGCACGCATTCCGGCGCAAACGGTTCACCGGGCTTGGTGTAGGTGGTCAGCGGCAGCACCTCGTGGAAGGCCAGGAAAATCTCCTTCTGCCGCTCGTCGAGATTGGCCATGGCAGTGAGCAAGGCTCCGACTACGAGCTGCGCGCCATAGTCCCGCATCCCATCGAACTCGTTGCCGTGGGCCGCGATGCGGTCGAGCATGCCCTCGATGATCTCGGTGATGCGCGCTTCGAGCCGGGCGAGGCTGCGCGAGGAGAATGCCGGCATCAGCAATCGGCGAATTCGGGCGTGCTGCTCGCCGTCCATCTGGGTGATGAACTGCACCCCCATGAACTTGTCGAACTGCTCGAAGCCCCGCCCACGCGGCACCTCCGACGAGAACCGCTCGGTATCGGAGAAGACCTCGTGCACGTCCGCGTATCGGCCGCAGACTACCTGCGGCGGCCCGGACGACAGAACATAGAACGGCGGGCGTCTGGCCCATTGCGCGAGAATGGCGCGCGCGTTCTGCTTGAACTCGCTGCCCCCAAGGTCGATGTCGACGACGTTGTCGACGTCGAGATCGCTGACCGCCAACACGTTTCCTCCGACGCGACGCCGAGGTGGTGCCGCCACTCCCCCAAGGTAGCGAGGGCCTCAGCCGTTGTTATTCGAGGACATTAGATGGCAACCGGGAGCACGGGCAAGATCGTCTACGGCGCGGTTGCGTTCATTCTATAGTGCCACCAACACGGCGCCGCCCGCGATCAGCGCCACGCCGAGCCAATTGAGCATGCTCAGCTTCTCGGCCAGGAACAGCGCCCCGAAGATCGCGACCAGCACCACGCTGAGCTTGTCGACCGGGGCGACCTGGGCGGCATTGCCCAGCTTGAGCGCGCGGAAATAGCACAGCCATGAAGCGCCGGTCGCGAGGCCCGACAGCACGAGGAACAGATAGGTGCGCGGCGATATGGTCGCCGGGTCCTGGAATTGTCCGGTGGCATAAACGATGAGCGCCAAGGTTATGAGGATCACGCAGGTGCGGATGAAGGTCGCAAGGTCGGAATTGATATGCTCGACGCCGACCTTGGCGAAGATGGCGGTCAACGCCGCGAACACCGCGGACAGAACCGCCCAGAGCTGCCAGGAGGAGAATGCGCTCGAGTTCATGCTGCACGCCCGCGCAACTGGATCAGAAACCTTACCTGATCGGCCGGCAGCAATGCGACTGCACTTGCAGTCACGGATTACGTCAGCCCGGCTCCATGCCCTTGGCTTTGAGAACTGGAACGGTCGCCGGTGAGGTGAGGAGCTTGATCAGATCCCGGGCGGCCTGCTGGTTCGGCGATTGCGCAGAAGCGGCTGCGGTGAACACGATATAGGACTGCACCTCCTGCGGCAGCGGTCCCACCAGCTCGGCACCCGGCACCGAAAGGATGTTGGGGATGACGATGAGGCCGAGCTCTACCTCGCCCTGCGCAACTCGCTCCGAAACCGTTTCGGTCTCCGGCTTGACGGTTCTTGCCCGCAGCGCCTCGGCAATGCCGAGACGGGCAAAAAGGCGATCGAGGTAGATCGTGCTCGCCCCCTCCTTGAGATAGGTGATCGATTTGGCCTCCAGCAGCGCGCGCTTGAACGCCTCGACCGTGCCGATATCGGGCTTGGGTGCGCCCCGCTTCACCGCGACGCCGATGCCCGCCTTCATCACATCGGTCCGCGTTTCGGCGACGAGCTTGCCGGTCTTGATTAGGTCGTCGGCCTGGAAATCGACCAGCACCGCCAGATCGAACGGCTCGCCCGCCTCGATCCGACGCTTCATGACGGCGGCCACGTCGGTCACCACCACGGGCTTATAGCCGCTGGTCTGTTCGAATTGCGTGCCGAGGTCGGCCATGACCATTTTGGTCACGCGCGAACCGAAGATCTTGAGCTCGGCGCCGCTCACGACGGCCATCTGAGCGCATACGACCAATAGCGCTGCCACGAGCGCCGCGCAGAGCGCGGGCTTGCGATGCGATCGCATTGCGCTCCCCGCTCGTCTATCCCGGCAGGGCGAACTTGACGGCGAACACGATGGCGAGGATCACCACCGCCGGCTTCGCCTCGTCGAATTTCCCCGCGATCAGCTTGGCGAGCGCATAAGTAATAAAGCCGAGCCCGATGCCGGTCGCGATCGAATAGGTGAGCGGCATGGTGACCGCCGCTACCACCGCCGGCGCATATTCGGTGATGTCCTCCCAATCGATCTCCGCGAGCCCGCGCGTCATCACGCAGGCGACGTAGAGCAGCGCCGCCGCCGAGGCATAGGCCGGCACCATGCCGGCGAGCGGGGCGAAGAACAACGCCAGCAGGAAGAAGATGGCGACGAACACCGAGGTGAGGCCGGTGCGGCCGCCGGCCGAGACGCCGGCGGCGCTCTCGATATAGCTCGTAGTAGTCGACGTGCCGATGAGGGCGCCGAACATGGCGGCGAAGCTGTCGGCGAGCAGCGCCTGCTTCATACGCGGCAGATTGCCGTCCTTGTCGAGCAGCCCGGCACGGTGGGCGACGCCGATCAGCGTGCCGGCATTGTCGAACAGGTCGACCATCAGAAAGCTGAAAATGACGATGATGAAGGTCAGCTCGGCGACGCGGGAGAAATCGAGCTGCAGGAAGGTGGGTGCGAGCGACGGCGGCGCCGAGACGATGCCGGTGAACTGCGCAAGCCCGAGCGGCAAGCCGATCAGCGTGACCAGCAGGATTCCGATCAAGGTGCTGCCCGCGATGTTGCGGTAGTTGAGTGCGACGATGACGATGAAGCCAAGGAGGCAGAGGATCGCCGGCCACTGCTTGAGGTCGCCGAGGGTGACCAGCGTCGCCGGGTTGGCGACCACGATCTTCGCTTCCTCGAGCGCGATGAT
>JBKPUA010000123.1:0-12361 GCA_046735815.1 Pseudomonadota bacterium
ACGAAGCTTGGCGAACTCTACGCCGACCTGGCCAAAGAGGCCTACAAGCCGTTCGAAAATCAGTTCGGCAAGGCCACTGCGGCAAAATAACCTCGGTGCAATCCGCGACTGATGGAGCCCGGCTGTCGTGGCCGGGCTTTATCGTGAGCGATCGAGATCATCTGCAGCCCTAGGCATGCACGTCTCGGCTGCGCAATCGGCCGCGACGCGCGCATGTCCGGCATGCGCAAACACCGCGATGCGCTTGCGCACGCTTCGGCTTCGCCCGTAACCGTCGGACCGCGAAGCACACCGTTCCCGCTGCCCGGGGCGGGACCTTGCGATTCTGAAAACAACGCGCAAATAACATAGCGCTGCCTTCCCCCCGCGGGAATACCCGTCTCTCGCCTTCGGGCATCCCGCCGGCGCGCTCCGGCCACGGCGCCGGCGCGAGTGCGCAACTTTATTGTCGGGCTGCCGCGATTTGTCCGCAATGCATCGTGATCGTTCGCGCATGTCCGCGGCCGGCACGGGATTTGCTAAACAGCGGGCGGGAGCCGTCGGCGGCGGGACAAACACGACGATCTGGAACCCAAACGGCACCATCCGTATGATGTATAGATCGTCCGCTATATCTCGCCTGCCACCGCTGTCACGTTTGATCCGTAACGTTCGCCATGAGCCCAAGATCGACCGTACCGAATGCAGGCGCCGGGGGCAGGCCGCTCTCGCCGCGCCTTGCCGACGAGGACAACAACAACAAGCGCCGCGCACCGGGAGCGCCGGGGACCGCGGTGATCACCAAGACCAGGCCGCAGACCAAGCGGCCAAGCTTGTATCGCGTGCTGCTCCTGAACGACGACTACACACCGATGGAATTCGTGGTCCACGTGCTGGAGCGCTTCTTCAACAAGGATCACGAGGCCGCCCATCGGATCATGATGCACGTCCACCAGCACGGGATCGGCGAGTGTGGGGTCTACACCTACGAGGTCGCCGAGACCAAGGTGACCCAGGTCATGGACTTCGCCCGCAAACACCAGCATCCTCTGCAGTGCGTCATGGAAAAGAAGTGACCCAGATGGCAATGCGGGAACGCCGGGGCCATATAACGCGTTAACACGGGACCAGACATGCCGACGTTTTCGCGCAATCTCGAACAATCCCTCCATCGCGCTTTGGCGCTAGCCAATGAGCGTCATCACGAATACGCCACGCTCGAGCATCTGCTGCTCGCGCTGATCGACGACCAGGACGCCGCGGCGGTCATGCGCGCGTGCAACGTGGACCTCGACAAGCTGCGGCGCAGCCTCACCGCCTACCTGGAAAGCGAGCTCGAAAACCTGGTGAGCGACGGGAATGAGGATTCCAAGCCCACCGCCGGCTTCCAGCGCGTGATTCAGCGCGCGGTCATCCACGTGCAGTCGTCCGGGCGCGAGGAGGTCACCGGCGCCAATGTGCTCGTCGCCATTTTCGCCGAGCGCGAGAGTCATGCCGCCTATTTCCTGCAGGAGCAGGACATGACGCGCTACGACGCCGTGAACTACATCAGCCATGGCATCGCCAAGCGGCCGGGCATGTCGGAGGCGCGCCCGGTGCGCGGCTCCGAGGAGGACACCGATACCAAGACCGGCGACGACGCGAAGAAGAAGGGCGACGCGCTCGAGGCCTATTGCATCAATCTCAACCGCAAGGCGCGCGAGGGCCGGATCGATCCGCTGATCGGACGCGAAGCCGAAATCAACCGCACGATCCAGGTGCTCTGCCGTCGGCAGAAGAACAACCCGCTGTTCGTGGGCGATGCCGGCGTCGGCAAGACTGCGATCGCCGAGGGCCTCGCCCGCCGCATCGTGCACGGCGAGGTGCCGGACGTGCTCAAGAACGCGACCGTGTTCTCGCTCGACATGGGCACGCTGCTCGCCGGCACGCGCTATCGCGGCGATTTCGAGGAGCGCCTCAAGCAAGTGATCAAGGAGCTCGAGGCCTATCCCGGCGCGATTATGTTCATCGACGAGATTCACACCGTGATCGGTGCCGGCGCGACCTCCGGTGGCGCAATGGACGCGTCCAACTTGCTCAAGCCGGCGCTGGCCTCCGGCACGCTGCGCTGCATCGGCTCGACCACCTACAAGGAATACCGTCAGTACTTCGAGAAGGACCGCGCGCTTGTGCGCCGCTTCCAGAAGATCGACGTCAACGAGCCGACGGTCCCGGATGCGATCGAAATCCTGAAAGGTCTCAAGCCCTATTTCGAGGACTATCACAAGCTCAAATATACCGGCGAGGCGATCAAGGCCGCGGTCGAATTATCCGCGCGCTACATCCACGACCGTAAGCTGCCGGACAAGGCGATCGACGTGATCGACGAATCGGGGGCCGCGCAGATGCTGCTGCCGGAGAGCCGGCGCAAGAAGACGATCGGCATCAAAGAGATCGAGACCACCATCGCCACTATGGCGCGAATCCCGCCCAAGACCGTTTCCAAGGACGACGCCGTGGTGCTGCAGCATCTCGACCAGACCTTGAAGCAGGTGGTCTATGGCCAGGACAAGGCGATCGCGGCGCTCGCCGCGTCGATCAAGCTCGCACGCGCGGGATTGCGCGAGCCGGAAAAGCCGATCGGCTGCTACCTGTTCTCGGGTCCCACCGGCGTCGGCAAGACCGAGGTGGCCAAGCAACTCGCCACCGCCTTGGGCGTCGAGATAATCCGCTTCGACATGTCGGAATACATGGAGCGCCACACCATCTCCCGGCTGATCGGCGCTCCGCCCGGCTATGTCGGCTTCGACCAGGGCGGCTTGCTCACCGATGGGGTGGATCAGCACCCGCATTGCGTCCTTCTCCTCGACGAGATCGAGAAGGCACATCCGGACCTGTTCAACGTGCTGCTGCAGATCATGGACCACGGCAAGCTGACCGATCACAACGGCAAGCAGGTCGACTTCCGCAACGTGATTCTGATCATGACCACCAATGCCGGCGCGGCCGATCTGGCGCGGCAGGCGTATGGCTTCACGCGCATCAAGCGCGAGGGTGACGACGTCGAGGCGATCAATCGCCTGTTCGCGCCGGAATTCCGCAACCGGCTCGACGCCATCATCACCTTCGCGCATCTCACGCCCGAGATCATCGCCAAGGTGGTGGAGAAATTCGTGCTCCAGCTCGAGGCCCAGCTCGGCGACCGCGACGTCACCATCGAGCTGTCGGACGAGGCCACCAAGTGGCTGATCAAGCACGGCTACGACGAGCAGATGGGAGCGCGGCCGATGGCGCGGCTCATCCAGGAGAACATCAAGAAGACGCTCGCCGACGAGGTGCTGTTCGGCAAGCTCAAATCCGGTGGCCACGTGCGCGTTATCGCGGTCACGGACGAGAGCGGCGCGGAGAAGCTCGGCTTCGAATATCTCGACGGGCCGATCACGCCGAAGCCGGAAAAGATTCCCGAGGCGAAACCCAAGCGCCGCAGCCCCCGCCGAAAGCCGTCCGGTCCCAAGGGCGACGGCGGGCCGCCGTCTCCGCGCGGCTCGGTGCCGAAGGTCCCGCTGGTCAAGGTGTGATTCCAGCCGACTTGCGCAAGCCCGTCCGCGTGCGGTTGCGCCGTGCGAGCCAGCTGTTGGCGGCAGACGGCTTCGCCAAATCGGTTTCATTTCGCGACGCGAGTTGCGGGAGACGTGAGCCGGTCGTTCGGCGCATCGGCAAGGCGATGCGCAGCGCGGCCGAGAAGGAAACCGTTATGAGGTCAGAGATGCGAGCGCCAAGGAAGTGCTTGTGGCTTGGAATCTTTTGCCTGCTCGCGGCGACCGCCTCGATTGCATCGTCCGCGCAGGCCCAAAGCTACCCCACGGGTCCGGTGAAATTTATCACCCAGCTCGCGCCGGGCGGCGGCACCGACCCCGCCATGCGCATCGTGATCGACGGGCTCGGCAAGCTCTGGGGGCAGCAGACCATCTTGGTCAATCAACCCGGCGCCAGCGGGGTGACGGGCGCGCGCGCGGCCGCAACGGCGGCTCCGGACGGCTATACATTGTTCATGGCGATTGCCTCCACCTTCACCGTCCTCCCACTGATTCAGCCCAATCTCCCCTTCAATGTGAGCGACTTCGTCCCGATCGGGTTTGTCGGTGAGGTACCGATAGCGATCGCTGTCTCCCCTGACTTTCCCGTGAACTCGCTGCCGGAGCTGATTTCGTCTTCGAAGCAGCAGCCGGACGGACTGAACGTTGCGGTCGGACTGCGCGGCGGCATCACGCACCTGACCGCCGAATTGTTTCGCAGCCGCTCGGGAGCCGATCTGACGATCGTGTTCTACCCCGGCGTCGCGCAGGCGATGAGCGATGTGATTAGTGGGAGAGTGCCGGTTGTTGTCGACGGCTTGGCGGGCCCGATTGCCACCGGAAAGCTCAAGCTGCTCGCAATCGCCTCGCCGGCCCGCTTGCCGTCCAGACCGGATGTTCCGACCGTCGCGGAAACCGTGCCCGGCTTTGTCGCGTCCGGCTGGTTTGTCCTTGTCGCCCCACCTGGCACCCCGGCCGCGATCGTGAACAAGGTCAGCCAGGACTTGCGAGCGGTCCTCGCCCAGCCCGATATCAAGGAGAAATTGGAGGCCCTGAGCGTGTCCACGCGTCCAATGTCGTCGCCGGAGCTTGCTGCCTTCATCCGCAGCGAGGAAGCGTTGTGGAGGCCGGTGGTGCAACGCATCGGGCTAACGTCGTCGCAGTAGCGCGCTAGTGTCCCGATTCCGAAGTTCGCACACCCTTGCGGCGACCTCTGATGCGAAGTTCGGAATCAAAGGGACACTAGCAACTCAATGATTCTAGTGCCCCTTTTGAACCCGAAGTTCGCAACCACTCTTGCAGCACGATGCGCGCGAACTTCGGGTTCGGGGCACTAGTACAGCCGGGGCGTGCTGGCCCGGCAGTCGAAACAGGGGCATATTACAGGAATCAACCGCGGCGAATGCGCGGCACCGCCTGCCATTGGACTCCAGAATGATCGTCGATTTCCAGCATCATTACACACCGCCGGAGTTGATGGAGGGGCGCACCGGCGCCGTTCGCCTCGACGAGAACGGCAATCCGGATTATCGCTTCAATGCACTGCTCGCTGATCTTCCGGCGCATGTGCGCATGATGGACCGGGCCGGCATCGACGTGTCGGTGCTGTCGTGCGGCACGGGCTTCGATCAGTCCGACGTCGCGACCTGCCGCCTGATCAACGATCGCATGCATCAAGCGGAGCGGGATCATCCCGGCCGCTTCGTCGGCCTCGCGCATGTCCCCGCGCTCAATCCGCGCGAAGCAGCGGCCGAGCTCAAGCGCTGTGCCGTCGAGCTCGGCTTCCCCGGGGTGGTCATCGCCTCGGAGCTGCAGGGGCAGCCGCTGGATTGCGAAGCCTTGCGTCCGTTTTGGAAGTCGGCCGCCGATCTCGGACTTTACGTCTTCATCCATCCTCTCGCGCGGGTCATCCGTTGGGCGCACATGGATGCAGACGATCTCGGCCGCATGCTCGGCTGGGAATTCTCGTTGATGGTCGCAACGGTGCGAGTCATCAACAGCGGCTTGCTCGACGAGCTGCCCGGCCTCAAGGTTCACTTCTCGCACTTTGGCGGCGGCATCGGCCGATATCTCCCGCGCATTCGTGGCCTGCAGCAGCGCGAGCTGAGCGGCACGGCGGCAGTTCCCCGCCACGGACGGCAGCCGCGCAAGCCGTTCGACTACTATCTCGAGCATCGGTTGTTCTACGATTGCGCCGGATGGTCCGGGCCCAATCAGGCCGCAGAGCGCGGCGCGCAATGGGTGCACATCGGGCTCAACGAGCTGCCGGCGTCGCGGCTGATGTTCGCCACCGACTATCCGCAGGCGGTGCAGGCGGACGACGAGGTGGCCGGCTACGTCGATGCGGTTCGCGCGCTCGGCGGCGACGCGCGAGCCGTCCTCGAGGGGGCCAACGCCGAGAAGCTCATCCCAAATCTGAGCGAGCGGCTGAAGACACGCGCCGCCTGACCGCACCGCTGCTCCTTCCGATTCGACGCGGATCCGATTGCGCGCGTGCGCGAGCGCGGCGGTTGCGCTACGTATTCGCAGGAATGTCCCCTCACTTCTTCATTAGTCAAATTCTAGTTTAGAACGATCGAATACTGGCGTTGCTCGACGGACACGAGCGAATTCCAATCGTGTTCCCCGGCATTGCTTGCATATTGCTTTTGTGACCGGCGTGACGATTGATGACGATGCATCGTCAGTCGGGGTCGAGGCGCGGTCACGGGGGGCACCATGAGGAAGTTGTTGGGAGTGGCGGCGGCGGCTCTGTTGACGGCAAGCGTTGGGGCCCGGGCCGCGGATCTGCCGCCGGTTGCCGCAGCGGCACCGGTGCCGCTGTTCGACTGGAATGGACCCTACGTCGGGGCGCATTTCGCCTGGAGCTTGGGTCGCGCTCACGACACCTATTTCAACGGCACGCAACCGCTGCCGATTGCCCGCGACTCCTTCCGCGGCCCGTTTGGCGGCGTCGAGGTCGGCTATTGCGGCATGCGCGTATCGCCGGTCGTCTTGTGCGGCGAGGTCGAGGCCGATTTCGGCCGCGCGCGCGGCACCAATTACGCCTTCACTACGCTTGCCACCAATACCAATATCAGCTCGACGACGACGATCGACTGGCGCGTGACCGTGGGCCCGAAGCTCGGCCTCGCCATCGACCAGAACCGGCTGTTCATCTACGCCACCGGCGGCGGCGCCATAGCCAATGTCGGTTTCGACGCGACCTCGAACATCGTCGGCCGGATCGGTTCCGGCAGCACGTCGGGGACGCGTGGCGGCTGGTTCTTCGGCGCCGGCATGGAGCGGCTGCTCACGCCCAATCTCGGCGTCAAGTTCGAGTACCGGCACATCGCGCTCGGCGGCTTCGACACCACGCTCACCGGCGGCACCTCGGTGAGCACCAGCCTGATCGAAGACAACGTCTTCAGCGCAGGGGTCAACTTCCACTTCACCAACGGGCTGCTGGCGGCGAGCTACTGACGTCGGTCGCCACGCGCAACGGCCCCCACTCGTGTTGACTTGTCTGCGACATTGATTCCCGATGCGGCGTGAACGTAACATCGGCGGCACGAGAACGGGTTCCGTTCTCCTCGCTCGCGGGCGCGGTCGGCCAGTCGCTCGTCGTCGCTCGCGCTGGAGAGTTCATGCCTGCCTTCATCTGCGACGCCTGCGGGAGTCAATTCGCACCGTCGGAGCAGCCGCCGCCGTCCTGTCCGATCTGTGAGGACGAGCGCCAATTCGTTCTGCCCGGCGGGCAGCGGTGGACGACGCTCGACGCGCTCGCGCGCGGGCATTTCAACTGTTACCGCCAGTACGAGTCCGGATTGATCGGAATCGGCACGCTGCCCAAATTCGGCATCGGTCAACGCGCGCTGCTGCTGCGGGCGCCCAGCGGCAACATCCTGTGGGACTGCATCTCCTTCATCGATGCCGCCACCGTCGAGGTCGTCAAGGGCCTCGGCGGGCTCGCCGGCATCGCGATCTCGCACCCGCACTACTATGGCACGATGGTGGAGTGGAGCCGCGTCTTCGACGGCGTGCCCATTCATCTGCACGCAGCCGACCGGCAGTGGATCATGCGGCCCGATCCCGTCATCGAGCTGTGGGAAGGCGAGACGCTCGCGCTGGCGCCGGGCGTGACGCTCATTCGCTGCGGCGGTCACTTCGCCGGCGGAACGGTGCTGCACTGGGCGGCGGGCGCGGACGGGCGTGGCGCGCTTCTGTCCGGCGACATCCTGCAGGTGATCCCGGATCGCAACTATGTCGGCTTCATGCGCAGCTATCCCAACCTCATCCCGCTGTCGGCGCCGGCGGTAGCGCATATCGGCGCGACGCTCGCGCCGTTCTCGTTCGACGTCATCTACGGCGCCTTCTTCGACCGGGGCGCCGCGCGCGGCGGCAAGGACGTCGTGAAGCGCTCGGTCGAGCGCTACATCGCGCACATCAGCGGCGACGGCAAGGCGGACCAGCTCTGAGCGAAGCGCGATTGCACGCGCGGCCGCGCTGTGGGACAGGAGCCCATGCCGCCCGCGCCGATCACCGACCCGCCGCAGCTCTCGGCGACGAGCGCGTTCCTCGCCGGCTTTCGCGCCTCCTGGCTGTCGATCATGGCCTATGTCCTAATCGGCACCTACATCGGCATCGGCGCGCTGGCGCACGATTTCGGCTTCAGCCTGGGGTGGGTCGTGGCCTCGACCCTGCTGGTGTGGGCGGGGCCCGCGCAGGTGATCCTGATCTCGGCGCTCGGCGCCGGCGCCACCTCGGTCGAGACCGCGCTGGCGGTGGGGTTGAGCAGCGCGCGCCTCCTGCCGATGGTTATCTCGCTGCTGCCGCTGATCAAGGATGCGCACACGCAGAGCCGCGAGCTCGTCCTGCCTGCGCATCTCACCGCGGTGAGCATGTGGATCGAGGCGCTGCGCCTCTTGCCGTCTTGGCCGCGCGCGACTCGCATCCCCTTCGCGAACGGACTCGGTCTCGGTTTCATGCTCGCCGCGCAGGTCGGCACCGGCCTCGGCTACTATCTCGCCACCTCGCTGCCGCCGATATTGAGCGCGGGCCTGCTTTTCCTCACGCCGATGTCGTTTCTGATCTCGACCACGCGCAACTGTCGTCTGCTCTCGGATTGGCTGGCGCTCGCCTTCGGCCTCGTGCTCGGGCCGCTGCTCGCCGCCTGGCAGGTCGGCCTCGATCTGCTTTGGACGGGAATTGTGGGCGGATCGGTGGCCTACGGCTTCTATCGCCTGCGCGGGGCGGTCAAATGAACGGCGAGCTTCACGCCTACGCGTTGCTGCTGCTCGTCGGCTTTCTACCCAACGAGATCTGGCGCATGCTCGGGCTCGTCTTCGCGCGCGGGATCGACGAGGATTCCGAATTCTTCACGTGGGCGCGCGCGGTCGCGATTGCGGTGCTCGCGGGCGTGATCGCCAAGATCATCCTGCTTCCGCCCGGGACGTTGGCGAGCGTGCCGCTCGGCGTCCGCCTGGGCGCCATCGGGTGTGGATTCCTGGCGTTCCTGCTCGTGCGCAGATCGGTATTTGCGGGAGTGGCGGCCGGCGAGGTTGTGCTCACGCTCGGCGCGCTCGCCTATCGGACTTGACGCTTGCGCTTGCGCGCAATGCTGCTTGCGCAAATGCCCGCGACGCGTCGGCATCGCGCGGGTCACCGCCCAGGATCGCAAAGATCGGGAAGAGTGTGTGAGACGGTTCACGCCACATGACTGACTCGAGGGGTATGACAGCGCGGGGTTGAACGGATGGAGCCCCGCACGATGAGCACATCACATGAGGCCGCGACGAAACCCGACGCCGCTCCAGCGTTCGGATGGTGGGCCTTCGGCGCGTTGATTTTCTACAGCGCATCTCTGCTGGTGTTCTGTGGCGTCGTGACCATCCTGAACTATTCCCAGGTCGACGGGCTGCAGACCAAGTTTGCCGTCGCGGCGCCGCCGCATCTGGCAATAGCGCCGGTCAAGGTCGCCGGTGACGGACCGACGCCGCCGCGCACTGTGTGCTACCAGCTCGCGGAGTGAGCGTTTCAACGAGCCGCCCGCATCTGAATTTTACTTCAGCGCGGCCGCGAGCCGCTTGGCTTGGTCGGCGAGTACCTCCGGCGCTTCTTTCACGCTCGCGGGCGGCTTGAGCGCGACGCCGTCCTGCCGCGGGATGACGTGGACGTGCAGGTGAAACACGACTTGGCCGCCGGCGCTTTCGTTGAACTGCTGGATGGTGATGCCGTCGGCGGCGAACACCTGCATGCCGGCCTTGGCGATCTTCTGCGCGACCTTGGTGACGTGGGCGAGGTCGTCCGGCGCCACATCGAGCACGTTGCGCGCGGGCGCCTTCGGGAGAACGAGGGTGTGGCCGGGCGCGCGCGGCATGATGTCGAGGAAGGCGAATGCCTTGTCGTCCTCGTAGACCTTGTAGCAGGGCATTTCACCGCGCAGGATCTTGGCGAAGATATTGTTGGGATCGTAGGCCGCCATGATGCTTCTCTCCTCCTTGAACGCCTTACGAGTGGTCACGCGGGCGGCAGCACCGCCACCGCATCGACCTCGTAGAGCGCTCCGTCGCGGGTGAGCGCGCCCACCTGGATCATGGTGCTCGCGGGTGGCGGCAGATCCGGATTGAAGAACCTGGCGCGCACCTCGCGCACGAGCGTCTGGTGGGCCCGCAAGTGGATCAGGTATTGCGTGAGCTTGACGATGTGCTCGAAGCCGCCGCCGGCGGCGGCCAAGGCAGCTCCGATGTTCTGGTAGGCCTGCGTCGCCTGCGCCTTGAAATCCCCGGGCGCGCCGACGACGTTGCCGTTGCTGTCGAGACCCATCTGGCCGGCGATATAGACGATGCGGCCGGGAACGGTCGCTTCCACCACGTGCGAATATCCCGCCTGCTTCGAGCTGGCATCGGGCTGCAGGAAGCGCAGATGCGCCGGCGTCTTGCCGGCGCCGAGCACGGTCTGAGCGAGCGCGGCCGAGCTCGTTCCGGCGGCGATGAGCGCGCCTCCGGCGGTGAGCAGTCGGCGGCGCGATAAGGCAAGTTGGATCGGCGACAGCAACGCGGCGCGCAGATGGTTCATGGATGCTTCTCCCTTCGAAATGGCGCGCCTGATGATAGCCGGGACATCAAGCCCGGGCGATGCGGGGGGCTCATCCCTTGCGGAAAGGTGCCGCCTCCGCGAGCTCCTCGCCGGCGGATGCCACATAGGCGCGCTCGTGGGCGAGAAAATCCTCGATCGCACGCCGCAGTGCCGGATCGAGAATGTAGTGCGCCGAATAGGTGGTGGTCGGCAGATAGCCGCGCGCGATCTTATGCTCGCCTTGGGCCCCGGCCTCGACGCGGGCGAGCTTGTGCTCGATCGCATATTGAATCGCTTGGTAGTAGCAAAGCTCGAAATGCAGGAACGGGTGGTGCTCAATCGCGCCCCAGTGCCGCCCGAACAGCGTATCGGCGCCGATGAAATTGATGGCGCCGGCGATGAAACGGCCGTTGCGCTTGGCCATCACCAAGAGGATGCGGTCGCCCATCGTCGCTCCCACCAGCGAGTAGAACTGCCGCGTGAGATAGGGTCGCCCCCATTTGCGTGAGCCGGTCTCCATGTAGAACTCGAAGAACGCATCCCACACGCTTTCGGTGAGGTCCGAGCCGGTCAACCAATGGACGGTGATGCCGTGCGCCACCGCATCCTCGCGTTCGCGCCGGATGGTCTTTCGCTTGCGAGAGGCGAGCGCCGTCAGGAACGCATCGAAGCTGTCATAGCCGGCGTTCTGCCAATGGAACTGTTGGTGCGTACGCTTGAGGAAGCCACGGCTGCCCAGGAGATCCCATTCCGGCTCGGTCGGGTAGGTGACGTGGACCGAGGAGGCGTCCGCGCGCAGGCAGATATCCACGAGTGCGTCGGCAAGCGCCGTGCGCACGGCGGGTGCCTGCGGTCCCGGCGGCACGAGGAGCCGCCGCCCGGTCGCCGGCGTGAACGGCACCGACACCTGCAGCTTGGGATAGTAGCGTCCGCCGGCGCGCTCGTAGGCGTCGGCCCAACCGTGGTCGAAGACGTATTCGCCGCGCGAATGCGATTTCACGTAGCAGGGGACCGCGCCGAGCAGTGCGCCTTTGGCGTCCTCCGCCAGCAGGTGAAAAGGCTGCCAGCCGGCCCGTGCACGAACCGATTGCGACTCTTCCAGCGCCGATAAAAAGTCGTGTGAAATAAACGGGTTGTAGATTGTCTCTCGAGCTGTTGCTGAGCTTGCGCAAGGCGCCTTGGCGGCGCCGGCTCCATTGCCCGCGGAGGGCGAGACCGGATTGGCGCAGGCGTCCCAGGCTCCAGCGGCCACCGCGCCGATGGAATTCGCAACTCGCAGGGTGAGTTCGATCATGGGGTCACGTCGGTCCCGGTAATGCGCATGCAAATTTACGGCCGAAACCCCGCGAAGGTCATCCGGTGGGCACGCGGTGCGCTTTTTTCCGCTTCTCCCGGCTGCGCGCATTCAGGATTGAGACGCAGACGTGCGGCGCTTGCCCGCTAGCATATGTAACGGCGCCGGCAGATCCGTGACGGCCCATGCGACGAATTGCGGACGTGCGCGCAACGCATGCCCGGTGCCCACGCACGTACGCAATGACGTTTTGTCGGCATCGTGCAGGTCCCGGTCGCCGGGGGCGCGCAGTCAGCCGATCAAAGACGCGGGGAGGGCGGTTCAGGCCACTTCGAAAATGCCGTCCACCTCGACCGCGGCGTCGCCTGGCAGGACGGCCACACCGACCGTCGTGCGTGCGTGCCGGCCCTTGTCCCCGAGCACCGCCACCATCAGGTCGGATGCGCCGTTCATGACCTTGGGCCCTTCGAGGAAGGAC
>JBKPUA010000124.1:0-5388 GCA_046735815.1 Pseudomonadota bacterium
CGGCGCATCGGCATGGTGTTCCAGGCATTCAACCTCTATCCGCATATGACCGCGCTCGGGAACGTGACGCTGGCATTGCGCAAGGTCCTCGGCCGCAGCCGGTCCGAGGCGGAGAGGATTGCTCTCGCCGCGCTCGAGCGCACGGGGCTCGCGGACAAGGCCCATGCCTATCCGAACGAGCTGTCGGGCGGCCAACAGCAGCGGGTCGCCATCGCGCGCGCGATTGCGCTCGAGCCGCAGATCATGCTGTTCGACGAGCCAACCTCGGCGCTCGATCCGGAGCTCGTCGGCAGCGTGCTGGCGGTCATGCGCGACCTGCAAGCTTCCGGCATGACCATGGTGGTGGTGAGCCACGAGATGCGCTTCGCGCGCGACGCCGCGCACCGCGTGCTGTTCATGGACGACGGTGTGATCGTCGATCAGGGACCGCCGGCGAAGATCTTCGGCGCCGATGCGAGCCCGCGCGTGCGGAAGTTTCTTGCCGAGATCACGCACTGAGAACTGAGCGTCATATGAGTGGCCGAGCATTTCTTGTTGGTGTCGTCCCCGCACAAGCGGGGACCCATAACCACCGACTCTGGAATATGGATCCCCGCTTTCGCGGGGACGACCAGAGTTGATCGAACGGACTTAAGTGTCATGGACGGGGGCACGCTGTTCATCCAGACGTTCTTCAACGGCGCGGTCATCGAGCGCTATCTGCCCGATATTCTCAAGGGCACGCTGGTGACGGTGGAGATCGCGGCGGCGGTGGTGATCACCGGCATCGTGCTCGGATTGGCGCTTGCCTTGCTGCGCAGTTTTCGCCTGCGCCCGATCAACGCACCGCTCGTCGTCTTCGTCGACATCATGCGCGCGCTGCCGCCGCTGGTGTTGGTGCTCATCGTCTATTTCGGCTTGCCCAATGTCGGCATCAGCCTGTCGAGCTTCGCGGTGCTCTGGCTAGTGCTCGCGCTCGTGCTCGCCGGCTTCGCCGAGGAGATTTTCTGGGCCGGGATTCTCTCTGTGCGCCAGGGGCAATGGGAGGCGGCACGCTCGACCGGCCTCACCTACGCCCAGACCCTGCTCTACGTCATCCTGCCGCAAGCGGTGCGGCTCACCGTGCCGCCGCTCACCAACCGCACCATCGCCATCACCAAGAATACCGCGCTCGGTATGGTGATCGGCGTGCCTGAGATCCTCAATCAGGCGACCACGGCGCAAAGTTTCTCCGGCAGCGCAACGCCGCTGATGATGGGGGCGCTCGCCTACCTCGCGCTGTTCGTGCCGGTGGTGATCGTCGGGCGCTGGATCGAGACGCGTTTTGCCTGGAGGCGCGCCTGATGGATGCGATCCTCCAGCAATTCTTCAATCTCGACATCATGTATCAGGCCGCGCCGCTGATCCTGCGCGGCCTCGGCATGACCGTGCTGGTCTGTCTGGCGGTGGTGCCGCTCGGCCTCGCCGGCGGGCTGATGGTCGCGCTGGCCGGTCGCGCCCCTTCGCGCAGCCTGCGATTTGCACTGGCGGCGCTGATCGATATCTTCCGCGCCATCCCCCCGCTGGTTCTTCTGATCTTCGTCCATGCCGGCCTGCCGTTCGCGGGCCTGCGCCTCTCGCCGTTCGCCTCGGTCTGCGTCGCGTTCTTTCTCAATACCTCGGCCTATTACGGCGAGATCTATCGCGCCGGTCTCGACAGCGTGGGCCACGGCCAGTGGGAAGCGGCGCGCGCCACCGGGCTCACCGGCTGGCAGGCGATGGTCCATGTCGTCGTCCCGCAAGCGGTGCGCAACGTCCTGCCCGATCTGGTCTCGAATACCATCGAAGTGGTGAAGCTCACCTCGCTCGCCAGCGTCGTCGCCCTGCCGGAGATGCTATATGCCGCCGACATGGCGCGCTCGCTCACCTACAATCCGTCCCCGATCGTCCTCGCCGCCGCCATCTATCTCGTGCTGCTCTGGCCGGTGGTCCGCCTGGTGAGCCGCCTCGAGCACCGCCTCGGCGGATGAGGTCGACGACAAGGAGAACGATCATGCGCGAGATCAAGGTTGCCGCCGCCCAGCTCGGCCCCATCCAGAAGGCGGACAGCCGCCAGGCGGTGGTCGCACGCATCCTCGAGCTCATGCGGCACGCGAAGGCCGAAGGCTGCGACCTGATTGTCTATCCCGAGCTGGCGCTGACGACTTTCTTTCCGCGCTGGCATTACGAGGACAGGTCGGATGCCGACATCTGGTTCGAGCGCGAGGTGCCGAGCGCGGCGACGCGGCCGCTGTTCGCGCAGGCGCGCGACTTCGGCATGGCGATGAGCTTCGGCTATGCCGAGCTCACCCCCGATGGGCATCATTTCAACACCTCGATCTTCGTGGACAAATCGGGTGCGATCGTCGGCAAGTACCGCAAGGTTCATCTGCCCGGGCACGCGGAGCATGACCCCGAGCGCTCCCATCAGCACCTCGAGAAGCGCTATTTCGAGCCCGGCGATCTCGGCTTCCCGGTCTGGCGCATGCTCGACGGCATTTTCGGCATGTGCATCTGCAACGACCGGCGTTGGCCGGAGACCTTCCGCGTCATGGGCCTACAGGGGGTCGAGATGGTGACGCTCGGCTTCAACACGCCGTCGGTGAACGCGCAGAAGGCGAGCGAGGGGCACGCCAAGCGCATGTTCCACCACAAGCTTTCGCTGCAGGCTGGCGCCTACCAGAATTCGAGCTGGGTGGTGGCGGTCGCCAAGGCCGGCGTCGAGGATGGCCATCACTTGATGGGCGGCACGATGATCGTCAATCCGGACGGCGAGGTCGTTGCCGAGTCGAAGACCGAGGACGACGAGCTCGTCGTGCATCCCTGCGACCTCGACGCCACCGTCTTCGGCAAGCAGACCATCTTCGACTTCGCCAGCCATCGCCGCATCGAGCACTACGGCCGCATCAGCGCGCAGACCGGCGTGACGCTGCCACCCAAGGCGTGAGCGCGGAGGCTCAGGCGTGCGCGACCTGCACGGCGGCGATGGCCATGGTGACGGCGGCCTGAGTGGGATCGATCACCGGCACGCCCAGCGCCTCTTCGAGCGGCCGGCGATGTCGCGCCATGCCGGCGCAGCCCATGACGAGGACGTCGGCGCCGTCCTTCTCGACCAGCTCACGACCGACCTCGGTCATGCGCGCGAGCGTGTCCTCGCCCGACGCCGTCTCCGCGACGCTCATCTCGAGCGGACGCTCGCCGGCGAGCCGCTCGGTCATCCCGATCTGCCGCAGGTAGCGCAGATGGCGGCGGATCGATGCGGCGGCGATGGCGATCACCCCGAACCGATCGCCACGGGCGAGCGCGTTGAGTATCGCGCATTCCGCAATACCGAAGACCGGCCGGCGCGTTCCCTCGCGGCACACGTGCAAGCCCGGATCGCTGAAGCAGGCGATGACGAAGGCGTCGGCCGCGTTGTCGGACTCGACCATCCGTCGCAGCGGCAGTACCACCTGCTCGACGTCCTTCTGGCTTTCGATGCCGAACGGACCTTCCGCCAAGGTGGCGCAGCGGATGGTCGGCCCATCGGCGAAGCGCAAGGGCGCCAGCGCCGCGTCGAAGCTCGCGGTCACCGCTGGATTGGAATTGGGATTGATGACCAGAATGTCCGACCGAGCCATGCCCTGCCCTCGCGGCGGCTGTGATCCTTGTAGTTAGCGCCGGAGATCGCCTCATGTCCACCAAACCTTACGACCTCGTCCTGCGCGGCGGAACGGTCGCCACCGCGTCGGCGGTGTTCGCGTCCGACGTTGCTATCGAAGGTGAGACGATCGCGGCGATCGGCCGTGACCTCGCGCCGGGCGTCAAGGAGATCGACGCGCGCGGCAAGCTGGTGCTGCCCGGCGGGATCGACAGCCACTGCCATATCGAGCAGGTCTCGGCCGCCGGGCTGCTCAATGCGGACACCTTCGAGAGCGCGACCGTTTCCGCCGTGTGCGGCGGCACCACGAGCGTGATCTCGTTTGCGGCTCAGCACGTGGGCCTCAAGCTCGACGAGGTTCTGGAGGCCTATCACGCGCTCGCCCGCAAGGGCGCGGTGATCGACTACGCCTTCCACATGATCATTGCGGACCCCACGGAAGCGGCGCTCAAGGAACACCTGCCGGGCCTCGTGCGCGCGGGACATGCCTCGATCAAGGTGTTCATGACCTATGACCGCCTCAAGCTCGACGATGCGCAGATGCTCGATGTGCTCCAGGCCGCGCGCGACAACCGCGCGCTGGTCTGCGTCCACGCCGAAAATCACGCGATGATCGCCTGGACGGTGAAGCGCCTGCTCGCCAATGGCTATCGGGCGCCGCGTTATCATGGCGTCGCCCATCCGCGGGCGGGAGAAGCGGAGGCTTTCAATCGGCTCATCACATTGGCCGCCTTCATCGACCAGCCGATCATGATCTTCCATGTCTCGACCGCCGAGGGCGCCGCCCGCGTGCGCGCGGCGCGCAGCGAAGGCCTCAAGGTCTATGCCGAGACCTGCCCGCAATACCTGTTCCTCACCGCACAGGATCTCGACCGGCCTGGGATCGAGGGCGCAAAATGGATCTGCAGCCCGCCGGTGCGCACCGTCGCCGACCAGGAAGCGCTGTGGCAGGCGCTGGCGCAGGGCGATCTGCAGACGGTGTCGTCGGATCACGCTCCCTATCGTATGGATGCGAGCGGCAAGCTCAGCGCCGGTTCCGATCCGAGCTTCAAGGAGATTGCCAACGGCATGCCGGGTCTCGAGGCGCGACTGCCGCTCCTGTTCGATGCGATGGTCAGCAAGGGTCGCCTCGGCCTCGAAAAGTTCGTCGCGCTCTCGGCGACGGAACCCGCCAAGATCTACGGGCTCCATCCGCGCAAGGGCGATCTCGTCGTGGGCGCCGACGCCGATATCGCGATCTGGGATCCGAAGCGCGAGGTGGTGCTCGATGCCGCGCGGATGCACGACCGCACCGGCTATACGCCCTACCAGGGCCGCAAGATCACCGGCTGGCCCGTCACCGTGTTGAGCCGCGGACGGGTGGCGGTCGAGGATGGAACGTTGCGCGTGGCGCCGGGCTCCGGACGTTTCCTTGCGCGCAAGGCCGGCCCCGCCGCGGAGCCGACGGGCCGCCGCGCGCCAGAGTTCGATCCGGAACTTAATTTCGGCGCGCGGATTTGATGGCTAGCTACGGCTGCGGCCACGGGCGCGGCGGTGGCCGCAACGCCTCGTAGGCGCGCGCCATCCGCAACACGCCGAGATCGTCGAAGCGATGGCCGACGATCTGCAGGCCGATCGGCAATCCCTCGGCATCGTATCCGGCACAGATGGACGCCGCCGGCTGTTCCGAAAAGTTGAATGGGGCAGTGAAGCCGAGGTGCTCGAACGGCCTTTTCGGATCATCGCCGGGCGTCGCCTCCTCCGCCCTATAA
>JBKPUA010000125.1:0-13911 GCA_046735815.1 Pseudomonadota bacterium
GCGGGCGTAGGCTTTGTCGATGTCATCCTGTTGCGGCCACACCGTGGGCGGGAAGCGGGCGCCGCCGAAGTCCGGGTCGGGGTCGTAATCCAGGTTCATGGTGGCGTCGATCAACACCCGATTCCATTTGCCGGTGCCGAACAGCGTCGGGTTGCGGTCGCGCTTGCGCACCGAGGGGTCCAAGCCCAGGCCGAAGGTCGAGGGCATGATGATCACGTCGTTCTCGCCGGCATTGACGCGATGGGCGATCGCCCAGTCGACGGCGGCGTAATCGTGGATGTCGATGTCGTCGTCGACCACCGTGATGTGCTTGTAGCGCACGTGCGCGGCCGAGGAGCCCCAGATCGCGTTGGCTGCCTGCTTCGCCTGGTTGCGATAGCTCTGCTTCATGCGGATCAGGAGATTGATCCCGGCTTGCACCGGGGGACACCACACATCGGTGATCCCGGGCACGCCGGCGCGGTCGAGCACGTTCCACGCGGTCGCCGCGCGCATGATCGAGGAGCACACCGCGTTCTCCGAATAGCTGCCGGGCATGGAGCCCTCGATGGTGCCACGCAGGATCGGATCGTCGCGGTGGGTGATGGCGGTGACGCGGATGGTCGGCTTGGGCGAGCGGTCGCCGGCAAGATAGCCGGTGAACTCGGCATAGGGGCCTTCCATCACGTAAGTGCTGGGATCGAGCCCGAGATAGCCTTCGATCACGATCTCGGCCGTCGCCGGCACGTAGAGGTCGACGGTCTCGCATTTCACCAGCTCGACTGGCGCGCCGCGAATGGCGCCCATCACGTCGTATTCGCACATGCCCTTGGGCACCGGGGCGCCGCCGGTGAAGCCGAGCGAAGGCTCCCAACCAATCGCCACCGCGATCGGCATTTCCGCCTTGCCGCCCTGCTGCCAGGCGGTGAAATGGTGCCCGATATGCTGCGCGCGCCACATCAGGATCGGGATGCGGTCATGGCCGGCAACCATGCCGCGATAGATGCCGACATTCATGACCCCGGTTTCGGGATCCTTGGTGACGCAGCCGCCATAGGTGAGGAGATAGCGGCCGCCGTCGAGCCGGTTCCAATGGGGTGACGGCAGCTCGTAGAGATCGACGTCCGCACCCTTGAGGATGTTCTGCTTCACCGGCCCGGTGGCGACGATCTTGGGCGGAATGCTCCCACCCAGGATGGTGCGGCCGATCCTGACCAGCTCGCGCGGATGGGTGTCGGGCGGCAGCCCCAGCATCATCGCGACGCGCCGATAATTGTTGAGGGCGGCGCCGAAGATGCGACGGCAGCGGCTGGTCGACGTGTTGTAGTCCTTGATGTTGTTGAACAGCAGCGCCTTGCCGGTGCCGGGGCCCTGCGCCAGCCGCATGATGGTGCCGAGCTCGATGTTCCAATCGACCTCGGCATCGATCTCCTGCAACTCACCGTGCGCCTTGAGCGCCTCGATCCAGCCGCGCAGGTCGCCGAAGGCGGTGGGCTTGCGTTCGATCGACATGTGTTCTTTCCGGGCTTGGAACATTGTTTTGTACACCTACTCTCGAAGGCGTGGCTCTTTACCTGGCAGGGCGGAGCTGGCGCATCATTTCATGAACCGCTCCGCGGGTGGAGCGATCTCGGTGACGAGGTCGCGCACCAGGCGCTTGTTGGGCAAGGGTGCGAGCGTCATTTCGCGCGGTGTAAGCCGCGCCGTGCAGGCATATACGGTTTTGCCGTCGAGCTCGATCATGCACTCTTTGCAGGCGTTGGCGTTGATGCAGGAGAAGCGGATGGCCAGGCTCGGGTCGAGGTTGGCGCGGATCCAGCGCAAACCGTCGAGCACCGATTGTCCGGACTCGAACGGAACCTGGTAGCGCTCCCAGCGTCCACGGCCGGGAGTTTCGCCGCGCCACACTTTCAGGGTTGCGGTGCTGCTCATTGCGCGGCGACCTCGGTAACGGCGGGCACTGGAGTGAGTGCGAGGCCGTCCGAACCCAGCCGTACCACTTGGTTCACGCGCCAGTGCGGCAGCATGCCGGGAAAATCCTCGCGCTGGTGGGCGCCGCGGCTCTCGCGACGCGCGAGCGCCGCCATCGTCACGGCGCGCGCCACCAGCAGCATGTTGCGCAGATCGAACCATTCGAGCCGGCGCAGGTCGAAGGCCTTGTTGTCGCCCGCGGGGCGCTCGCCGAGCGCGTGCGTCATATCGTCGATCGCAGCCAGCGCGCGCGTGAGCTTGGCCTCGGTTCGGAACGGGCCGACCTCGTCCGCCATGGTCGCCTGCAGCCGCTGGACCATGGCGGCAGTGTTGATGTCGTCGCGATCGCCGCCGGCGGCGACCAGCTCGAGCGCCGCCCGCGCCGCATCGGTGCCAAATGCGTGCACCCGCATATGCTTGACGCGCTCGGCGGCGCTGCGGCCGGCGCGGGCGCCGAACACCAGTGCCTCGGTGATGGCATTACCGGAGAGCCGGTTGGCGCCGTTGGCGCCGCCGACCGCTTCGCCCGCCGCGAACAGGCCCGGCAGCTCCGTTGCCATGCGCTCGTCGGCGATCACGCCGCCCATGTGGTAATGCGCCATCGGCGCGACCTCGATGGCGGTGCGGGTGAGGTCGATATTGTTCTTGGCGAGCCGATCGATCACCGGGCCGAAGGCCGCGCGCAGCTCGGCCTCCGAGCAGTGTTGGAAGCTCAGATAGGCGCCGCCATGCGGCGAGCCGCGACCGGCCTCAACTTCCTTGACGATGGCGTAGGTGGCAACGTCGCGCGTGACGACGTAGCGCCCCTCCTCGCTCACGCCGTAGCGCGCCGTGAACTCCTCGCCGGCGCTGTTGAGGAGCCGCCCGCCGAGCTTGTAGCGGAACGGATCCCACATGATCGGATCCATGCCGATGAGGCGCGGCGCGAGATGGCCGATCGGAAAGAACTGCACGAATTCCATATCGACGAGCGGCGCCCCCGCGCGCAGGGCGAGCGCGTAGCCGTCGCCGCCCATGTTGGCGGAGGCGCTGTTGCGCCGATAGAGCCGGGTGAGCCCGCCGGTGGCGACGATGGTCGCCTTCGCCGCGATGGTGACGGGGGCGCCGGTTGGAACATGCCAGGCCACCGCGCCAGCGATTTCGCCGGCCGCGGCTCCATCGCCGGTGCGCACGAGATCGACCACCAGCAGGTCGCCGGCCTTGCGGATCGTCTTGTCGCGCGTGAGGACGGCGCGCAGCGTCTTCGACACCGCCGGCCCGGTATTGAGAAAGTCCACATACACGCAACGCGGGCGGTCGTGGCCGGGCGCAAAAGCCTGTGCGATGTGCTCGTTGTCGCGCGCCCAGCCGATGCCCCAGTCCTCCATCTCGCGGATGCGCGCGGGACCGTCCTCGCACAGGAGGCGCGCTAGGCGCTCGTCGCACAGGCCGCGGCCGGCCTCGAGCGTGTCGTGGTAATGAAAGCTCCAGTGATCCGGCGTCTGCGCGCCGAGCGCGGCGGCAACCGTCATTTGCGCCATGACGGTCGCGCCGCCGCGGCCGATCAGGCTGCGGTCGACGAGGAGGACGCTGCAACCCGCGCGCGCGGCCTCGATCGCCGCATACATGCCGGCACCGCCCGATCCGATAATCAGGACGTCGGTTTCGACGTGCATGGGCTCGGCCTTGCTGCCGGCAGCGCTATTGGTCATGGCCGACATTATAGCTGGTCCCCTCCCGCCGTTTCACCCCGCGGGGTTACAATGGCATCGATGCGGCGTAGGATATTCGCGAGCATGTGGCAGGCGTAGGTTCCCGCCCCGCAATAGGAGTAACGGTCACGACACTGTTTTCGACAGCAACACCTTCTGAAAACGACAGCGCCGGCCAGGCGCGGTGGCGCGGGCGGCTCTTGCATATCCATATCGCACCCGCGGCGTCCCGCCCGATGCAGGAGCTCGATCAAGGCAACCTGGTTGCAGGTCGCGGGATCGAGGGCGACCGGTACTTTCTGGGAACGGGAACGTATTCGCCCAAACCAGACGCGCGCGAGGTCACGCTGTTCGAAATCGAGGTGCTCGAGGCTCTGGCCCGCAACGACCCTCCTCTGCAAGCCGGTCCGATTCGGATCGAGCCCGGCCATCACCGGCGCAATCTGACGGTGCGCGGCGTGCCTCTCGGTCATCTGGTAGGCAAGCGATTTCGCGTCGGCGATGTTGTGCTCAAGGGCGGACGACTCAACTTTCCCTGCAAATACCTCGAAAAATTGTTGGGCCTTCCGGTTTATCAGCCGCTTTACAATCGCTCCGGGCTTAATTGCCGGATCGAGCAAGGCGGCGTGATCCACCGCGGCGATCCGATCGAACTGCTCGACGATTGAAGCACCGAAATTGCTGTCGGCCTTCGCCTCAGCTGGGCGAAAGCGCCCTGCGCTTGCGCGCGGCGAGCTTGACCGCGGCAACGATCTGCGGGTAGGCGGCGCAGCGGCAGAGATTGCCCGAGAGATAGTGCTTGATCCGATCGTCGTCCGGATCGGGGTCGGCATCGAGCAGCTGGCTCGTCATCAGCACGAAACCGGGCGTGCAGTATCCGCACTGGAACGCGCCGGCCTCGATGAAGGCCTCTTGCACGGGGTTAAGAGCATTGGTCTGCGGATCGGCGAGCGCTTCGACCGTGGTCACCTCGGCGCCGTCGACGAAAACGGCGAGATAGAGACAGCCAGAAACGGCCGTGCCGTTCACCAGCACCGTACAGCAGCCGCACATGCCCTGGCCGCAGCTCTCGCGCGCGCCCAGCAGATTGAAATCGCGCTGCAGCACCTCGACCAGATTGTGATGCGGCTTGACCTCGGCCGCCACCGGCGCGCCGTTGAGCGTGAACTTGATCGTGCGCGTCATGCTTCCTCCGCGAGCGGCTTATTGTCCTTGGCGCGCAGCGCCCGGAATACCGTCTCGGCCTTGAGCGGCAGCTCGGTGAGGCGGACGCCGCAGGCGTCCTCGATGGCATTGGCGATGGCGGGCGACACGCAGAACGTCGCGGTCTCGCCCACCCCCTTGGCGCCGAACGGCCCATTGGATTGCCTGGCCTCGACCGCCTCGTTCTCCATCACCACTGGCACGTCGAGGATGCCGGGGATCTTGTAGTCGGCGAGCGACGCGTTCGTCACCTGGCCGGCATCGATGTGCATTTTCTCGAACATGGTGAAGCCGAGCTGCATCAGCGACGCGCCGGAAATCTGCGTCTCCACGATCCGGGGATTCAGCGGCCGGCCGCAGTCGACGACGTTGATCAAGCGCAGGATCCTGACATGGCCGGTCTCGGTATCGACCTCGACCTCGGCGCCTGAAGCGGCACACATCCAGAATGGCGTCGCATTGGGCGTGAGCCCGGTTGCCGGATCAGGCGGCACGTAGTCCGGCTTGTAGATGCCGGTGCCGACGATGTTGCCGGCCTGCATGCCGTATCTCTTCTTGAACAGCTCGGGCAGCGGGATGTTGCTGCCCTCGGGCTCGCCCACCTCGCGCGCCAGCGCTTTGATTTTGTCGCGCGCTTCCTCGGCCGCGCGCTGCACCGCGTGGCCCATGTGGAACAGCGAGCGCGAGCCGAGCGTGCCCATGTCGTAAGGCGTGACATCGGTATCGCGTGGCACGACCCTGACGCTCTCGGCGGGAATGTCGAGCACCTCGCCGACGATCTGCGCCATGGCGGTGTCGGAGCCCTGGCCCATATCGACGGTTCCGCACAACAGCGTGGTGCTGCCGTCGGCGGCGATGTTGACGTTGGCGACCGAGGTGGTGGGCGAGATCACCGCCTTGATCGCCACCGCAACGCCGCGGCCGCGCCGCAGCGTGCCAGTGCCGCGATCGAGCGGCTTGCTCCAGTTCAACCGCTCGGCCACCCGCTCGAGCGCCGCCTCGTGCTTGGCGTTCTCGATGATCTGACCGGTGGCATGCGGCCGGCCCTCGCGCACGAGGTTCTTGCGCCGGAACTCGAGCGGGTCGAGCTTGAGCGCGCGCGCGATCATGTCGGTGTGGCTCTCGTAGGCCCACACCAGCTGCGGAATGCCGAACCCGCGCAACGCCCCGGAGGGCGGCTGGTTGGTGTAGAGCGCGTAGGAATCGATCCAGACATTTTCGATGTCGTAGGGACCCGACGCGGTGAACCCCGACTTCTGCGTCACCCGCGGTCCGATGTCGGCATAGGCGCCGCCGTTCCAGTACACTTGGCATTTGCGGGCGGTGATGCGACCCGACTTGTCGACGCCGGTCTTGATGCGGAAGGTGCTGGGGTGGCGCGTGATGGTGTAGAACTGCTCCTCCATGGTGAGCGCGACCTTGACCGGCCGCCGGGCGACCATCGAGAGCGCGGTTACCAGCGCCTCGAGCTTGATGTAGAGCTTCGAGCCGAAGCCGCCGCCGAGATAGGGCACCTTGATGCGGACGCGGTTCTCCGGCCAGCCGAGCAGGCGCGCGATCTCGGTGCGCACGAACGAGGGGCCTTGCGAGCCACTGTAGATCGTCAGGCCGCTTTCTCGCCAGTCCCCAATTGCCGCAAACGGCTCGAGCGCGAGATGCAGCACCTTCTGAGTGCGGAAGGTGTGCTCGAACACGTGCGCCGCCTCGGCGAAAGCCTTGTCCACGTCGCCGCGCCGCAGCTTGAAGTCGAGCGCGGTGTTGGTGCCCTTGCGTCCTTTGAGATGCTTGAGATCGGCGAAGGTACCGGCTGGCTTGAGCTGCTCGTGCACCAGGATCTTGTCGTCGAACGCCTCGACCTCATCGAAGACCGCCGGCAGCTCCTCGTATTCGGCGACAATGAGCTGCGCCGCCTCCTCGGCGACATGGGGATCGGTGGCGAGCACCACCGCCACCGGCTCGCCCACGTAATGCACCTTGTCGATCGCCAGGATCGGCTGGTCGTGGAACGCCGGGCCGTAATAGGGCTCGGGAATGACTTTGCGTACGGCGTCCGACGTCACCACACGGTAGACGCCCGGCACCTCCTTCGCCGCGCTGGTGTCGATCGACTTAATGCGGCCGTGAGCGACCGTGCTGCGGAAGATTTTTCCGTACAGCATGCCGGGGAGCCGCATGGTGTGGGTGTATTCGGCCTGGCCGGTGACCTTCTCACGCGCCTCCAGCCGCGGCAGCGACCGCCCGACCTGCGCGCCGACCTTTCCCTCTTGCATGGTGGCCGTTGCCATCAGCGTGTGGCTCCGTTGCTGGATGCTTGACCGTCGAGTGCCGCGCGCACGGCCCGGCTCACATAGACACGAATAAGCTCGCGCTTGTAGGCGGCCGAGCCGCGCACGTCGGAGATGCACTCGGCTTCCGCGACCGCGGCCGCGGCGGCGCGCGCGAGGGCATTGGCGTCGATGTTTGTACCGGCGAGCACCTTCTCCGCTGCCTTGAGACGAATCGCCTTTTCGGTCGCGGCACTGACCACGACACGCGCGGATTTCACGGCGGCACCTTCCGCCACCAACGCGACCGCCACGCCGAGTGCTGGCCAGTCTTCGGCCGAGCCGGTGGTGACCTTGAGATAGGCCGCGCGCGCGTTGCCTTGTGCGGGGATGCGCAGCTCGGCAATCAGCTCGTCCTTCGCCAGCACGGTCTCGAAATAGCCGGCGAACAAATCCTCGACCGCAATTGTTCGTTCGCCTTTCGGCCCGACGACCACGACCTCGGCCCCAAGCGCGATGAGAATGGGCGGCAGGTCCATATGCGGATCGCCGTGCGCGAGATTGCCGCCGACGGTCGCCACGTTGCGTACGCGGATGTTGGAGAGACGCCGCATCGCGTGCGGGATCACCGGCGCGGCACGCGCCACCTCGGGCGAGCGCTCGACTACCGCCAGCGGCGTCATGGCGCCGATGGTGAGCGCGCCGTTCGCGCCCGTGGCGATGCGCGCATACTGCGGCGCAAGCTTGCGCAGGCTGACGAGCCGCGTCGGGCGAAATACGCCGGCCTTCATCATCAGCATCAGCGCGGTGCCGCCGGCGATCGGCCGCACGGTGGGATCGTCCGGATCGAGCAGTCCGATCGCTTCCGGCAGCGAGGCGGGTTCAACGAGTTCGAACGGAGTCATGGGCCTGAACTTTTTTCTCGATGAATCATCGGCTCGGCTCTCCTGCAGCGGGCGCGAACGCCGCGCGCATGCGCTCGGCGAATATCCGTTCCATCTCCTTGGCCTTGGCGCGCAGCACCGGCTGGCCGAGGCTGCCGAGCTTGCCGGTCAACGCCGCCTCGATCTCATAGCTCACCTTGGTTGCCCCGTTTTCCTCCAACAGCCGGGTCACCGACCGCGCGGTGAGCCGCCCGACGATACCGAGCGGCGCGCCTTCGATCTTGGCCTCGATCTCGCGCGGCGGATCGGCACGGACGACCTCGACGGCGACGTTGAACTTGAACTTGAGATACGCGACCTTGGTGTCCAGCACCGCGGTGTAGTGGTCGGGATCGATTTCGTTCAGGTCTCGCACCCCCTCGACGCACGACGCGAAGAAACGCGCGTCGCGCACTTTCGCGAATACCGCGTCGCGCGGGGCCGCCACCGAGATGTCGCCGCTGAATTTCATGTTCTCAACCCGCCCGCCTCTGCTGCCTTGTTCGCCTGTTGCAACAACGAGCGCAACTTCCCGGCAATGGTGTCCGACATTTCCAGCGGCGTGAGGTGGCGCGCGCCCTTCAGAACCATCAGCGTCGAGCTCGCGATCGCCTGATGCATGGCCTCGGCCATGGCCACCGGCGTTGCATAGTCCTCCTCGCCGACGACGATCGCCGTCGGCATGGTCATGGACGGCAATGCCGCGCGCAGATCTGCGGCGCCCAACATCTTGCAGGTCTCGACATAAGCCGCGACGTCATTGGACAGGAACACGTCGACGCAGCGCGCAACGATATCCGGCCGCTGCGCGCGGAACGCTTCGCCGAACCAGCGCGTGGTCTGGAACTCGACCAAAGCCGCCATCCCCTCCGCGGCGGCGCGCGCGCCACGTTCGGCCCACTGTTTCGGCGCGTCGGCCCCGTACCAGGCGGTCGTATCGATCAGCCCGAGCCCGGCGGTGCGCGCCGGATGTGCTGCCGCAAATGCGAGGGCGATGCAGCCCCCCATCGAGGCGCCCGCCACGACCGCCGAAGGCCAGCCGACATGATCGAGCAGATCGGCGAGATCGTGGGCGAACAGCTCGACCGTGTATGGCCCCTTGGGCTTGTCAGCTTCGCCGTGGCCGCGGCAGTCATAGGTGAGCACCGCTGCGCACTCGGCCAGCCGCTCCGCCACCGGCTGCCAGAACAGGCGATCCATCGCCAGCGAGTGAATGAGCACGATCCGGTTCGCGACTGCGTGATCTGCGCCCCCCTGCATCGAATAGCCGAGCCGCGTTCCGTCACGCGTGATCGCCACGCCGGACCGCGTCGCTCGCACGCCTGTTTTCAGGTCTGGCGAACTCTCTTGCACGCAAACAACGAGCCTCGGCAGAGCGACCCGAGGGCAGGATGGTGTCGTGGGCCGCACCTGGAATAGTCGCGCATAGATCGGACGACGTCAAAAGTAACAAGACGACGGGGTTCTCGCTGTGCCGAGTTATTGGACCCTCGACTGTCGGCTCCAGCAGGAGTTGCGATTTATGGTATTTAGTTACCGTCAAAATTTTGAACAAAAATTCAGGAACGGAAGCTGCGATCCGGCGTTAACGGGCGGCTCGATCGACAATCTCGGCGGAACCAAGCAGAAGGAGAGGGTGCCATGTGGATGTCGCTGTTTACCTTCGCATCGGCGGCCGCCGTTTGTCTCAGCATTGCGGCCGTGATGATGCAGTCCGCAGGGCAACATCCCCTGCGTCGATAGCGAACCACGTGGCGCAGACTTGAGCGGCGGGCAGCCCCGGGCTACCCGCCTTTTTGTATGTTTGGCCGCGCGATTGCCGCTTTTGCCCGAATTATCCCGCCTCCAGCGCTTTGGCTTGGCTCTCGCCGCTTGCCGCGCTAGTCACTTGCGCCTGTAATCGCGTGTGACTGTTACGCTTGTGCCCCTGCCGCCGGGAACGCAAGCCCTCGGGGGGCGGCGGCCGATCGAGCTGTCGGAAAGATCATGTCCTCGTCCCTGTTGATGACACGGCGCTTCGCGCCTTTGTTCTGGACCCAGTTCTTCTCGGCGTTCAGCGACAATTTCCTCAAGAACGCGCTGGTCTTTCTCGTTCTGTTCCACGTTGGCGGCTCCGACGCCGAAGCGTTGATCACGCTCGCGGCCGCGGTGTTCATCGCGCCCTACTTCTTCCTGTCCGCCCTCGGCGGCCAGCTCGCCGACCGTTACGACAAAGCGGTGGTGGCGCGACGGCTCAAGTTTGCGGAGATCGGCATCGCCGTCATTGCGGTCGCCGGCTTTGCCCAGCACTCGGTGCCGCTGCTATTCGTCGCGCTGTTCCTGTTCGGCGTCATCGCCTCGCTGTTCGGCCCAATCAAATACGGCATCCTGCCCGACCACCTTGCCCGCTCCGAGCTTCCCGCCGGCAACGCGCTGGTCGAAAGCGCCACCTTCATCGCCATCCTGCTCGGCACCATCGTCGGCGGGGTCGCCGCCAAGGATGGCGGCGACCCCGCGCATTTCGCGTTCCTCATGATCGTGTTCTCGCTGTTGTGCTGGGGCGCGAGCCTGCTCATTCCACGCACGGGACAGGCGGCCCCCGATCTCGTGGTGCAGAAGAACGTACTCGCCTCGACGCTCGGACTACTGAAGTACCTGCGCGAAGATCGGCGGCTATGGTGGGGCGCGCTGGTGACGAGCTGGTTCTGGCTCGTCGGCGCGGTCGCGCTCTCGCTGATGCCGCCGTTGGTGAAGAACGTGCTCGGCGGCAACGAGGAGGTGGTCACCACCTGCCTCGCGATTTTTTCGGTGTCGATTGCGATCGGCTCCGGCCTTGCGGCCTGGCTCGCGGCGGGACGCATCATCTTGCTGCCGACCTTGATCGGCGCGGTGCTGTTGGGACTGTTCGCGATCGACCTCGGCTGGTCGACCTGGGGTGCCGCGCCGATTGCCGGGCTCGACGGCTATCTCACCATTTTCGGTGCTGGCCGCGGCTTGCGGTTTGCGTTCGATCTCGCCGGGCTCGCCATTGCTGGCGGCCTGTTCATCGTGCCGACATTTGCGGCGGTGCAGGCCTGGGCCGGCGCCGACCGCCGCGCGCGCGTGGTGGCCGCCGTCAACGTGCTCAACGCCGCCTTCATGGCCGGCAGTACAGTGATCGTGGCGCTGCTGCAGACGGCCGGCATGACGACGTCGCAGCTGTTCCTGCTGCTGGGCGCCGCGAGCCTCGCGGTCGCCGTCGCCATCGGCCGCACCATGCCGGCGAGCGCGCTCGGCGATGCGCTCTCGATCCTCTACCGCACTCTGTTCCGGATGGAGGTGAAGGGCCTCGATAATCTCAACAAGGCCGGCCCCAATCTCATCGTCGCGCTCAACCACGTGAGCTTCCTCGACGCCGGGCTGGCGCTGTCGCTGCACAACCGCAAGTCCGTCTTCGCCATCGACGTGGGCATTGCAAAGCGATGGTGGGTGCGGCCGTTCGTGAAGCTGACCAACGCCATGTCACTCGATCCCATGAAGCCGATGGCGATCCGCTCGCTCATCGAGGCGGTCAGGGCGGGCAATACACTGATCATCTTTCCGGAGGGCCGCATCACCGTCACCGGCAGCCTGATGAAGGTCTACGACGGCGCTGCCATGATCGCGGACAAGGCGAACGCCGAGATCGTGCCGGTGCGGATCGAAGGCCTGGAGCAGACGCCGTTCAGCCGGCTGTCAAAGAGCCAGGTGCGCCGGCGCTGGTTCCCGAAGGTGAAGGTCACCATTCTCGAGCCGGTGAAGCTCACCGTCGATCCCGAGCTCAAGGGCCGCAAGCGCCGGCTGGCCGCGGGCGCGGCGCTCTATGGCATCATGTCCAACCTGGTGTTCCGTACCACCTCGACCGACCGCACGGTGATCGAAGCGGTGATCGAAGCCGCCGGCCTGCACGGCCGCAGCCGCGTCGCGGTCGAGGACCCGCTGAGCGGCGCGCTCAGCTACAAGCGCCTGCTTGCCGGCGCCGCCATTCTCGGCGCCAAGCTGATGCCGATGGCGGCGGAGGGCCGCGCGCTCGGCGTCATGCTTCCGAATGCCAATGTCGCCGTCGCCACCGTGCTTGCCATGATGACGGCGGGCCGCGTGCCGGCCATGATCAACTTCACCGCCGGCGCGGCCAATATCCTCGCCGCCTGCAAGGCAGCGCAGATCGACACCATCATCTCCTCACGCGCCTTCATCGAGAAGGGCCGGCTCGCCAACCTGGTCGCCGTCATCGAGAAAGAGGTGAAGATCGTCTATCTTGAAGACATTCGCGACGGCATCACCGTAGGCGACAAGATCCGCGGGGTGCTCAATGCGAACAAGCCGTTGGTGTCTCGCAAGCCCGATGATTGGGCGGCGATCCTGTTCACCTCCGGCACCGAAGGCGTGCCGAAAGGCGTCGTGCTGTCCCACCGCAACATGCTCGCGAACGCCGCGCAGGCCGCCGCGCGCATCGATTTCACTCGCGAAGACAACGTGTTCAATGCCCTGCCGGTGTTTCACTCCTTCGGCCTTATCGTCGGCGTGATACTTCCACTCGTGTTCGGGGTGCGCATCTATCTCTATCCGTCACCCCTGCACTATCGCACCGTGGTCGAGCTGATCTACGGCGTGAACGCCACCATCATGTTCGGCACCGATACGTTCCTCGCGGGCTATGCTCGGGTGGCGCACGCCTACGACTTTCGCTCGCTGCGCTACATCCTGGCGGGCGCGGAGCCGGTGAAGGAATCGACCCGGCGCACCTACATGGAGAAGTTCGGGTTGCGCATTCTCGAAGGCTACGGTGTCACCGAGACCGCGCCGGTGCTTGCGGTGAACACCCCCATGTTCAACAAGTTCGGTACCGTCGGGCGCATCATGCCGGGTATGGAGGCGCGGCTGGAAAAGGTGGAAGGGATCGAGGAAGGCGGCCGGCTCTATGTGCGCGGGCCGAACGTGATGCTCGGCTACCTCAAGGTGGAAAATCCCGGGGTGCTCGAGCCGCCGGAGGAAGGCTGGCACGACACTGGCGATATCGTCACCATCGACGAGCAGGGCTTCATTACCATCAAAGGTCGGCTCAAGCGCTTCGCCAAGATCGGCGGTGAGATGGTCTCGCTCGCCGCGGTCGAGGGGCTGGCCTCCGAGCTGTGGCCGAACGCGCTCTCCGCCGTGGTCGCCGTGCCCGACCTGCGCAAGGGCGAGCGGCTCATTCTGCTCACCCAGCAAAAGGGTGCGACCCGCGCCGACTTCCAAGCCTTTGCCAAGGCCAAGCACGCCTCCGATCTGATGATCCCGTCGGACGTTTGGATCATCGACAAGCTGCCGCTGCTCGGCAGCGGCAAGGTCGATCTGATCAGCGCGGCGCAGGTCGTGCACGAGCGGCTCGCCGCCAAGACCGAGCCCATGGCGCGCGCCACCGGATGACGCGCGCCGAGCCAGTGCGGCCGCTGCCGGCGCAGCTTCAGCGCATCGCCGACGCGGAATATCCGCGCTACAGCGCGGGCGAGATGGCGCGCCGTCGCGCCGCGGTCGAGGCCGCCCTCGCGGCGGCGGAATGCGATCATCTGGTGTTTTGCGGGGCGAACCGCGCCGGCTCGGCGGTGCAGTGGCTCACCCAATGGCCGGTGACGGTGGAGGCGGTGGGCGTGCTCTCGCCGGGCGAGCGCGACGCGCTATTCGTGCAATGGATCAACCACGCCCCGCTCGCGCAGCGGCTCGCACCCGAAGCCGAGGTGGCATGGGGTGGCGAATCCTCTATCCGTGCCGCCATCGCCGTGCTGGAGAAGCGCGGCGCGCGGGCCGATCGCGTCGGCGTCATCGGGCCGATGAATTTCGAGCAGCATGCGGCTCTCGCAACGCGTTTCGGCAGGATCGCCAATCTCAACCGCGCCTATGTGC
>JBKPUA010000126.1:0-10192 GCA_046735815.1 Pseudomonadota bacterium
CGGGGTCGATCTCGGCCCCGACCCAAAGGCCACGGCCGCGCACTTCCTTGAGCGCCGGGCTGTCGATCGCGCGCAGGCGGTCGAGCATGTGGGCGCCGAGATCGCGGCTGCGCTCCACCAGGCCTTCGTCGCGGATCACGCTGAGCGCTTCAAGGCCGACGGCCGCGGCGAGCGGATTGCCGCCGAAGGTCGAGCCGTGCGAGCCCGGGGTGAACACGTCCATGAGCTCGCGCCTGCCGACGACGGCGGAGACCGGCAGGACGCCGCCGCCGAGCGCCTTGCCCAGGATGATGCCGTCGGGGCGGATGCCCTCGTGCTCGAACGCGAACCATTTGCCGGTGCGGCCGAGTCCGGACTGCACCTCGTCGAGAATCAGCAGCACGCGGTGCGCATCGCAGATGCGGCGCAGGCCGGCGAGATAGCCCACAGGCGGCACGATAATGCCGGCCTCGCCCTGGATCGGCTCGATCAGCACGGCCGCGGTATCAGGCGTGATCGCGCGCTCGACCGCGTCGAGATCGCCGAACGCGACCGCGCGGAAGCCGGGCGTGAACGGACCGAAGCCGTCGCGATAATCGGGCTCGGTCGAGAACGAGATGACGGTGGTAGTGCGGCCGTGGAAGTTGCCAGAAGCGACGATGATCTCGGCGCGGTCGCGGGCGATGCCCTTGACGCGATAGCCCCAGCGGCGCGCGGCCTTGATCGCGGTCTCGACCGCCTCGGCGCCCGTGTTCATCGGCAGCGCGGCGTCGAGCCCGGTGAGCTTGCACAGCTCGGCGAGAAAGGGTCCCAGCCGGTCGTTGTAATAGGCGCGCGACGGCACGGCGAGGCGCTCGGCCTGCGCCTTGAGCGCCGCCAGGATGCGCGGATGACCATGGCCGTGGCTCGCCGCCGAATAGGCGCTCATCATGTCGACGTAGCGCCGTCCGGACGTATCCCACAGATGCGCACCCTTGCCGCGCGCGAGCACGACCGGAAGCGGCTCATAGTTGCGAGCGCTCACCCTGTTCTCGAGATCGATCGCGTTCATGGCACGCCTCCGCACATTGCGCAGCGCAGCGCGGCTAACCCGAATCACACTCCACACTGCAAATGGAATTTATGTCGGGGCTGCGGCTTGCGCGGCGGAAGTGCGGGCACGCGACGGCGGATTCGGCGGTGGCACGGACTCGCTGCGACCGAAACGGCGGTTTGTTAACTTTGGTCGATCGCGGCTCGGTTACGACCGTTCGGCCGCTTTGCCCCGCAGCAGCGATTCGGGATAGCCGCCAAAGCGGCGGATCGGGCGCAGCGCCACGTGGCTGACGATGCGGGCCACGCCGAGAGATTCATCGTCGATCAGCGCGCTCGAGAGCTCCTCATAGGCCGCGAGATCCGCGCACACGAAGCGGGCGAGATAATCGACGGTGCCGCTCACCTCCCAACACTCGACCACCTCTTCCAACGCGGTGAGTCGCTTTTCGAAGCGGCCGCGATTGGCGTGCTTCTCCAGGATGATCTCGGCGAAGACGTTGACCGGGCGCGACAGTCGGCCAAGCTCGACCACCGCCTGATAGCCGGCGATGATGCCCGAGGCTTCGAGCCGCCGCACCCGCTCGAGCGAAGCCCGTGCCGACAAGCCCACCGTCTGCGCCAGCTTCTGGATGGTCGAGCGGCCATCGCGCTGGAGCGCGGCGAGAATCTTGAGGTCGATGCGATCGAGTGCCGGCGGGCGCGTGACGGCCATGAATGTCCCTAGTCCAGCGCTGCGTCCTTCACCGGCACCGTATAATTCAGGACCAGCCGGCCGCCGTCGGCATAGATGGTTTGCCCGGTGATGTAGCTCGCGTCGTCGGACGCGAGAAAGACCGCGATGGCGGCGATCTCGTCGGGCTCGCCGATGCGCCCGAGCGGCGTGCGCGCCAGGATCGCGCGCTTGGCGTCGCGATCGGTCGCCACCGCCTTGAGGATGTCGGTCATGATCGAGCCGGGCCCGATGGCGTTGACGCGGATGCCATGGGGCGCGAGCGCCAGCGCCATCACCTTGGTGAGCTGATCGATGCCGCCCTTCGACACGCAATAGGGCGTGTGATTAGCAATTGCGACCTCGGCGTTGATCGAGCTCATGTTGATGATGCTTCCGGGCGGCTTGCCGGCCTTGACCTGCGCGACCATGCGGCGGCTGGCGGCCTGGCCGACCAGGAACGCGCCCTTGAGGTTCACCCGCAGCACGCGGTCGAAATCGGATTCCTTGAGCTCGAGGAAATCGGCGCCGTGGATGATGCCCGCATTGCTCACCACGATGTCGAGATCGCCGAAGGTGCGGCAGGTTTCGGCCACAACGTTCTCGGCGGCGTGCGCGTCGCCGACATCGGTGGCGATGAAGCGGGCATTGGCAAGCGCGCTGACGGCGGCCGCGCCGGCTTCGGCGTCGACATCGGCGATGGTGACGCGCGCGCCTTCGGCAATATAACGCTTGGCGATGGCGAGCCCGATGCCGCGCGCCCCGCCGGTGACGATCGCGACCTTGTCCTTGAGCCTCATGCCGCGCTCCGGATGCGCTGAAGAGTAGCACACACAATTAAGGTGTCGTCCCCGCGGAGGCGGGGACCCAGTATTCCAGAGGCGGCGGTATAGGGCACGATGGGTCCCCGCTTTCGCGGGGACGACAATGGAGAGAGCGAGGACGACAACCGGGAGATGGAGCGGTGCGTCAACGCCGTCCGAACAGGCGGTCGAGGAACCAGCCGTCCATGCTGGAATCGATCGGCTGCGGCCGCGCTCCGGATGCGCCGGCTGGCGCGCCGCCTTGGCCAAGGACGGGGACGGGCGGCATCGGCACACTTGACGGTAGCGCCGAGGCCATCGGGGCACCGCCGGAGAGCCCCGGCAAGCCCGCGACCGCCGTGCCCTGATGGCCGACTTTCATCAGCTTGTTCCAGATCTCAGCCGGGACGCCGCCGCCGGTCGCCTTCTTGGTGGGAGAAGAATCGTCGTTGCCGATCCACACCCCGGCGACGAGGTGCGAGGTAAATCCGATGAACCAAGCGTCGCGGAAATCCTGGCTGGTGCCGGTCTTGCCCGCCGCCGGCCAAGCGGGAAGCTGCGCCTTCTGCGCGGTGCCGCTCAGGATGGTTTCGCGCATCATCAGGTTCATCATGGCGACGTAGCGCGGCTCGATGATGCGGCCGAGATTCTGCGGCGCGCGCGCGTACAGCACCTTGCCGGCCGGGTTGCGCACTCGCTCGACCACGTGCGGGGTGGCGGCGTTGCCGCCATTGGCGAAGGGTGCGTAGGCCGAGGTGAGCTCGAGCAGCGAGACTTCCGACGTGCCGAGAGCGAGCGACGGATTGGCGTCGAGCTTGGAGGCGATGCCGAGGCGATAGGCGGTCCTGGCCACCGCCGCCGGCCCGACCTCGAGGGTGAGCCGCACCGACACGGTGTTGAGCGATTGCGACAGCGCCTGGGTGAGCGTCACCGGCCCGTGATATTCGTGGGTGTAGTTCTCCGGCTTCCAGCCCTTGAGCGCCACCGGCTTGTCCTCGCGCACGCTGTCGGGGGTGAGCCCGCGCTCGAGCGCGGTGAGATAGACGAACGGCTTGAACGCGGAGCCGGGCTGGCGCTTGGCGATGACGGCGCGGTTGTATTGGCTCTCGGCGTAGCTCTTGCCGCCGACGAGCGCGCGCACCGCGCCCTCGGGCGTCATAACGACGACCGCGCCCTGGCCGACGTCGAGCTTCTGGCCCTTGAGCGCGAGCTCCTCGATCAGTGCCTTCTCGGCCGCTCCCTGCAGCACGGGATCGATCGAGGTCTCGACCACGAGGTCCTGCTCCACGCGCCCGACGAGATCGTCGAGCACGTCCATGATCCAATCCGCCACGTAGTTGACGGAGCCGGCGCCCGCGGGCCTGACCGCGCGCGCGGGCTGCGCGAGCGCGGTCTTCGCCATGGTCTCGGTGATGAAGCCGAGCTCGCCCATGGCCGCGACCACCGCCTGTGCCCGGCGCTCGGCGCCGGCGGGATTGCGGTTGGGCGCAAGGCGCGAGGGCGATTTCACCAAGCCTGCCAGCATCGCCGCCTCGGCGACTTTCACCTGGCGCGCCGACTTGCCGAAATATTTCTGCGCCGCGGCCTCGACGCCGTAGGCGCCGGAACCGAAATAGACGCGGTTGAGATAGAGCTCGAGGATCTGCGCCTTGCTGAACTTGCGCTCGAGCCAGAGCGCGAGCACGAGCTCCTGCATCTTGCGCCAGAGCGTGCGGTTCTGCGTGAGGAAGAGATTCTTCGCGAGCTGCTGGCTCAAGGTCGAGCCGCCCTGCGACACGCCGCGATGGAGCACGTTGGCGACCACCGCGCGCGTAAGCCCGATGGGATCGACGCCGAAATGGCTGTAGAAGCGCCGGTCCTCGATGGCGACGAAGGCTTTCGGCAGATAGGGCGGAAGCTCCTTGATCGGCACGTCGGTGCCGCTCATCTCGCCGCGCAGGGTGAGCGGCTTGCCGTCGAGCCCGACGATCTCGACCGTCGGCGGGCGCTTGGGGACCTCGAGCGATTGGATGGGCGGCAGCGTCGCGGCCACGAAGGCGATCGCGCCGACTCCCGCGATCACCGCCCATAGGCCGAGCACCAGCGACCAATAGAACAGGCGCTTGAGCAGGGAGCGGCGCCGCCCCCCACTTTTGCGGCGGCGGGCCGATGTCGGTTTGGACGCGCGGCCGTCCTCGCGCGCCGCCGGCGCGGAGCTGCCATCAGATGCGGGCTCGCGACGCGGTTTTCGTCCCCCCATGTCGCCTCCCCTGGCCGACCCCAGGAGGACCCTAAAGACCGCGGTTTAAGGGGGGGTTACCGAGGTGGTGGCGGGATACGAAGGCTGTGGGATCACCCTGTGACGTCGGCGGCTGCCGTGCGGGCGGGCTTGCCGTTGGCGTCGCGGGTGGGGGAGAGCAGCTCGAGCAGGGCGCGCTTGATGGTCATCTGGCGCGTGGCCGAGGTGATCTTCGCGCCGAACAGATCGGTGATGTAGAACACGTCGACTACGCGCTCGCCGAAGGTCGCGACATGGGCGGAGCCGATATTGAGGCTGAGCTTGGAAAGCGTGGCGGTGAGCCCGAACAACAGGCCGGGCCGATCGAGGCCGGTCACCTCGACCATGGTGTAGCGGTTCGACCAGCCGTTGTTGATGTTCACCTCGGGCTCCACGGCGAAAGCCTTGAGCCGCGGTTTGGCGGTTGCGCGCTTGGCGACCACCTCGGGCAGCCGCAGGTCGCCGCGCAGCGCCTTCTCGATCGAGTCGGTGATCCGCGCCGCGCGCCGCGCTTCGTCCTCGTCGCGCTCGAACTCGCGCGACACCGAGATTGTATCGAGCGCGCGGCCGTCGGTGGTGGTGAAGATCTGCGCGTCGACGATATTGGCGCCGGCGACCGCGCAGGCGCCGGCAATGATCGAGAGCAGCCAGGGATGATCGGGCGCGACCACGGTGAGCTCGGTGACGCCGCGGGCGGCCGGGAACGACACCGTGGTGGCGAGCGATTTTCCCGCCTGCGCGGCCGAGCGCAGGAACTGCGCGTGCGCGATCTTTTGCGGCAGATCGACCTTGAGCCAATAGGCCTGGTAATGCAGTGCGAGATAGGCCTCGACCTCCGCCGGCGTCCAGTCCGGGAGCTCGGCGCCGAATTCCGCCTGCGCCACGGAGACGCGCTGCGCGCGGTTGACCTCGGAGAACCCGCCCGTGAGCACCGGCTCGGTTTCGTAATAGAGCGTGCGAATGAGCTGCGCCTTCCAGCCGTTCCACACGCCGGGGCCGACCGCCTTGATGTCGGCGGTGGTGAGGATGGTGAGGAGCTTGAGCCGCTCGACCGATTGCACGATGCCGGAGAAGTGCTCGATGGTCATGCGGTCAGAGAGATCGCGCGACTGGGCGACCGACGACATCGAGAGATGCACCTCGATCAGCCAGGCGATGGTCTCCGTCTCCGCCGGCGAGAAGCCGAGCCGCGGGCACAGGTTGCGCGCCACCCGCGCGCCGGCGATCGAATGGTCCTCGACCCGGCCCTTGGCGATGTCGTGCAGGAACAACGTGACGTAGAGCAGCTCGCGGTGGCGCGGCTGAATGGTCCGCATCAGCTCAGTGGCAAGCTTGGTGTCGGCGGCGCGGCCGGCCTCGATGTCGGAAAGGACGCCGATGCAGCGCAACAGATGCTCGTCCACCGTGTAGTGGTGGTACATGTTGAACTGCATCATCGCCACGATGCGGCCGAAGGCGGGCACGAAGCTTCCGAGCACGTCCGCCTCGTTCATCCGCCGCAACACGGTCTCGGCGTCGTTCTTCGAGGTCAGGATTTCGAGAAACAGCCGGTTCGCCTCCTCATTCTCGCGCAGCTTCTGGTCGATGAGCTTGAGCGAGCGGGTGGCGATGTGCATGGCGTCGGGGTGGAACGCCAGATTGTATTTCTGCGCGAGATGGAAGATGCGGATGAGATTGACCGGGTCGCGCTTGAACACGTTCTCGTCGGCGACGTTGATGCGGTTGTAGTCGACGACGAAATCCTCGCTTTCGCTCAACGTATGCCGCGGCCGCGGCCAGAACCGCGCCATCATACGGCTCAGCACTGGCATGGCCTTGGCCTGACTGTCCTCGAGCCTCGCGCAGAGAATGGCGGTGAGATCGCCGACGTCCTTGGCGATAAGGAAATAGTGCTTCATGAAGCGCTCGACGTCGCGCAGCCCCGGATGCTCGGTATAGCCGAGCCGCACTGCGATCTCGCGCTGGATGTCGAACGAGAGCCGCTCCTCTGCCCGCCCGGCGAGGAAGTGCATGTGACAGCGCACCGCCCAGAGGAAATCGCCGCAGCGGCGGAAGCGGCGGTATTCGCGCGGATCGTAGACGCCAAGCGCGATGAGCTCCTCGCGCTCGTGCACGCGATAGACGTATTTGGCGATCCAGTAGAGCGTATGCAGGTCACGCAGCCCGCCTTTGCCGTCCTTGACGTTGGGCTCGACCAGGTAGCGGGACTGGCCGGCGCGCCGGTGGCGCTCCTCGCGCTCGGCGAGCTTGGCGGCGACGAACTCCGCCGCGGTTCCCTGCACCACCTCCTTGTCGAAGCGCGCGACCAGCTCGTCGTAGAGCTTGTGGTCGCCGAGCAGGTAGCGCGACTCGAGCAAGCTCGTGCGTATGGTCATGTCGGCCCTGGCCTGGCGAATGCACTCGTTGACCGAGCGCGTGGCATGGCCGACCTTGAGCCCCATGTCCCACAGGCAATAGAGGATAGTCTCGGCAACCGATTCGCCCCAGGCGGTCTGCTTGTAGGGAAGCAGGAAAAGGAGGTCGATGTCCGAGCCGGGCGCCAGTATGCCGCGTCCATAGCCGCCGGTGGCGACGATCGCCATGTGCTCGGCTTCGGACGGATTGCGCGCGGGATAGAGGTGCTTGGCCGCGAACTCGAACAGCACGCGGATGATCTCGTCCTGCATGAAGCAGAGCCGCTCCGCGCAGCGCCGTCCGTGCCGATCCGCGATCAGCAGGCGCTCGGCGACGCGGCGTCCTTCCACCAGCGCTGCCCGCAGGCGCCGCGACACCGCAAGCCGCAGCTCGCGCTCATTGCCGGAATGCACGTCGGCGAGGCGCTCGAGCTCGGCGGCGACCGCGACCGCATCGAAGATTTCGCTATCCCGCGTCGCCTGATCGTTCGGGGTCAGCATGGCGCAACCGGGATAGCGGAGGGCGCGCGGCGTGTCACGGGAGGCGCGGGCAAGGAAACGTTCCGTGGGACGACGGTCGCGATGGAAGCAATTCCTATATTTCTGCTGCAACGCGACAAATATTTTCTCGTTGACGCCCTATATACCGCTTCCTAAGAATAAAACTAGCGCCGATTTGAGCACAGCAGCTTGCGGGCGCTTAACAAATACAGCTAAAGCGCGGGCCCGCCCCTCGCCAGGCTGACGGCGGGCAATAAATCCCGCCTTCATCAACCCGGCCACGCCGCGCGCGCAACGCGGCAAAAGCTGCAACGTGGCCCAACGATTGGAGGTCGCCATGACTGCATTTTCTCGCCGTTCGCTCATTTGCTGCGCGCTGTTGTTCGGGCTTGCTCCCGCCGGCGCATTCGCCGCCGACAACCCGAAAGAAATCTACGTCGATTGGGCGACCTACAATCCGGTGTCGCTGCTGCTCAAGGACAAGGGTTTGCTGGAGAAGGAGTTTGCCAAGGACGGCATCAAAGTCGTCTGGGTCAAGACAGTGAGCTCGAGCAACGCGCTGCAATTCCTCAATGCCGGCTCGATCAATTTCGGCTCCACCGCCGGCTCGGCCGCGCTGGTTGCGCGGATCAACGGCAATCCGATCAAGTCGGTCTACGTCTATTCGCGGCCGGAATGGACCGCGCTCGTCACCCGCAAGGACAGCCCCATCAACAAGGTCGAGGACCTCAAGGGCAAGAAGGTTGCGATGGTGCGCGGCACCGATCCGCACATCTTCACGGTGCGGGCGCTGCTCGCCGCCGGGCTCTCCGACAAGGACGTCGTGCCGGTGCTGGTGCAGCAGCATGCCGACGGCGGCACCGCCCTCATTCGCGGCGACGTCGACGCCTGGGCCGGCCTCGATCCGATGATGGCGCAGCACGAGGTCAAGGACGGCGCGCGGCTGTTCTTCCGCAAGCCCGAGGCCAATACCTGGGGCATCCTCAACGTGCGCGAGGAGTTCGCCAAGGACCATCCCGATGTAGTTCGGCGCGTGCTCGCGGTCTACGAGGACGCGCGCAAATATTCGCTGGCCAATTACGACGAGCTCAAGAAGACCTTCATCGGCGTCACCGGCCTGGAAGGGCCGATCGTGGACAAGCAGCTCAAGGAGCGCACCGAGCTCACGCACAACAAGGTTGGTCCGGCGCAACGCGAGTCGATCCTCGAAGCCGGTCTTGCCCTGCAGAAGGCGGGCGTGATCGGTCCCAACGTGGACGTCAAGAAGGCGGTCGATGACCTGATCGACGACCGCTACGTGACAGCGGCGAATTAACTGGCAGCGCTGCACGCCGTTGTCCGTCCAATTGCGGCGTTGCATTTGGTGAGGCCGTTATGTCTCTTGTCCCCATGTCGGCGAGCCTCGACCAGGCCGGGGTGGCACAGGCGCCAGCGAACGCCAGGGCGGCGCGGGTGCTGCGTCCCGCGCTGGGGCTGCTGCTCCCGCTGACGCTGGCCCTCGTGTGGGAGTTGGCGGTGCGCTTCGGCTGGTCCAACGGCCGCCTGGTGCCGCCGCCGTCGGTGATCTGGAACACCTTCGTCGATCTCGCCTCGACCGGCGAATTGCAGCAGCACGCGCTCGCGACGCTGTGGCGCGTCGCCTGGGGGTTCTTGTTCGGCGTGCTCGCCGGCACCGTGGTGGGCGCCATTACCGGCTATTCGGCACTGACCCATCGCGTGGTCGATCCGACCCTGCAGGCGCTGCGCTCGATTCCATCGATCGCCTGGGTGCCATTGTTCATCCTCTGGTTCGGCATCTTCGAAGCCTCCAAGGTCATTCTGATCGCGGTCGGCGTGTTCTTTCCGGTCTATCTCGGCGTCATGGGGGCGGTGATGTCGGTCGATCGCAAGATCGTCGAGGTCGGCCGCGTGTTCCGCCTCTCCGGCGTCGCCATGGTGCGGCGGATTCTGCTGCCGGCGGTCATGCCGGCCTATGTGATCTCGCTGCGCGCCGGGCTCGGGCTCGGCTGGATGTTCGTGGTCGCGGCGGAGTTTTTGGGCGCCTCCACCGGGCTCGGCTTTCTCCTCATCGACGGCCAGCAGCTCGGCAAGCCGGCGCAGATCGTCGCCGCCATCGTCGCCTTCGCCATTCTCGGCAAGACCACGGACTGGCTGATCGCGTTTTCCGCCGCGCCGTTCCTGCGCTGGGAAGATCGTTTTGCGCGTAGGTGAGTGAGCCTCGCATGCTCGTGCTCGATCGCGTCGGCAAGATCTATCCCAACGGCGTGCACGCGCTCGAGGGCCTCTCGCTCGCGGTGGCGCCGGGCGAAATCCTGGTGGTGATCGGCGGCTCCGGCTGCGGCAAGTCGACCATGCTGCGGGCGATTTGCGGGCTCGACCCACCGACCCAGGGGCGGGTGGTGCTCGACGGTACCGTCATCACCGCGCCGCACGAGCAGATCGGCATCATCTTTCAGGAGCCGCGGCTGCTGCCGTGGCTGCGGGTCGCCGACAATGTCGGCTTCGGCTTGGAGCA
>JBKPUA010000127.1:0-6062 GCA_046735815.1 Pseudomonadota bacterium
CAACCAGGCGCTGCGGTTCAACTGGCTGCCGACCGACACCAGCGTGTCGGTGGGCGGCAACATTTCGAGCACGGACGACAAGAAGTGGCTACCCTCGCTGAGCGCCGAGCAGAAACTGTTCGGCGGCCCCTTCAGCGTCACCGGCTCGGTCAGCGAGACCCCCACCGGCGAGGCCTCGAAGAGCCTAAGCGCCGGCTTCAAGCGTCAGTGGTGACCTACCGGCGGCCTTCGGCGTCCGGAAAAATGGCCACCACGATCCTGGTCGGCGAAACCAACAGCACGCGATTATCCGCGACCGCGTATTGATAGTCCTTGGTCTGCGGCACGTGACGCGCGATCTCATCGGGCATGGCGTTGAGCTTGACGGAGAGCGGCAGCACGACGCCTACGTCGGCATTGAACGCCGGTCCGGCCGGCTGATCCTTGAGCGCCTGATAAATCGCGCCGCGTTGCTCGTCGCTCAGGTTCTTGAACGTGTAGCCGACGGTGACCAGCTGGTCGTCGGCCGCGTTCTTGGCCGAAAATTTCGCCGGCACCGTGTCGGTGTCGGCGGGCGCGCCCGGCACCGCGAGCGCACCGTCGACGAACACCGCGTTCTGCGGCGGCTTCTCGGTCGGAGCGTGCGAGCTGGGCTCTTCCTTGCCCATCTTGCCGGACTCGGTGTGCTGCCAGTTCTCCTGCTGCGAGCGCTGCTGCGGGTCGGGAGGGGGCGAAGGCTGTTGCGCGACGGCGATGCCGATTCCGCCGAGCACCGTCAGTGCGAGCACGCTGGCCTGAATGAGATCGCTTCGCATCGCCGCCTCCTTCGCTATTCGGCGGCGCGAACCGCCACAATTTCTGAGCGAGACACTTGTTAACGCCCCAAATACCGGCGGCGTTCCCCAGCCCGGTCTGAATGGCAGGCGCCGGTACCCAGGCGGAACGTTTTTGCTGCGCGCGGGCGGGTAGACCGCTAAGGTTGGAATGCCGGAGAGGGAGATCGCATGATTCTTGCACCGCTTGCCGCGGGGGCGCTGGTCGTGAGCGTCGCGACTGGCCCGAATGCCGCGCCCGACCTTTCGCCGAGCTTGAGCACGCAGCAGAAGAGCGCGGCGATGCAGCCGCTGCTGCACTCCGCCACCGAATGCATCGCCCGCGCGGTCAGCGCGGACCCGCGCTTCGGCCAGCGCAACGCCAATCTCGGCGACCTGATCGTCGCCTCGATGCCGGTGTGCATCAGCCAGGTGCGGGCGATGATCGAGGCCTACGACCGCTACTTCGGCGATGGCGAGGGCGAGGCCTTCTTCATGGGCCCCTATCTCGACGTGCTGCCGAGCGCGGTGACGAAGTGGGTCAGGGACTCCGCGAAATAGCCGGCAGAATGCCGGCGTCGGCTCACATCGGCTGCGCGGGCAGCACCGGCTTGAGCGCGAGCGAGAGCGGCAGCGTGACGAGCACGATCGCAGCGGCCACCGTCAAGGCCGTCGGCACGCCCAGCGCGTCGCCGGCCACGCCGTAGAGCGCGGGCGCGATCGCGCCCGCGCCGATGGTGCCGGTATAGAACACGCTGAAGGCGTGCGCGCGTCGCTCCGGCGCCACCAGGCTCGGCACCGAGCCGTAGAGCACCGACGACGTGCCGTTGAGCGCAATGCCGATGATCGGCAGGAGCAGCAGCGCGGCTTCGAGCGGAAGCGGCAGCAAGCCGACGATCGCGATGGCGGTGAAGCCTTCCGTGAGCCACACCGTGGCGATGGTGCCGATGCGCGCGCCGATGAAAGCGCAGACGAGCTTGCCGGCGGCGCCGCCGGCGAACACGAGGGTGAGCGCGATGCCGATGGTCGGCAGGCTCGCGCCCTTGGCGGTGAGCACGAACGGCAGGAACAGCAGGAATCCCATGCGCGTTGCGCTGTCGAGCACGCCGATGGCGAGCAGGACCGGAAAGGCGAAGCGGTGTGCGGCCGCGTGAGCGCCGGTCACGGCGTCTTGTTCGGCCGGCTGCGATGCGACTTCGGGAGGATAGCGCGGCGTGAGCACGAAGATCGCAACTGCAGCCACCAGCCCGACCGCGCCGAGCAGCGCGAGCACGGGGCGCCACGACATCACCGCCAGCAGCAGCGACGCCGTCGCCGGTAGTGTCATCTTGCCGATGTCGCCGGCGAAATTGTAGGTGCCGATCGCTTTCATCGACCGTGCGTCGGGAAAGGCGCGCGCCATCAAGGTGGAGGCGAGCGGATGCTGGGTGCTGGCACCGAGCCCGCCGATGAACAGCGCGAGCGCGAGCAGCGGCAGGCTCGCGCTCACGCCGGCGAGGCAGTAGCCCGCGCCGGCAAGTGCGGTCCCGAGCGCCAGCACCGCGGCCGCACCCAGGCGCTGGGCGATGAGCCCTGCGGGTATCTGCAAGCCGGCCATGGTGCCGGAGAACAGCGCGCGCAAGACGCCGAGCTCGGCGTAGCCGAGCCCGAACTCCTTCTGCCATATCGGCAGCATGACCAAGATCAGATCGGTATAGCCGTCGTGCAGCGCATGCGCCCCGCAGGCAACCCCGGCAGCGCGACGCTCGTCGCGTTTCTCCGCGAGCGCCCGCGGCGCGATTGCCGACTCGCCCGCGGCGCTCACGGCGGCTGTTGTCCTTTGTCCCGGCATTCGACGAACACGCTGCTTGTGAACGAGATCACCGCTTCGCCATGTTGGTTCACCCCGCTGTTGCGCACGATGATGATGCCCCAGCCGGGGCGCCTGTTCAAAGGCCGCATCTCCACCACCTCGCTGGCGTAGGAGACGGTGTCGCCGACATAGACCGGCTTGAGCCATTGCAGATCGCGGAAGCCGGGCGACGGTCCGAGCTGGGCCACCGGTTCGCCACGCGCGCGCCGCTTGTCGTCCTCGCGTCGGTGGTGGTCGATCAGCAGGCGCATCCAGACGCAGGCGGTGTGCCAACCCGAGGCGCAGAGCCGGCCGAAATGCGAGCGCGCGGCCGCGGCCTCGTCGAGATGGAACGATTGTGGATCGAAGCGCGCCGCGAACGCCTTGATGTCCTCGACCGTGAAAGTGTGGCGGCCGATCTCGGCGACCTCGCCGATGCGGATGTCCTCGAAGAATTTCATGACCCGCCGCCCGCCGGCTCGCTCTGCGCTGCGCTCGCCACGCGCCGGCCGAACATCGGGCTCACGATCAGGGTCATCACCGGCTGCTCGGATGCGCCAATGAGCTCGAAGCGAAACTTGACGAAACCCATGTCTGGGCGGCTGCGCGAAGGACGCGTCTCCAGCACCGTGCCGCGCGCCATGATGCGCTCGCCCGGGCGTATCGGCGCGAGCCACTTCACCTCTTCCACGCCCGGCGCGCCCATGAACGCCGCCTCGCCGAGCAAGCTGTCGCTCATCATGCGCATAAGGATACAGCAGCTGTGCCAGCCCGAGGTGACGAGCCCGCCGAGCAAGGTCGCGCGCGCGGCATGCTCGTCGAGATGCATCGGCTGCGGATCGTATTCGGCGGCAAACGCGACGATTTCGGCGCGTGTAATCAGCCGCGAGCCGCAATCGATGACCTGGCCTGGGCTGAAGTCGTCCCAATGAATACGAGGCACGGCGACCCTGCGCAAAACCGCGTTCGACAAGGAGTTCCCTAGACGCCACTCGCCGCGCGGTCAATCAGGCGGCCAGCGTGTTGGCCCGCGGCGCCGGCGCGCCGCCGGTTAATCCAACGTTAACATGCATCGGAGAGCTTGATTGACCCCGGGGGTGGCGCCGTGCAGTGTTCGCGCGCCCTGTGGCGGAGACCGAACGACGCGCTAGTGCCCCCGAGACGCAGGGGACTGTGGACGGCGTCGGACACGAACTTACGTCAACTCGTCAACCCATTGGCGGCTGACCTAGGTCGGAGGAGGATCCCATGTTCGAATTTCGCGACCTGTTCCAATGGGAGCGGTTCATCACGCCTTCGATCATCAAGATCTTCTACTGGCTCGCGGTCGGCATTGCGGTGCTGTTCTGCCTCTCCGGCATCGTGTCCGGTCTGGCCTGGATGTCGCTCAGCCCGCTCGCCGGCTTGTTCTGGATCATCGGCAGCCTGATCGGCATGGTGATCAGCGTGATCTTCGCGCGCATCATCTCCGAGTTCGTGCTGATCATGTTCCGCATCAACGAGCATCTCGGCGCCATCCGCCAGCGCGGGCAGATGTGAATCACGTCGCAAACCTGAAATGCAAGACGTCGCCGTCGGCGACCACGTAGTCCTTGCCTTCGAGCCGCATTTTGCCGGCGTCACGCGCGCCGGTTTCGCCGCCGAATGCCACATAGTCGTCGTAGGCGATGGTCTCGGCGCGGATAAAGCCGCGCTCGAAATCGCTGTGGATCACACCGGCGGCCTGCGGCGCCCTGGTGCCGCGTGTCACCGTCCAGGCGCGCGCCTCCTTCGGCCCGGCGGTGAAATAGGTCACGAGATCGAGCAGCGCGTAGCCGGCGTGGATCAAGCGGTCGAGGCCCGCTTCCTCAAGGCCGACGGCCGCGAGATAGTCGGCGCGCTCGGTACGCGACAGCACCGCGATCTCCGCCTCGATCTTGGCCGAGATGACGACGCAGCCGGCGCCTTCCGCTTGCGCGCGCGCCTCGACCTGGCGTGAGAACGCGTTGCCGGTGGCGGCCGAGGCTTCGTCGACGTTGCAGACATAGAGCACCGGCATCGCGGTCAGCAGGCCGAGGCGGTGAAAGGCGCCTTCCTCTTCAGGCTTGCGCTCGGCCACGCGCGCGGGCTTGCCGGCGCGCAAAGGCGCCAGCGCGCGGCTGACGAGGTCGAGCGTCTCGCGCGCCTCCTTGGCGTCCTTGTCGTTGCCCTTCGCTTTCTTCTCCAACGCATCGACGCGGCGCTCGAGGCTGTCGAGATCGGCCAGCATCAGCTCGGTCTCGACGGTGTCGATGTCGGCAATCGGATCGATGTGGTTGGCGACATGAGTGACATCGGTGTCCTCGAAGCAGCGCACCACATGCGCGATAGCGTCGACCTCGCGGATGTTGGCCAGGAACTGGTTGCCCAGGCCCTCGCCCTTGGAGGCGCCGCGCACGAGCCCGGCGATGTCCACGAAGGTGAGCCGCGTCGGCACGATCTCCGTGGATTTCGCCAGCGCCGCCAGACGCACGAGCCGCGGATCGGGCACCGCTACCTCGCCGACGTTGGGCTCGATGGTGCAGAACGGATAGTTGGCGGCCTGCGCCGCCGCGGTTTCGGTCAGCGCGTTGAAGAGCGTCGACTTGCCCACGTTCGGCAGGCCGACGATGCCGCATTTGAAGCCCATGAAATGTCTCTATGTGTGAAGTGCCGGGATGGCCAAGCGCGGATCAGTTCTCGGGTGGCTCGGAGTTGACCTCGTCTTTTCCGTCGCCAAATCCTTTCGCCTGCATGCCGAGATGCACCTTGTTCTGGAAGCTCGCGTCCTGGCCTGTGGCCAACAGGTCGGCGTTGTCGGCGATGATGGCGCAGAGCGCCTCCACCCATGGCCGCTCGTCCTTGGCGAAATCGTTGAGCACGTGACCATGCACCAGTTCCTTCACGCCGGGGTGGCCGACCCCGATGCGCACGCGCCGGTAATCATTGCCGACATGCGCGGAGATCGAACGCAGTCCGTTGTGGCCGGCGACTCCGCCCCCGGTCTTCACCCGGACCTTGCCGGGCGCCAGGTCGATCTCGTCATGGAACACGACGATGTCCGTGAGGGCGAGCTTGTAGAAGTGCGCCGCCTCCGCGACCGCGCGCCCCGACTCGTTCATATAGGTGCCGGGCAGCAGGAGCAGCGCGCGCTCGACGCCGATCGTCCCTTCTGCCGCGACACCCTGAAAGCGGCGCCGCCACGGAGCGATGCCATGTCGCTTGGCGATCGCCTCGACCACCATGAAACCGATATTGTGCCGGTTCCCGGTGTAGCGCGAACCGGGATTGCCGAGGCCGACGAAGAGCAGCATGGAAGGAATTCGCAGTTGTTGTCGTCCCCGCCCGGACGGGGACGACAGCGGAACTCAAGCGGACAAAGTCCTACTTCTTCTCCGCGGCAGGCGCGCCGGCGGCGGGTGCGCCGGCAGGAGCCGCAGCAC
>JBKPUA010000128.1:0-6069 GCA_046735815.1 Pseudomonadota bacterium
TATCCGATGCGCGCTTTGAGCTTGCCGATGATGTCTTCCACGCTCTCGCCGTCGGCGCGCGCGGCAAAGGTGACCGCCATGCGGTGCTTGAGGATCGGCTCGGCCATGGCAATGACGTCGTCGATCGAGGGCGACAGCCGACCGTCGATGAGGGCGCGGGCGCGGGCCACCAGCATGAGCGCCTGGCTTGCGCGCGGGCTCGGACCCCAAGAGATCGATTTGCCGATTTCGCCGGTCTCCGGACCGGGGCGGGCCGAGCGCACCAGGGTGAGGATCGCGTCCACCACCGATTCGCCTACCGGCAGGCGGCGTACCAGGCGCTGCGCGGCGAGGAGCTCATCGGCGGTCATGGTGGGCTTCGGCTTGTTCTCTTCCGTGCCAGTGGTGTCGAACACGATTTTCCGCTCGGCGTCGCGATCGGGATAGTCGACGTCGATCTGCATCAGGAAGCGGTCGAGCTGCGCTTCGGGCAGAGGATAGGTGCCTTCCTGCTCGATTGGATTCTGGGTGGCGAGCACGTGGAAGGGGCGCGGCACGTCATGACGATTGCCGGAAACCGTCACGTGGTGCTCCTGCATCGCCTGCAGCAGCGCCGACTGGGTGCGCGGGCTCGCGCGGTTGATCTCGTCCGCCATGAGCAACTGGCAGAACACCGGGCCGGGAATGAAGCGGAAGCTGCGCTTGCCGCCGGGAGTCTCTTCCAGCACCTCGCTGCCGACGATGTCGGAGGGCATGAGGTCGGGCGTGAACTGGATGCGGCGCGCGTCGAGCCCGAGCACGATGCCCATGGTCTCGACCAGCTTGGTCTTGGCGAGGCCGGGAAGGCCGATCAGCAGCGCGTGCCCGCCGCACAGCACGGTGATCAGCGCCTGCTCGACCACCTGGTCCTGCCCGAAGATCACGTTGCCGATCGCGGCCTTGGCGGCGGCGACCTGAGCTCCGGTCGCCTCCGCTTGGCGAACGATCATGTCTTCGAGCTTTTCCAGCCCTTCCGTGGCTGTCGCCATGACATCTAGCTCCTTGTTATCTGGTTGTGATCCGGTCCTGTTAGGGTCGGGATCGGCAAATTTCGATCAGAATCACATAGCTTCGATCGTAATCGTGACCCGTCCGGTTGACCAAAAAACGTGCAACATTCAGGCCAATAGCGCCCGTCGCATAGCGGCTCGGCCGCGCGAATGCCAGTAACTGCCTGGAGATTACGCTCTTTTTCACCGGGTGCGATCCCGCCGCGCTGCAGGCCTCTTATGATCGCCCCAGGATCGACTGCGTCGTCGGGGTGGCGAAACCCTTGGACCTGCGAGCTTTTCCGACCCAACCCAGGCCTTCGAAACGGCGGTGGATAAGCTCACATGCGATCACGATCGCGAAAGAAACAGTCGTTCACCCGCCCAAGTTCCAGGCAAACCGTGGCGAAGCGAGGGCAAGCGGGCTTGAACTCATCGTGAAGACGCCGCTGCTTTGGATGACGCAAGTCGCTTTAATCAAGCGGCAAAGCCGGCGCAAAAGTGGTGGTAGCAGCCATCGACCCCTTCGTCGCATGATGACATCAATCTCTCAGGGAGCCCAAAATCTTGCGGGCAACCCGCGCCTTGCGACAGCGGCCGGCCACAAGCCTTGCCGGTGGTGATGTAGCATGGATGCTTCCGCGGCCAAAGACACGTCTGACTCGCCTTCCGGCGAGCACAACCCTGAGCAACGGACTCATATCCATAAGGGCAACGTCTGGTTCCTTGCGCTCACCGCGCTCGGCGTCGTGTTCGGCGATATCGGCACGAGCCCGCTCTACACCTTCACCGTCACGCTCGGCGCCGTCGGCCAGGGCGCACCGGCCGCGGGCGACGTCCTCGGCATCGTGTCGCTGATCTTCTGGGCGCTGATGGCGATGGTGTCGCTCAAATATGTCGTCCTCGTCCTGCGCGCCGACAACGACGGCGAGGGCGGAATCCTCGCGCTACTGTCGCTGGTGGCGCCCGAGCGCGTGATCCACGGCGCACGCATGCCGGTGTTCGTCGTGCTCGGCGTCGTGGGTGCGGCGCTGCTCTACGGCGACGGGGTGATCACGCCGGCGATCTCGGTGCTTTCCGCCATGGAGGGTCTCAAGCTCGTCACCCCGGACTTCGAGCCGTTCATCGTGCCGGTGACGCTCGCGATCCTCGTGGGATTGTTTATGCTCCAGCACCACGGGACGGCGAACATCGGCCGGCTGTTCGGTCCGATCATGGTGATCTGGTTCGTCGTGATCGGCCTTCTTGGTGCCTGCAATATCTGGGCAGCGCCGGAGGTGCTCAAAGCCTTCAATCCGGTGGAGGCGGTGCGTTTCGTCGCCGGCAATCCGCTCGTCGCCTTCACCGTCATGGGCGCCGTCTTCCTGGCGCTGACCGGCGCGGAAGCGCTTTACGCCGATATGGGCCATGTCGGCCCGACCGCCATCCGCCGCGCCTGGTTCGGCTTGGTCTTGCCGGCGCTGCTCCTCAACTATTTCGGCCAGGGCGCGCTGGTGCTCAGCGATCCCAAGGCCATCGACAGCCCGTTCTACAAGCTGGCGCCGCATTGGGCGCTCATTCCGCTCGTCGCGTTGGCCGCGCTCGCCACCATCATCGCTTCCCAAGCGCTCATCTCCGGCGTCTTTTCCCTCAGCCGGCAGGCCATGCAGATGGGCCTGTTGCCGCGCATGCTGGTCGTGCCGACCTCGCGCGACGAAGCCGGCCAGATCTACGTGCCGACCGCCAACTGGCTGCTGATGGCGGGTACCTTGCTGGTCGTGCTGTTGTTCAAGACCTCCGACAGCCTGGCGGGCGCCTATGGCATCGCGGTGTCCGGCACCATGCTGATCACGACCATTCTGCTCTATCGCGTCGCGATCACGCGCTGGAAATGGCCGCCCGTGCTGGCCGTGCTCATCATCGCGTGTTTCGGCGCCATCGATGCGAGCTTCCTCGCCTCCAACTCGCTCAAGATCGTCGAGGGTGGCTGGTTTCCCATCACTGTCGGCGGCGCGATGGTTGCATTGATGTTGTGCTGGCACCAGGGAACGTTGCTGGTGCACCGTCGCCTGCAGGAAATGTCGATGCCGCTCGACGAGTTCATCGCCAATCTCGACAACATGGTGGTGGCGCGGCCGCCGGGCACCGCGGTGTGGTTGACCAAAGTCGCTCACGGCATCTCGCCCATACTGTTGCATCACATCAGGCACAACCGCGTCATCCATGAGAGCCTGGTGCTGATGACGTTCGTCTCCGATCGACGGCCGCGCGTTCCGTTCGATGAGCGCCACTCGATCGATCGGCTCGGCCACGGGATTTTTCACATCCACGTGCGGCTGGGCTTCATGCAGACGCCGGACATTCCCCGCACGCTCAGCAATTGCCACATGCTGGGCTTCACCGCCGCAGATATCGACCACGTGCATTACTACATCGCCCATGAAATTGACGTACGTCGCAGAAAGCGTTCGGCCATGGCGGCGGTGCCGTTTGCGATCTTCGCGTTCCTCACCCGCATCGCGAGCCGAGCACCGGACTTCTTCCGCCTTCCCGACGAGGGGGTGGTGGAGGTGGGCTTCCGCATCGAAATTTGATTTTGCCCCCGCGCGCCCGCACCACCGGCGCATTCTGTGCGCGCCTCCCACTGCATCCGTTGAGCCTCGCTGGCGGCGCTGCCGAAATGCTAGACTTGGCCGGCAATCGTTGCCGAGGACATCACGGCGTCATGGCGCAGGAGCCCAAACAGACAACGGGCGGATTGGATGCCATCGCCGGCGTTGCGCGCGAGGCGTCGCGCAAGGGAGCGCCGCCGGTGCATCTGTGGAATCCGCCGTTTTGCGGCGACCTCGACATGCGCATCGCCTCCGACGGGACCTGGTTCTATCTCAAGACCCCGATCGGCCGGCCGGCCCTGGTCAAGCTGTTCGCCTCCGTGCTCAAGCGCGAGGGCGAAAGGTACTTCCTGGTCACGCCGGTCGAGAAGTGCGGGATCGTCGTCGAGGACGCGCCGTTTCTCGCCGTCGAGTTCAGGGTCGAGCACGACAGCGGCGGCCGGGTGCTCCACTTTCGCACCAATGTGGACGACTGGGTGGCATGCGGGCGCGAGCATGCCTTGCGGTTCGAGCCGGAGCCGGAGACCGGTGGACTCAAGCCTTATCTGCACGTGCGGCGCGACCTCTGGGCGAAGGTGACGCGCGCGCTGTTCTATGACCTTGTCGAATTGGGCGAGGAGCGCGACATCGGTGGCCAACGCATGTTCGGGGTCGCATCGTCAGGGGAATTCTTCGCCATGGCGCCGGCCGACGGCCTCAAGGATCTTGTCTGATGGATGTGGCCTTGCCGAGCGGGGAGACGGCGCACGATTTCTTCCGCCGCGCCCGCGCCCGGCTGACACTGGCGGTGCCGGCTGCGCTCAATGACCATGCGGCGGAGGTGAGACGCGGCGATCTCGATCTCGACCCGTCGCTGTGGGAGCGCGCCGGCGTGCAGGCCACCCGGCCGGCGGCGGTGCTCATCCCGGTGGTCGATCGGCCCGAGCCGACGGTGCTGCTGACGCAGCGCACCGAGCTTCCGAGCCATCCCGGGCAGATCGCGTTTCCCGGCGGCAAGATCGATCCGCACGACGCGACGCCGGCCGACGCCGCAATGCGCGAGGCCGACGAGGAGATCGGGCTCGCTCGGGCGCTGATCGAGCCGATCGGCTATCTCGACCTCTACCTCACCTTCTCCGGCTTCCGCATCCTGCCGACGGTGGCGCGCGTTCGCCCCGGCTATAAGCTCGTGCTGTCCCAGGCAGAGGTCGCCGACGCCTTCGAGGTGCCGCTTGCGTTCCTGATGGACGCGCAGAATCACGCGCTGCACAGCCGCGACTGGAAGGGTGTGACGCGAAAATACTACGCCATGCCGTTCGGAGAGCGCTACATCTGGGGTGTGACCGCGGGCATTTTGCGCAACCTGTACGAACGGCTCTACGGGGAGTGAATGGCGCGCATTCTCATCGACGCCTTCCGCACGAACGCAGGCGCTGCGTGCCGGCTACCGCGGCTCAGCGACGTGCGACGCCGGCGTGCGCAGGAGTCGCATGCCGGCGCCGGCATAATTAATATCGCGCTCGATTAGTATCGTGCTCGCCGATTCTTGCGTTGGGCTGGTGGAGTTTACCTTCGGGTTGCCCGCACCTCCGGAGGTTGCTCGCCGCGCTCGTCCGGGATTTGAGGGATGATCCGCCCCGTTCTCACCGAAGTCGCCTTGTTCCTGGCGCCGTTCGTCGTCTACGCCATCTTTCTGTGGGCGACGCAGGCCGGCGTGCTGCATCCGGATGCCTGGACCCTGCCGCGCCTCGCCTGGCTCATCATCGCGGCACTCGTTCTCATGATCGGCAGCTTTGTCGTGCTTGCGCAATGGGGCGGCTCGCCGCCGGGCTCGACCTATGTTCCGGCCCACATCGAGGATGGCCGGTTCGTGCCAGGTGAGACCAAGTGAGCGAGGTGCCCCGCCGCATCGATGCCGCATGGCTGCAGGAGGGGCCGGTGCGCGACCTGCTCGTTGCGCTCGACCACGCCGGCGAGGAGGCACGCGTCGTCGGCGGCGCCGTGCGCAACGCGCTGCTCGCGGAGCCGCCGGGCGACATCGATATCGCCACCACGGCGCCGCCGGACGAGGTGATCCGCCGGGTCGAAGCGGCCGGCTTCAAGGCGGTGCCGACCGGCATCGAGCACGGCACCGTGACCGTCGTTGTCGGCGGCCGGCCGCTCGAAGTCACCACGCTGCGCGAGGACGTCGAGACCTTCGGGCGTCACGCCAAAGTGGCCTTCGGCCGCGACTGGCAACGCGACGCCGAGCGTCGTGATTTCACCATGAACGCGCTGTCGGCGTCGCGCGACGGCATCATCCACGACTACGTGGGCGGGCTCGCCGACATCGCGGCGCGACGGGTCCGCTTCATCGGCGACGCCGCCACGCGCATCGCCGAAGACTACCTGCGCATCCTGCGGTTCTTTCGCTTTCACGCCGCCTATGGCGAGGGCACGCTCGACCCGGAGGGCCTCGCCGCCTGCATTGCTGCGCGCGCCGGTCTCGAGCG
>JBKPUA010000129.1:0-2704 GCA_046735815.1 Pseudomonadota bacterium
CCGAGCAGGAAGTCGCCGACCAGCACGCTCGCCTCGTTGCCCCACAGCATGCGGGCGGCGAGCTTGCCACGCCGCATCTCGCTCTCGTCGACGACGTCGTCGTGCAGCAGGGTGGCGGTGTGCATGAACTCGACCGCGGCCGCGAGCTTGACGTGGCCGTTGCCGGCATAGCCGGCAAGCCGTGCCATCGCCAGGGTGAGGATGGGCCGCAGTCGCTTGCCGCCGGACGAGATCAGATGATTGGCGACCTCGGGAATCATCGTCACTTCCGATCCCGTCCGCGACAAGATGGTGGCGTTGACGTGCCCCATGTCGGCGGCCACGAGCTCGAGCAGACGGTCGATGGTGCTGGGCGGATGGCCTTCGAAGGGGACGATGACGGCCAAGAGAGATGCTCCGAACGGAAAGACGCGCGAGCATAGAAACGCTATGGTGACGCGGCAAGTGCGCCAAACCGCACATTTATGCGAGCGGCGTTAGACCGCACATTTGCGCGAGCGACGCTCTCGAAGGGGCGAACCGATGTCAAGGCTCGAGCCGATCGCAGGACTTGCGCGGGAATGGCGGCCACGCATCGGGCAGCGCTTGGCGGTGCTGGTGCCCTGCTTCAACGAGGAGGCGGCCATCGGCAAGGTGGTCGCCGATTTCCGCGCCGAGCTGCCCGAGGCCACCATCTACGTCTACGACAACAATTCCACTGATCGCACCGCCGAGGTCGCCCGTGTCGCCGGTGCCGTGGTGCGGCGCGAGGCGCACCAGGGCAAGGGCAACGTGGTGCGGCGGATGTTCGCCGACATCGAGGCTGACATCTACGTCCTGGTCGATGGCGATGCCACCTACGACGCCGCGAGCGTGGGCGCGCTGATCGCGCGCCTCGTCGCGGACCGCCTCGACATGATGGTGGCGGCGCGTGTCGAAGAGGAGGCGGCCGCCTATCGCCCCGGGCATCGCACCGGAAACCGGCTGCTCACCGCGTTCTTCGCCTCCGTGTTCGACGCGCCTTTCAGCGATATTCTCTCCGGCTATCGCGTGTTTTCGCGCCGGTTCGTGAAGTCGTTCCCGGTGCTCTCGCGCGGCTTCGAGATCGAGACCGAGCTCTCGGTGCACGCGCTCGAGCTTGATCTCGCGGTCGGCGAGCTCCCGACGCCCTATTACGCCCGGCCGCAGGGATCGACCTCCAAGCTCAGCACCTGGCGCGATGGCATGCGCATTCTGTCCACCGTGGTCGGGCTCTACCGTTCGGAGCGGCCGCTGAGCTTCTTCTCCGCGATCGGCATCGCGCTGGCGGTAGCCTCCATCCTGCTCGCGTTCCCGATCTTCGTAACGTATTTCGAGCAGGGGATCGTTCCGCGCATTCCCACCGCGATCCTGTCCACCGGGCTCATGCTGCTGGCCTTCATCGCGATCGTCGCCGGTCTTGTGCTCGATACGGTGACCCGGGGACGGCGGGAAATGAAGCTGATCGCTTATCTGGCGCAGGGAGCGCCGGGCGAGGAAACGCGACGACAGGGTTGAGGGAGGCAGCACATTGAACGAGCCCGGCGACACGTTCGAGCAAGAAGGCATGTGGCGCGAGCTCGTCCGCACCAACGATGCGGTGCTCGTGTCGGCGGTCCAGGCGTTGCTCGATGCCGCTTACATTCCCCATCTGCTGCTCGATCAGAACATGAGTGTGCTGGAGGGCTCCCTCGGCATCCTGCCGCGGCGGATTCTTGTCAACGAATGCTGCGTCATGGCCGCGCGCCGGTTGCTCGAAGAGGCCGGACTAGGCCACGAGCTTCGGCCCGATGCGTGCTGAAGTCACCGAGGATGGCGCGCTCGGCGGCCGGCTTCGGCTCAAGCAGCCCCGACGCGGACACCGGATCGGGCACGACGCCATACTGCTGGCGGCGGCATGCCCGGCGCGGGAGAGCGAGCGCGTGGTGGAGCTCGGGGCGGGCGTGGGCGCCGCCGGATTGGCGGTCGCGCTGCGCGTTCCCGGCGCCATGATCACGCTGGTCGAGGTCGACGCCGATCTCGCCGCGCTCGCTGTGGAGAACGCGCGATTGAACGGGCTTGCCGCACGGGTGAGCGCAGCCGTGCTCGATGTCGCGGCTCCGACGCGGGCGTTTGTGGCAGCGGGGCTCGCGCCCGAATCGGTCGCGCGCGTTCTCATGAATCCGCCGTTCAATGATCCGGTGCGGCAACGGCAATCGCCCGACGATCGGCGCCGTCTCGCCCACGCTGATCCCGGCGGGACGCTTGGCGCTTGGATCAAGACCGCGGCGCGGCTGCTGCACCCGCGCGGAACCCTCACCCTGATCTGGCGGGCGGACGGGCTCGGCGAGGTCGTGCGCGCGCTCGATCCCGCCTTCGGGGCCGCGACGGTACTACCGGTGCATTCCAAGGCCGGGGAGCCGGCGATCCGGATCCTAGTGCGGGCAACGAAGGCGAGCCGCGCCCCACTAGTATTGCTACCGGGTCTCGTCCTCAATGATTGCGCCGGTCGGCCGACGGCGCAATCCGAAGCGGTGCTGCGGGCGGGGGCGGCCCTGCCGCTGGCGGAAATCTGATTCAGACGGCGGCTAATGTTGCCTGTTGCGTGCGCAGTGTTTGCCTTTCGGCGCCGCAGATCGGGAACTCACGCAATGGTGATCACATGCCTCGCTCGGGCGAGCCGCGCTCGGAATTGAGATGCGACATCGCGGCAATGGCGCCGATCAGC
>JBKPUA010000130.1:0-15887 GCA_046735815.1 Pseudomonadota bacterium
CAATCGACGGCGATTGCGCAGGTCGCCGAGCAGAAGGGCATTCCCTTCGTCATCAACATCGCCGCGGCACCGCCGATCACCGAGCAGGGCTACAAGTTCGTGTTCCGCAACTTCCCGACCGCGCCGATGATTCTGAGCGACGCCTTCACCAACCAGAAGGAGCTGTTCGAGGCCACCGGCGTGGTGCCGAAGTCGGTGGTGTTCATGCATGTGAACGACACCTTCGGCACATCGATGCAGCAGGGCATCAGTGGCGTGATGCCGAAGTTCAACATGCCGTACAAGATCGTCGAGCAGATCGCCTACGATCCCACCGCGCGCGACCTTTCGGTCGAGGTGTCCAAGGCCAAGGCGACGGGAGCCGAGGCGCTGCTGCTGGTCAGCCGCCTCAATGACGCGATCCTCCTGACGCGGGAAATGGTCAAGCAGCGCTGGACCCCGATGGCGGTGCTCAGCATGGGGCCGGGCTGGTACGAGGACCAATATCTCAAGACGCTGGGCAAGCTCGCCGACGGTCCGCTCAGCTTCGTGCCCTGGTACGATCCGAACAAGAAGCTGAGCCCGGTGCTGGAGGCCGCGCTGGCCAAGGCCTATCCCGGCATCAATCTCAATACCAATCATATCTTCACGTTCGAGGCGCTCTTGGTCGCGGCCGACGCCTACAAGCGCGCCCGCTCGACTGATCCGAAGGCGCTCGCGGATGCCATCCGCACGACCAACATCACCGACAATGTCAGCATCGGTCCCGGCATCCAGTTCGATGCCAAGGGTCAGAACGACAAGCTCAAGAACGCGGCGATCCAGAACCGCGGCGGCAAGCTCGTCACCGTGGCGCCGAAAGCGGCGTCCAACGCCAAGCCCGAATTGCCGATGAGCCCCTACGACAAGCGCAGCTGAAACTAGTGTCCCGAACCCGAAGTTCGCACACGTTTTGTTGCGAGCGCGATTGCGAACTTCGGGTTCAAAAGGGGCACTAGAATCATAGAGTTGCTAGTGTCCCTTGATTCCGAAGTTCGCAAACCAGGGTGCCGCGCGAATGATGCGAACTTCGGAATCGGGACACTAGCTCGCGCCGATCTCGTTCCGGCCGCCAGCGCGGCCGGAGCCTCGCTTTGCAGGACCGGTCGGTGGCCGCAGAAATCTACCTGAATGTCGCGGTCAGCGGTCTGCTGACCGGGCTTGTCTACGGCCTGATGGCGCTCGGGCTGTCGGTCATTTTCGGCGTCGTGCGCGTGGTCAATTTCGCCCACGGCGAGATGATGACGATCGCGATGTATCTGGCGATCGTGTTGTTCGGCGCCTTCGGGCTCGACCCGCTGGTGATGATGGTCCCGATCGCGGGCGTGCTGTTCGTGCTGGGCTATGCCTTGCAGGCGGGGCTGATCAATCCGTTCATCAACCGGCCGGAGTACAGTCAGTTCATCCTGCTGGTCGCGATCGCGATCATCATCGTCAACGTGCTGCTGATCGTGTTCGGGCCCGATGCCCGCAGCGTGCAGACGTCCTATGCCTTCGACAGCTTTCTCATCGGCCCGCTGATCGTCGATGCGACCAAGATCTATGCCGGTGGTGCGAGCCTGCTGGTGGCGGGCGCCTTGTTCGTGTTCTTTCGTTTCGCGCCGGTCGGCAAAGCGATCCGCGCCTGCGCCGACAATTACACCGGTGCGCTCGTGGTCGGCCTCGACGTCAAGCGTCTCTACGCGCTGACCTTCGGCATCGGCGCCGCCTGCGTGGGCGCCGCCGGCGCCATGCTGGTGCTGCTGTTCGACGTGACGCCGGCGCTGGGACCCGCACTGACGCTGCTCGCCTTTATCATCGTGATCACCGGCGGGCTGGGCTCGATGCCGGGCGCGCTCCTCGGCGGGGTGCTGATCGGGCTCACCGAGGCCATGGCGGGGTTGTTTTTCACGCCCTCGGCCAAGAGTATGTTCTCCTTCGGCCTGCTGGTGCTGGTGCTGCTGTTTCGGCCGCAAGGCATCTTGGGGAAAAGGCTGTCGTGGTGAGGCGGCTCTTCGAGGGGGTTTCGCGCCGCGGCCTCGTGCTGCTCACCCTCTTACTCGTAATCCTCGTCGCAGCGCCATGGCTCGCCAACGACTATCTGCTCACCGTGCTCATCATCATTCTCTACTTCGCCTATACCGGCCAGGCCTGGAACGTGATGATGGGCTTTGCCGGCCAGCTTTCGCTCGGCCACGCCATTTATGTCGGGCTCGGCGCCTACACGACGGCGGCGCTCTACGTGCACTTCGGGATCGGGCCGTGGATCGGGCTGCCGGCGGCGATCGCGATCGCGGTCGCCTGCGGCGCCCTCATCGGCTTTCTCGCCTTCCGCTTCGGCGTGGGCGGCGTCTACTTTGCGATCCTCACTATCGCTTTCGCGGAGTTCGCGCGCATCGGGTTCGATCATTTCAGGTGGGTCGGCGGCTCCAGCGGGTTCTTCCTGCCGGTCGCCAACTACACCCGCAACGATCTCTGGAACCTGCGCGGCAATCCGACCATGTTCTACTACGTCATGCTGGCGCTGACGGTGGCGGCATTCGTGCTGTGCCATGTCCTGCTCCGCAGCCGCGTTGGCTACTACTGGCTCGCGATCCGCGAGGACGAGGCTGCCGCGCGCTCGCTCGGCATCAACACGTTCCGCTACAAGATGTACGCGGTGATCATCTCCGCTGGCATGACCGCAGTGGCGGGGGTGTTCTTTGCCTTCTACTACAACAACCTATTTCCCGAGCAGGTGTTTCACATCTCGCGCTCGATCGAGTTGATCCTGGGACCGATCATCGGCGGCGTCGGCACGCTGTTCGGTCCGGTCGTCGGCGCATTCTTGCTCACCGGCCTGTCCGAGATGATGCAAGAGTTTTTGACCATGCTCGGGCTCGATGCGCCCGGCGCGAAGCAGGTGTTCTACGGCGTCTGCCTGCTCGTGGTTGTGCTGGTGCTTCCCGACGGCATCTGGCCGTGGCTCGCGCGCAAGCTCGGCGTGATGGAGAAGCGGTCGTGACGGCGCTCCTTTCCGTCGGTGCGGTCAGCAAGCGCTTCCGCGGCCTGCTCGCGGTCGACAAGGTGAGCTTCGACGTGGAGCGAGGCTCGATCTTTGCCGTTATCGGCCCGAACGGCGCCGGCAAGACCACCTTGTTCAACATCATTGCCGGCGTGTTCGCGCCCGACGACGGCTCTATCGCCTTCGCCGGCGAGCGCATCGACCGGCTCAAGCCCGACGAAATCTGCCGCCGCGGCATCGGCCGCACCTTTCAACTGGTACGGCCGTTCCCGGCGCTTTCGGTTGAGGACAATGTCGTCATCGGCGCGCTGTTGCATCGCCACGACGTCGCCGCGGCGCGCCGCCGAGCGCACGACGTGCTGCAGCAGCTCGATCTGTTCGGCAGGCGCCATCAGCCCGCCTCGGCGCTGACGCTGCCCGACCGCAAGCGCCTCGAGGTCGCGCGCGCGCTCGCCACCGACCCCAAGCTGCTCCTGCTCGACGAGGTGATGGCGGGGCTGCGACCGTCGGAGACCGATCGCATGGTCTTGATTCTCAAGGAGCTCAACCGCGAAACCGGGCTCACGATCTTGCTGATCGAGCACGTGATGCGTGCGGTCATGGTGCTCGCCGCGCGCGTGCTGGTGCTGCACCACGGCGCAGCGATCGCGGAGGGCACTCCGGCGGCGGTCGTGCGAGAGCCCGCGGTGGTGCAGTCCTATCTCGGTGCCGAGGCGGTCGACTGATGCTGCAGGTCGATCACCTCGACGTCTTCCACGCCGATGCTCAGGCGCTCGACGACGTTTCGCTTGAGATCGAGGAGGGGGCGATCGTCGCGATCGTCGGGGCGAACGGTGCCGGCAAGACCTCGCTCATCCGCACCATCGCCGGGATGCACCGCCCGGCGCGGGGAAGCATTACGTTCCGCGACGTCGAGATCGGCGGCTGGGAAAGCCACCGTGTCTGCAATCTTGGCATCGGCCAGGTGGCGGAGGGCCGCCAAGTGTTCCCGAGGCTGTCGGTGGCGGAGAACCTCGAGATCGGGGCCATGCTGCCGCGCGCCCACGCCCGCCGTGCGAGCAATTTCGAGCGGGTGTTCGCGCTGTTTCCGGTGTTGGCCGAGCGCTCGGGGCAGGCGGCCGGCACGCTGTCCGGTGGCGAGCAGCAGATGCTGGCGATCGGCCGCTGTCTCATGGGGGCGCCGGAGCTCGTCATGTTCGACGAGCCGTCGCTGGGCTTGGCGCCGGCCGTCGTGCAGCACGTGTTGCGCACGATCCGGGATCTCAATCGCGAAGGCCTCACCTGCGTGCTGGTGGAGCAGAACGTGGCGGTGTCGCTCAGGCTCGCTTCGCGCGCCTACGTCCTTGAGAACGGGCGGATCACTCTCTCCGGGGCGGGCGAGCAGCTTTTGGCCGACGATCGGGTGCGGCAGGCCTATCTCGGGATGTGAGGCTGGTCGCCTCCGCTCCGACGCGCGAGCAACGCCAGCGCCGCCACCCGCACGGCCAGCGGAGTTTCAGGATAGGCCTTGCGCAACGCTTTGAGCGCGTCGGCGTCCGACCCCGCTCCCGTGATGCGCTCGGCCATGGTCGAGGCGAGGTCGTGATTGCGATTAGGCTCGGTGACTGATCCCATTGGGCATCCCGCAGAGCTGCCCGGCACGATCGAGACTGGTTCCCGGCTGGTTACCGAACCCTTAACGGCGAAACCCGCGCCGAGTTCCATGAATGGAACCGCGCCTTGCGCGCTACCGTTCGCCGATGCAAGGTCCGGCCCCCCACCGCCCGCTTGGAAGATAAAGCTGGCGGTTTCAAGGAGATGAACAATGAAGCTCTATTTTGCGCCCGGCGCCTGCTCGCTCTCGCCCCACATCGTCATGCGCGAAGCGGGTATGAAATTCGACCTTGAGCAGGTCAACAACCAGGAAAAGAAGACCAAATCCGGTGTCGATTACTGGACCATTAACGGCAAGGGCCAAGTCCCTGTGCTCGAATTCGACGACGGCGAACGGCTGACTGAGGGTCCGGTCATCGTGCAGTGGATCGCGGACCAGAACCCGGCCGCCGGGCTCGTGCCGCCCGCCGGCTCGCTCGATCGCTATCGCGTGCAGGAATGGCTCAACTTCACCACCTCGGAGCTGCACAAGAGCTTCGGTCCGATCTTCCGGCCCACCACGCCCGACGCCTACAAGGCCATCTCCAAGGAGAATCTGGGCAAGCGCTTCGACTGGCTCGACAAGCGGCTCGCCGGCAAACAGTACCTGATGGGCGACAAGTTCACGGTCGCGGACGCTTATCTGTTCACGATCCTGCGCTGGACCACGCGCATCGAGATGGATTTGGCCAAATGGCCGAACCTCAAGGCCTATGTCGGCCGCGTCGCCGCGCGCCCGAAGGTGCAGGAGGCGCTCAAGGCGGAGGGATTGATCAAATAGCCGAACGACAGACGACGGAAGAGAGAACATTCTCATCCGTCGTCTGTCCTCAGTCGTCCGTCGTCTACTTGAGCGGCGGGCCGATCGTCACCGTCAGCTTGCCCACGCCCTCGATCTCGCATTCGAGCTTGTCGCCGGCGACCGTCGCGGCCACGCCTGACGGCGTGCCGGTCATGATGATGTCGCCGGCCGCAAGCTCGACCATTTCGGAGAGCTTGACGATGACCTCGGGCACCTTCCAGATCATTTGCGCCAAGTCGCCGTCCTGCCGAATCTTGCCGTTGGCCTTGAGCGCGATGCGTCCCTTGCTCGGGTGACCGATCTTGCTGGCGGGCTGCAGCGGCCCGCAAGGGGCGGAGGCGTCGAACGCCTTACCGATCTCCCACGGCCGCTTCATGTCGCGCGAAGCGATCTGCAGATCGCGGCGCGTGAGATCGATGCCGACGCCATAGCCGTAGATGCAATCGAGCGCCCGCTCGAGTGGAATGTTGCGGCCGCCGGATTTGAGCGCCACCACCAGTTCCACCTCGTGATGCATGTCCTTGGTGAGCGGCGGATAGGGCACGCTCGCGCCGTCGCCGACGATGGCGTCCGCCGGCTTGGCGAAGAAGAACGGCGGGTCGCGCACGTCGTGGCCCATCTCGCGGATATGTTCCTCGTAGTTACGGCCGACGCACCAGATGCGGCGCACGGGAAACATCTTGTCGCCGCCGGCGACCGGGATCGCGGCCTGCCTCGGCGGCGGGATGACGTAGCTCTGATTGGCCTCATCGGCGACGGCAGTGCTCATGATCTCTCTTTCAGTTGGCGAGAATTCACGCGGAAGATGCAATGGCAATCGGCGGGGCCGGCTCCTGGTCGCGGAACTGCAAGCGATAGAACGAGGCGTAGCGTCCGCCCTTGCGCAGCAGCTCCTCGTGACGCCCGGATTCCACCACCAGTCCATCCTCGATGACGAAGATGCGGTGGGCGTCGACGACTGTATGCAGGCGATGCGCGATCACGATTGTGGTCCGGCCGCGGCAGAGGTGCTCGATCGCGCCCTGCACCTGCCGCTCGGATTCGGTATCGAGGGACGCCGTCGGCTCGTCGAGCAGGATGATCGGCGCGTCCTTGAGTAGGGCGCGCGCGACCGAAATGCGCTGGCGCTCGCCGCCGGCGAGCCGCAGGCCGTGCTCGCCGACCGGCGTATCATATCCGCGCGAAAACGCGGTGATGAAGTCGTGTGCGTAGGCCGCTTTGGCGGCGGCGACGATCTCGGCGTCGGTGGCATCGGGACGGCCGAGCGCGATGTTCTCCCGCACCGAGCCGCGGAACAGAAAGACGTCCTGCCCGACATAGGCGACCTGGCCGCGCAACGAGCGCCGCGAGACTGCCGAGATGCTCTGTCCGTCGATGGTGATGGCGCCGCCGTCGACCTCGTAGAGGCGCAGCATCAGATTGAGGATGGTCGACTTGCCGCCGCCCGAGGGGCCGACCAGCGCGGTAACCTTGCCCGGTTCCGCAACGAAGGACAGATTCCGGATCACCCGCTCGCCCGGACGATACGCGAAATTCACGTAGGCGAATTCAACATGCGCAGCCGACAGCTTGAGCGGCGGCTTGTCCTCGTCGGACGGCTCGGTCGGGGGGTGATCGATGACGTCGAACAGGATACGCACGCCGACGAGCCCGCTATTGAGATCAATATTGAGGCGGGCGAGCCGCTTCGCCGGCTCGTAGGCCAGCATGAAGGCGGCAAGAAACGAGAAGAATTGGCCGGGTGTGGCCCCGGTCTCGATCACGCGGAAACCGCCGTAAACCAGCGCCCCGGCGATCGCGAAGCCGCCGAGCGCCTCCATGAGCGGCCCCGAACGGTACGCGACCCGCGCCCATTTGTTCGATTCCTTCTCGAGCTCGGCCACATGGGCATCGAAGCGCTCGCGCATGTGGTCTTCGAGCGTGAACGCCTTGAGGGTGCGGACGCCTTGCAGGGTCTCCTGCAGGGTTTCGAGAATGCGCGCGTTACCGGTGAACTGATGATGGGCAATGGTCCGGATGCGTCGGATCATCTTGCGCAGGATCAGCATTGCCGGGGGCACCACGATGACGCTGAGCAGCGACATCACCGGGTCCTGCACCGCCATGACCGCGGCAAGCCCGATCAGGGAGAGCAGGTCGCGGCCGATCGAGGTGATGAGCAGGTTCAGTACCTGGCTCGCCGCGGCGGCGCCGGTGGTTAGCCGCGCCATGAACTCGGAGCTGTGGCGGTCGCCGAAAAAGCCGACATTCTGCTGGAGCAGCTTGTCGAACATGCGCCGCTGATTTTCGGCGATAATCGCGTTGCCGATGCGCGCGAGAAAAACCGCCTGTCCGTAGGTGGCCATCGCCTTGATCATGAAAATGACGGCGGTGACCAGGGCGAGGATGATGATCCCCGGAAGATTTTTGTGCACGTAGGCTTGATTGATGACGTCGCCGACCAGATACGCGCCCAGTGCGGTGCTGGCCGCGGCGATTCCCATCAGGCCGAATGCGAGCGCGTAGCGCCGCCACTGCCCCGCGGCCTGCTCGACCAGCAAGCGCCGGATCAACGCGGGCGTGCTGGTGGGGTCGGCGAACAGACGCTGGAAATACGATGCTAACATGCAAGTTCCGTTGCGCGGCGCGCGGCAAGCCGCGGCGCTGCAGCGAGCCTTCTTGCCCAGGCCGGGCAGGTTTTCAAGCGGAATCGACGCGCACGCCGTATGTCAGCCGGCGCGCCGCGCGAGCGTGCGCTCCCATGCCAAGGCGTGAGCGACGATAGTTTCCAGATCGTTAAATTCCGGGTGCCAGTTGAGCAGCGCACGGACGCGCGCGCAGTCGGCGACAATCTGGGCGGGATCGCCTGGTCGGCGGCCGGCGCGCTCGACCTTGAAATCGACGCCGGAGACGCGCTTCACCATGTCGATCACCTCCAGCACGGAAAAGCCGCGCCCGTAGCCGCAATTGAGCGTGGTGGAGGCGCCGCCGCCGCGCAGGTAGGCGAGCGCATCGAAATGCGCGGCGACGAGGTCGGAGACATGGATATAATCCCTGATACAGGTGCCGTCCGGCGTCGGATAGTCGATGCCGAAGACGTCTACTTTCGGCCGCAGGCCGAGCGCGGCTTCGACCGCGACCTTGATGAGATGGGTGGCGCCCTTGGTCGACTGGCCGATGCGGCCGCGCGGGTCGGCGCCGGCGACGTTGAAGTAGCGCAGGATAACGTGCTGCAGCCCATGGGCAGCGCCGGCGTCGCGCAGCATGATCTCGGTCATCAGCTTCGAGGAGCCATACGGCGACGTCGGCACGGTAGGATCGTCCTCGCGCACCGGCATGCGCGCGGGGTTGCCGTAGACGGCCGCGGTGGAGGAGAAGACGAAATGGCGTACCCCCTGCTTGACCGCGGTCTCGATCAGCGCGCGGGAGTTCACGGTATTGTTGCGGTAGTAGCCGAGCGGATCGCGCACCGAGTCCGGCACCACGATCGAGGCGGCGAAATGGATGATGGCGTCGATTCGATGCTCGGCGATCAGCGCGGCGACGCGCGCCTGATCTCCGCTGTCGCCGACCACCAGCGTTGTGCCCGGTGCCACTGCCCACTCGAAACCGGTGGTGAGATTGTCGAGCACCACGACGGGCTCACCGGCATCGACCAGAGCATGGACCATATGACTGCCGATATAGCCGGCGCCGCCGGTGATCAGAACCGTCATGCCGCGGGCCCGCTGCGATCGACCGCCATTGCTGCTCCTCGTCCGCTGAAAAATCGGCCGCCGCGTGCATGCACCGGTTCTCGCGCGCTGACAAGGCCGCGCGCACTAACTTAGTGTGGCAGCCGCGGGCCTTCGCATGTCGGATATCCTGTTCATCAAGACCTCCTCGCTCGGCGACGTGATCCATCACATGCCGGCGTTGACCGAGGCGCGCCGGCAGCGGCCGGACGCGCGCTTCTTCTGGGTGGTCGAAGAGGCGTTCGCGCCGCTCGTGTGCCTTCACCCGGCTCTCGCGGGCGTCATCCCGGTGGCGTCGCGCCGCTGGCGGAGACAAGCGTTGGTGCCGTCGACATGGCGGGAGATCGCCGCCTTCCGGCGCGCCTTGCGCGCGCGGCGCTATGACGCCGTCATCGATACGCAGGGTCTGGTGCGGTCGGCGATCATCGCGCGGCTGGCGTTGGGGCGCCGCCACGGCTATGACGCCGACAGCATTCGCGAGCGGCCGGCGTCGTGGTCGTACGACGTGCGGCACCGCGTCGCCCGCGACCTGCACGCCATTGCGCGCAATCGCCTGTTGACGGGCCGAGCGCTCGGCTACGCGCCGGACGGCGCCATCGATTTCGGGCTGTCGCGCAAGAGCCTAGTGGCCTCGGGGGGCGGTTACGGCCTGCTCTTGCACGCGACGGCGCGGCCCGAAAAAGAATGGCCCGAAGCATCGTGGATTGCGCTCGGCCAGGCGTTAGCGGCGCGCGGCAGCGCGCTGGTGCTGCCGTGGGGCACGCAAGCCGAGGGCGCGCGCAGCGAGCGTATCGCGATGGCGCTCGCCAACGCGCAGGTGCCCGATCGGCAACCGCTCGATCACATGGCGCGTCTCATTGCGGGCGCATCGTTCGTCGTGGGGGTGGATACCGGCCTGCTGCATCTCGCCGCGGCGCTCAGCGTGCCTCTGGTGGGGATTTTCCTTGGCACCGAGCCGGGGCTGACCGGGCCGATTGGATCGGGACCGATCGCCGTCGTGGGCGGCAAGGGCGAGCAGGTCGCGGTCGCGGAAGTCATCGCCGCGCTCGAGAGCCTGGCATAGGCCTTCTTGCGACGGGAGCGCTGGGGCTTCAGACCGACGGCTGCGCCGGCACGGCAGCGATGGTCCGGCGAACCGCGGTGGCGACCCGTTCGGCCGAAATCTCGCGCATGCAGAGATGATGGCCGAGCCGGCAGACCGGTTTGTGGCACGGCCGGCAGGGCGGTCCGCCTGCCGCCTCGATGACGGCAGCGATGGGATTGAGCGGAGCCCAGTGCCAGGGGCTCGTCGGCCCGAAGATGCCGACTGCGGGAGTGCCGAGCGCCGCCGCGACGTGCAGCAGGCCGGAATCGTTGGAGACCGCCGCATCAGCTGCGGCGAGTGCAAGGATGGCGTTTCGTAGATCGGCTCCGCTGAGATCGCGGATGTCGCTGCCGCCGACACCCGCGATCTCCGTGGCGAGCTCCTTCTCACCGGGTCCGCCGACGATCCAAACCCAATTCCCCTCGGCGGCAAGCCGTTGCGCCAGTTCGGCGTAGTGCGTCGCAGGCCAGCGCTTGGAAGGGCCGACCGCCCCCGGCGCGAGCGCGACGACCGGGCGGCCATTGGGCACAAGTCCCAGCCGTCGGCGCCAGTTCGCGAGCTCAGACAGCGGCACCTCGAGCTCCGGCAAGGGCCATTCGGCCGGCGTGTCCGCGTTCTTGGACAAGGCCAGGCTCGCGCAGCGGTCGACCATGCGCGGGAGTCGCCGCTCGCCGAAGCGCAGATCGTTGATCAGGCCGAAGCGGGCTTCGCCGGCGAAGCCTGTGCGACGGGGAATGCCGGCGAGCCAGGGCGCCAAGGCGGATTTCCAGGTCCGCGGCATGACCAACGCCTGCCCGTACTCTTCCGCCTGCAGCCTGCGGGACAGCGCGTGCTGCTGCGCCAAGGCAAGCCGGGTACGTGGCAAATCCACCACGATGCCCTTGCGCACGCCGGGCATATAGTCGAGCAGCGGCGCGACCATCGAGGTCGTGAGCATGTCCACGGGACGGGCGGGAAATTGCTGCTTCAACAGCTTGACGACCGTGTGGCAGCGAACGAAGTCGCCGATCCACATATACGGCACGATCAGAATTGGCGATTCATCCATGAATCGGCCGCGAGGTTGCGGTGTGGGTCATCAGAGTTGAGGCGGGATATATCGTCTACCGCCATAGAGCGCATCCGCACTCATGCTATACGAGGTTCGATCATAGGCCGAAAAGCCGTTAGCTTGCGCCGCGCGGCCTGTCCAGGGCGCGAACCCGCCGGCTCGGGGTCGATGCCGAGGTTGCGGCGGGAGGCGGTCGGGGAAGGAGGCGGGCAGGCGGTCCGCATTAGTCTCAATGTTTCGCGCCGGCCGAGGTCGAAAACCTGCGCCGGGCAGGCTACAACGCCGGCTTCACCGCCCCGGAGGAGGGGGAGCTGCGGCGTCAAGTCATTCCTCAATCAGGCCGACCGCTAACGCTGAGGCGGCGAGGATCGGCAGCAGTCCGGCGACAACGCATGTTCAATTTCGACGAAGCGCTCAAGCTTATCTGCGGGCAGACCATCGTCTGCATCGGAGACTTGATGCTCGACGATTTCGTCTATGGCGAGGTCTCGCGGATTTCGCCAGAGGCGCCGGCTCCGATCCTGGCGGTGTCGCGGAGCGAGGTTACCGTCGGGGGCGCCGGCAACGTGGCACGCAATATCGCCGCGCTCGGTGCGCGCTGTGTGTTCCTCGGGGTCGTGGGCGAGGACGAGGCCGGCCGGACTCTGATGCGAGCGCTCGCGGCCGAGCCGCTGATCGAGCCCCATCTGGTGGTCGATCCGGCGCGCCCGACCACGCGCAAGGTGCGCTTCGTCTCCGAGCATCATTCGACCCACTTACTGCGCGCCGACTGGGAAACGGTGGAAGGGCTCAATGGCAGGACCGAGAAGGCCCTGATCGACCGCACGCTGGCAGCGTTGCCGCGGGCGGCAAGCGTCGTCCTCTCCGACTACGCCAAGGGCGCGCTGGCGCCACGCCTCATCCGGGAGATCATCGACGCCGCCAACGCTGCGCGGATCCCGGTCATCGTCGATCCCAAGGCCGCGGACTATTCGATCTATCGCGGGGCCACCGTGATCAAGCCGAACCGCAAGGAGCTCTCGGACGCCACACGCCGGCGCACGGCGACCGACGAGGAGGTGATTGCGGCGGCCTCGGAGTTGAACCGTCAGCTGGAGACCGGCGCGATCGTGGCCTCGCTCGGCAGCGCCGGCGTCATGCTTGTGCCGGCCAGTGGTTCCGCGGTCCATGTGCCGGCCTATCCGGTCAAGGTGAAGGACACCTCGGGAGCGGGCGATACCGTGGTGGCCACGCTGGCGGTGATGCTCGCCACCAAGGTCGATTACGAAGTCGCCGTGCGCGCCGCCAACGCGGCCGCGGCGGTGGTGGTCGGTAAGCGCGGGACCGCCGCGGTCTCGGCGGCGGAGCTGCGCTCCCGCATTCTGCCCGCCGCCACGCTCGCGCGTGAGGAGAAGATCGTCTTCGACTGGTCGGTCCTGTCGGAACGGCTCGCGGAATGGCGCGACCTGCGCATCGGCTTCACCAATGGTTGCTTCGACCTGCTGCATCCCGGCCACGTCAAGCTCCTCACCGAGGCGCGTGCGGCCTGCGACCGCCTGATCGTCGGCCTCAACGGCGATGCGTCGGTGACGCGCCTGAAGGGTGAGGGGAGGCCGATGCAAGGGGTGCACGCGCGTGCCGAGGTGCTGGCGGCGCTCGAGGCCGTCGACATGGTGGTCGTGTTCGATCAGGACACGCCAGTTGAGTTGATCCGCCGCATCCGCCCCAAGGTCCTGGTCAAGGGCAGTGATTACCGGCGCGAGGAGGTGGTGGGCCGCGAGCTGGTAGAGGGCGATGGCGGCGAAGTGATCCTGGTTGATCTCGCGCCTGGCTTCAGCACGAGCAGGATCGTCGAGCGGTCGCGCCAGACGCCCGCGCCGCAAACGAGCTAGCACATGATGCCGAAAAAGCTTGCCCCGGACTTGATCCGGGGTGGATACCGGTTTTCGGAAAAGATCATGCTCCGGCAATAAGCCATCGGAGCGTGCGGAGAAGATCGTGGCAAGGAGAGTGCCTGCTGGACGCGAGCAGGAGCTCGTGCGGGAATTTTTTCGGCAAGCCCGCTCCGGCTTCTTCGTCGAGGTTGGCGCCAATCGGCCGCGGCAGGAATCGCAGAGCTGGCATCTCGAGCAACTCGGCTGGACCGGCATCTTGATCGAGCCGCAGCCCGATCTCGCCGACGAGCTTCAGCGCGCACGCTCTGCGAAGGTGTTTGCGGTCGCGTGCTCGTCGCCCGAAAACGCCGGCCAGCGCATGCACCTTCACATCGCCGGCGCCTTGTCCGCGCTCGATCGCGATCGCATGGCGCCGGGGGCGAAAGCCGATCGGGTGATCGAGGTGCCGGTGCGTACGCTCGACGATATCTTGAGCGAGGCGGGCGCTCCGGCGCCGCTCGATTTCCTCTCCGTCGACGTCGAGGGCCACGAGCTCGAGGTTCTGAGCGGGTTCGATTTCGCGCGCTGGCGACCTCGCCTTGTCCTGCTCGAGGATCATGTCGGTAATCTCGATAAGCATCGGTTTCTCAAAGCTGCCGGCTATCGCCTGATACGCCGTGTCGAGAACAACGGCTGGTATGCGCCGCGTGATGCCGCCATTGCCGTCACGCCGCGCGAGCGCTGGGATATCGCGCGCAAATATTATCTCGGCCTGCCGTTTAGGATCGCGCGCAACGCCTCACGGGCGTTGCGCCGACGTCTGAGAGAACATCCCAACCGCTAGAGCGGATGTGGTTCGTCGCATGCTGCGCGTGCCGGCTATCGGCTCTCTGTCGGTGGGAAGCTTACGGGCGAAGGAGTCGGCCGTCGCAGCGGCGCGGCCGCCGGCGCCGACCACGCCTTCATCTGCTCGTAGCGTTTGGCATAGCGGTAGAACGTGCCTTCGAAATTTCCGAGCGCGATCACGAATCCCGCCCAGCCGTCGCGGTAGCCGTGCTTGAACAGATAATGCTTGAGAAACGACCAGATCCCATGCCCGAGCGCCCCTGCCATCGACACGCGTTTTCCCTCGAGTCGTTTCACGCCGAGCGAGGAGTAGCGGTTCATCTTGTAGATGACCTCCTCGAGATTGCGAAACGGCAGCTGCCAGATGGCGCTTTGCAAGCGTCCAAGCGGCTTCTGCGTCAGGAGCCCATAGCCCTCGTGCACGGCATTGTCGTCGTAGCGCATGGCGCCCTGGCGGAAGAGCTGCGGTTGGCGAAAGTTGGGATACCAGCCCGACCCCTTGATCCAGCGCCCCATCATGTAGTTGCGGCGCGGCACCAGATAGGCATCGTGCGCCGGCGCGCCTGCCAGAATTGAAAGGATTTCGTCGCGGACTTCCGGCGTGCAGCGTTCGTCGGAATCGAGGCTGAAGATCCACTCGTGTCGGCATTCCGCCAGCGCGCGATTGCGCAACTCGCCGAAGCCGTGGAAGGGAATCTGTATCACGCGCGCACCCAGGCTGCGCGCGATCTCCGCCGTACGATCGCTGCTGGCAGAATCCACCACGACGATCTCGTCGGCCCACAACACGCTCGATACCGCGGCCGCGATCTTTTCCTCCACGTTAAAGGCGAGGATATAGGCCGATATCTTTTGCATGTTCCCTCGTTGTTGAGCGCGACCGCGCCGCACGCTATCACAGCGGGGGCGGGGGATGCAGGGTTGAAAGGCTGGAGCAGCGCCGAGGTGCCTGATCTCGTATCCGTCATCGTCACCACCTACAATCGCGAGGATGCGCTCGCGGCGGTGCTGTCGTCGTTGTCGCGCCAGAGCGACCGCAATTTCGAGGTCGTGGTCGCCGACGACGGCTCGGGGCCGGCCACTGCCGCGCTGGTGGACAGTTGGCGCCCTCGACTCGGCGTCCCGCTCAGCCACGTATGGCAGGCGAACCGGGGATTTCGCGCCGCCGAGATCCGCAACCGCGCGATTCTCGCCTGCAGGGGCGACTACTGCGTCTTTCTCGACGGCGATTGCGTCGCGCCCGCCGGCTTTCTGGCGACCCATCGCAAGCTGGCGCAGCGCGGATGGTTCGTGACCGGCAACCGGGTCCTGCTGTCGCCGAAGCTCACCGCCGCGGTGTTGCGCGATGAGCTGCGGCCGGAGACGTGGGCGCTCAGCAGATGGATCGCGGAACGCCTGCGCGGCGACGTCAATCGATTGGTGGGCATGCTGCGGCTCCCGCTCGGACCGCTGCGCCGGCTCGAGGCGCGGCGGTGGCGCGGCGCGCGCTCCTGCAATCTTGCGGTCTGGCGCTCCGACCTCGAGCGCGTCGACGGCTTCGATGCCAGCTTCAACGGCTGGGGCCGGGAGGATTCCGATCTGCTCATTCGCTTGCTGCGCTGCGGGCTGGGTCGAAAGGATGGACGCTTCGCCACCGGCGTCATCCACCTGTGGCACCCGGACGCGGATCGTGCGCCCTTGGCCGCCAACGACGCACGGCTCAGTGCCGTCTTGCACGGCACTCGCACGCGCGCGCAGCGCGGACTGTCGCAGCTCTACACAACGGCCGGGCTCGGCGGGAGCGACCACGAACATGACCAGCATGTCCGGACCCGATCTTAAGTCGGAGCGTGTGTCCACCGGTCTGCACGCTCCTCGCCTCGGCCAGATCGCCGACGCGCTGGCGGCGGCGGTCGCGGTGTCGCT
>JBKPUA010000131.1:0-11364 GCA_046735815.1 Pseudomonadota bacterium
TATCGCTCGGCCGATGAGCAATACGACCGCCTCCCGGGGCTCGCCGCCGAGCTCGTTCAAAGACGCGTCTCGGTCCTCGCGGCACCCGGCGGCATGGCACTCGCCGCCGCCGCCAGGGACGCGACATCGACGATTCCGATCCTGTTCATGATCGGCTCCGACCCGGTGGAGCTCGGGCTGGTCAAAAGCTTCAGCCGTCCCGGCGTCAATTTGACAGGGGTCGCGTATTTCAATGTCGAAGTAGCTGCCAAGCGGCTCGAGCTCCTGCACAAGCTTGTGCCTGAGGCGAAATCCATCGCGTTGCTGGTCCAGCGGGGCAATCCGCTCGAAACGCAGGTGCAGCTCCGCAACGCGGAGGCCGCGGCGAAGCTCCTCGGTATGCGCCTGCGCGTCTTCGAAGTGTCGAGCCCGAGCGATCTCGACGACGCCTTCGCGGCCGTAGCGAAGGAGCAGATCGACCTGGTGCACATCGGCGTCGATGGACTGTTCGGGAACAACCGTGCCAGGCTCATCGGACTGGCTGCCCGCTATCGCGTGCCCACCTCCTACCCGTGGCGTGAGTTCACCGCCGAGGGCGGGCTCATGAACTACGGCGCGGACATTCGCGAGCAGTTCCACCAGGTGGGATCCTATGCGGCGCGCATATTGCGCGGCGAGAATCCCGCCGACATGCCGGTACGGCGGCCGACCAAGCTCGCCTTCGCTCTCAACCTCAAGACCGCGCGCTCGCTCGGAATTGAGCCGTCGCCCATGCTGCTCTCGCTGGCCGACGAGGTGATCGAATAAGAGGGCTTGTTGCTGCGGTGCATGAGTCGGGAAGTGACCTCCAAGCGGACCATCGCGTCTCACTGGTTCCGCTGAAGCGGCGACACCGTATAAATCCGGTCGAGCATTTTCAGCATGATGGAGTTGGCCGTCGGCTTTCCGTCGAGTGATATGGTCAGGTTGGTCCAGACGATCAGTGTTACGTCGCTGACCGGATCGTAGCCCATGAAGGAGTTGTAGCCGGGCATCTCGCCGCCGTGAAAATACAAACTGTTGGGCCCGAACGTCATCTGACCGATCCCATACCCGTATTTCTGGCCGAGAGGCTTGTTTGGATCCTCCGGTTCAGGGCTGTCGAGCCATTGGCGCTGATAGTCGGCATCGAGAATTTTGCCGCCGACCAGCGCCCGCATCCAGATAGCGAGATCATCGGTGGTGGAGATGACGCCACCGGCCGCCAAGGCATAGGAAGGATTTTGCCCTGTGTCGTCGTTAGGCCTGAGCGTGCCCGCCCTGGCCGCAGCGATGAGATCGGCGGGATAGGGCGCATCCGCCAAAGCGTAGGAGGAACTGCCGTACAGATAACCGTGTGCGTAGGGTGCAGGTATGGTGTTCGAGGTGCTGGCAGGGAGCAAGGTGTCCTTCATACCAAGTGGCCCGAAGAGGCGATCCTGAAAAATTCTGGCCAACGACGCGCCTTCAATCTTCTCGGTGATGAGACCGAGCAGCGCATAATTGGTGTTGCAGTAGTCGTATTCCGTTCCCGGAGCGAAGACGGGCGGATGCTTGAATGCGATGGCGAGCAGTTCCTCCGTGGTCCAAACCCTGGCCGGGTCATGGTCGAGGCTTTCGGCAAGCTCGGGCGCGGAGGTATAGTTGAACAGGCCGCTCCGCATCTTAAGGAGCTGGCTGATGGTGATCTTGTCGCCATTGGGAACCCCGGAAACATATTTCGAGACCGGATCGTCGAAACGCAATTTCCCTTCCTGGGCCAGCAGCACGATCACGGCGGCCGTCATCGTCTTGGTATTCGAGGCAATCCTAAAATGCGTATCTGCTCGCGGCGGCGTCGTGCCGCCCAGCTCCGTCGTGCCGTAGCCGAATACGAACTCTCCCTGCGGCGTGCGTAGCAGAACCATGGTGCCGGGCAGCATGAGCTCTTTAGCTGTTGCTTCCACGGTGTCTCGAAGTGCGACCGGGTCGAACGACTTGAGATTTGTTGCGGACGCTGCCCTTCCGCCGAAGGAGCACGCCACAGCAACCACAAGTGCCAGGATTCGCGTGGTCATGATCTCACTCCTTGGTCATGCCGACGACCTATGGTTGGGCTGCCGAATTCTGGTTATGGCACTTCTCGGACCTCGGAAAATGCCCGACTTGAGTCCGCAAAGTGGGCCGAAGCGAATGCTGATCAGGTGGCAATCGTAGGAACTTCAAGTCCACCACGCTAGCGATTGCTGGCATGTTTAGCGTCGCGTCTATGCTAACTTGCGATCGTCGTTCGAGGTGAAGCCAATGCCTTTGAGCCGCCGTCGCGCATTCAAGCTTCTCGCGGCGCCCGCGCTGATCGCCGGCGTGCGGGTCTTATCTTTCAGTGCCGCCGCCGAACCCTATCCGAGCAAGCCGATCCGCCTCATCGTGCCCTATCCCGCGGGCGGGCCTTATGACGGCATCCCGCGCATCATCGCGCAGTGGATTGGCGCGCGGCAGGGCTGGTCGATCGTCATCGACAACCGCACCGGCGCGACCGGCGTCATCGGCGTCATGGCCGCCAAGCAGTCGCCGCCCGACGGTCACACCCTGGTTGTCGCTACCACCAGCACTCATGGCGCGATGCCGGCGCTCAAGCGCAACCTGGCCTATGACGCCGTCAAGGATTTTGCTCCCGTTGTGCTGATGGCCGACGCTGCGCTGGTGCTACTGGTGCGCGAAGACCTGCCGGTGCACAGCGTCGAGCAACTGATCGCGCTGATGCGCAGCAAGCCCGGTGGGCTCAACTACTCGACCGGCGGCTATGCCTCTCCGCACCACCTCGCGACCATCAGCCTGTTTCACCGTGCCGGGCTGCCGCAGAACATCGCCGTGCACGTGCCGTTTGCCGGGCTCGCGCCCGCGCTCACCGCGCTGCTCGGCGGCAACGTGCAATTCATGATTACCAGCACCGGGGCCGCCACGCCCCATATCGCAAGCGGCAAGCTGCGCGCGCTCGCGACCACCGGGCTCAAGCGCTCGCCGCGTCTCCCGGACGTGCCGACAATGGCGGAGCTCGGCTATCCCGGCTTCCAGGTCGTCCCGTGGTGCGGCTTAGCAGCACCGGCGGAAACGCCGGAAGCCATCGTGGCGCGCTGGAACGAGCTTGCCAACGCGGCGTTGGCCGATCCCAAGGTGCGCGAGCAGATTTCCACGCTCGACTACGACGTCCGTGGCGGCAGCGCGAAGGATTTCGCCGAGTACCTTGCCCTCGACATCGGCCGATACAAGAAGCTCGCCGAGGACATGGGCCTCACCGAAGATTGAGCGATGCGGCGGCGGAACACGAGCTTACCGGGTCGATGCGCCTTACGTCTCGCCGCTGCGCTCGCGCTCGGCTTGACCGCCGGCGCGCCGGCCGCGGACGCCCAGGACGCCTCCGCGAATCTCGCTACGAACGCAAGTCCGTCCTGGATGCTCGCCGATCTCGCCGCCCGCGCCCGCGGCGAGGGCTCGCTGACGATTTATTCCTCGATGAACGAGCAGGAGGGGCTCCCGCTCTGGAAAATGTTTGAGGACGCGGCTGGCGTGAAGGTCAATTACGTGCGCTCGTCGGATTCGATCATCCTCGCTCGCATCGCCATCGAGAGCCGCGCACGCCAGCGCAGCTGGGATCTCGCGGTCACCACCACGGTCAACCGCCTGCCCAACGATGCGCTGCTGCAGTTCGATCCGCCGCAGGCGCAGAGCCTGATCGCGCGGGCGCGCGATCCGAACCGGCGCTGGTACGGTGTCTATGCCAACTACAACATGCCGGCCTACAACACCAACCTGGTGAAACGATCGGAGCTGCCGCAAAGTTACGAGCAGTTCCTCGAGCGCAGGGAATGGGCCGGCAAGATCGCGCTCGACGACACCGACGACGAGTGGCTGAGCGCGATCATCGCCTATTACGGGGAGGAGCGCGGCAAGAAGCTGCTCAAGGACATGGTGGCAGTGCTCAAGCCCGTGATGGTTGACGGGCATCTGGCGCTCGCACGCTCCGTTGGCGCCGGCGAATATTGGCTCGCGCTGAACAACTACGCGTCTCTCAGCGCCAACGTGCAGTTGTCCGGCGCGCCGATCGATTTCTGGGCGCTCGATCCGGTCGCCTTGTTCTTCGGCTCGGTTGGCGTCAGCGCGCAGGCGCCGCATCCCAAGGCCGCGCTGCTGGCGGCCAACTTCATCCTCAGCCGGGAGGCCGAGCAGTTCCTCGCCCAGCGCGGCCGCATGCCGACCCGATCGGATGTGCCACTCAACCCGGCGCATGTGAGCGAGATGTTGAAGGGACGGAAAATCATTGCCACTATCTTCGCCGGGGAAGAGCAGAAGAAGTGGCAGGGGCTGTTCAAGGACATCTTCAAGTCGAGGTAAGTCCCGCGGCTCGGCTACCACTCGAACTATCTTCTGCCGGGCCGGCGGGACGGATCGGCTGCTCACACGGGAGAACGACATGAGGCTATGCCGCTACGACGATGACCAGCTTGGCGTGGTGCGCGGAGGGATGGTGCACGATGTGACGCCCGCGCAAGCCCAGATCAGGGCGGCGGCGCCTTACGCCATGAAAGGCGACGCGGTGATCACGGCGCTCCCCGCCTGGCGCACGCGGCTCGAGGAGATGGCGTCGAAGTCGTCGGGCAAGCCTCTCGCGGAGGTCAAGCTGCTGTCGCCGGTGGCGCGGCCGTCGAAGCTCGTCGCCGCGCCGACCAACTACAAGGCGCATATCGAGGAGATGGCGGCGCGGGCGGCGACGCAGAACACCAAGCCGTCGCCCGCCATCGGCACCGCCGGCCTGTTCCTCAAGGCGAACTCGTCGCTGGTGGGCCCGTCCGAGGGCGTCGCCATCCGCTTTCCCGAACGGCGCAACGAGCATGAAGTCGAGCTCGCGATCATCTTCGGCAGAGAGGGTAGCGACATCCCGCGCGACAAGGCGCTCGACTATGTCGCCGGATACTGCATCGGCCTCGACATGACCGCACGCGGTCCCGAGGATCGCAGCTTCCGCAAGTCGATCGACACCTATTCCGTGCTCGGTCCCTGGCTGGTCACCGCCGACGAAATTCCCGATCCCGACGACGTGCCGCTGCGGATTTCGGTCAACGGCGAGCTCAAGCAGAACAGCAACACCAAGCAGCTGATCTACGACTGCCGAAAGCTGATCGAATGGGGCTCGACCTTCTACACCTTCTATCCCGGCGACGTGCTCTATACCGGGACGCCCGAAGGCGTCAGCCCGGTCAAGCCTGGCGACATGATGCTGGCGCAGATCGACCCGATTGGCGCGATGTCGGTGCCGGTGCGGGCGCACAAGGCGGGCGGATGACGGAGAGTTGCCGCCCAGCGGAAGCAATATCCAGCGCGCTCATTGCATGCGGTCAGGACAAACCGGGTTCATCCTGGAAGCTTTTCCAATTCTGCCGTCAGGGCTTGCCGGCGTGATTGCGCGCTGTGCATGTCCCGTTGACGCTCGGCGATGACCGCACCGAAGAGCGCGTTCTCCGCCGAGGCGAGCGTGAGCCGCAGCGGATCGGCGGTAAAGCCGCTTTCGCGCTCGTAGGATGCAACGACATCATGCGACAGCGCCGGCAACTCCTGCAGCATGTGGGCGAAGTCGCTCTCGGGGAAATCGGCACGCCACTCCGCGAAGTCGAGGATGCCGCATATGCGGCCATCTTCCGCGACAAGAATATTGGAGCTGTTGAAGTCACCGTGAATCGGGTGGCGCAAAACTTCGGATGGGATCCGGCAGCGCGCCCTCGTCAGCTGCGCGACTGCATCCATGTAGAAAGGGTCGCCCAGTCGCGCGGCGGCATTGGCGACGTCCGCATAGGTCTCGACCGCGCCGACGGCCGGAAGGCTCCTGCGCGCGACCGCCAAGGCATGGCGCAGTCCCGCGTGCACGCGCGCTAGGACAACGCCGAGATCGCCCCCGATCCTGGACTGCTCGTGGCGGGAAAGCTCGTCGATATCGTCCGCGGAAATAGTGCGTCCCGATACCTTCGTCATGCGTAACCAGACAGCGAAGCCCTCCCTGGCAAGCGGCGAGGAAGAGGGAATATCGCCGCGCCCACGCACGACGGGAACGAGGCCGGCGAGCACGTCCGCGGCCGCCAGCAGCGTGAGCCCCTCGCATTCGTTCTCGATCTTCGCCCGACCGCTGCCGATGCCCGCGCATTGCTCGCGCGCGATCTTGAGCACCGTGCCGTCACCGAGATCGTAAACGCGGCCCCAGACACCCTCGCCAAGGAGGCGCATCGGCACGAAGCTGGCAACATCGAAAGAATTGCCGCCGACGGCATTCATCGGCGCACCGCCGACCGACCACACGCCGCATTATTGCGGCTGCATCGCGGCGCGCTTCCACATCTGCCACGGGCGCTCGTAGGAGCCTGACATGGTGTCGTGGACGAGCCTTTGCTCGTCGCCTTCGATGAAGGTGATCGGCCCGCCGATCGCGATCGCCTGCGCGAGCTGGCGCGCGTTGACCTCCGCGTAGATGGCCCAGAAGGTCGCGAGCCGCACATTGGGACCGACCACGGTATCGCCGTGGCCGCGCATCAACACGATATTGGCCTTGCCCAGCGTCTGCGCGATCGCCTTGCCGAGCGCGGGGGTCTCGACCAGGAGATTGGTCGGCCCGGCCACCGTACGCGTGTCGAACACCGGCGGTCCGTCGCCGAGGAACCCCGCATTGTGCAGGATCGGCTTCAAGGGATACTTCGTCACCGAGAACGGCACCACGGTGGGCGAGTGGCTGTGGATGATGGCATTGACGTCGGGCCGCACCTTGTAGATCTCGCCGTGGATGAAGCGCTCCTTGTAGGAGCCTCGCCCCTTGGCATCGATGGGATTGCTGTCGAGGTCGTACTCCATGATGTCGTTCGCCGTCACCGTCGCGGGCGCGATCGAGCGCGACATCAGATAGTGGTTGGGATTACGCGGGTCGCGCACGCTGACATGGCCGAAGCCGTCGAGCACCTTCTCGTTCGCCAGGATGCGGTTGGCGGCGACGAGGTCCTCGATGACCACGGGATCGAGACCCGCGAACGCGCTCGTTCCGGTTTGGGCGTTGACCGCGGATAACGGCGCGGTGCAACCCACCGCCAGCACCGCCACGCATGCAAGCTTCGCCGTGCACTTCATCGGTTCTCCTCCCAACTCGCAATTGTATTGTCGAGCGATCTTACCGCCGCTCACACCGAGGTATGCGCCACCCCTTCTTTCGCCCTCAGCGCGTCGGCCGCAGCCTCGTAGAAGCTGACATTGTCCGGCAGCACGATCGAGGCCGAGCGTACCGCGTGGGTCGCGGGATCGATGCCGTCGGGCTCGCCGCCTTGCTGCGCGGTGAGCGCCGCCTTGCGCAGACGGATGCGCGCCATGATCACGCCGTTGTCGGTGGAGACCAGATTCTCCATGCTGCGATCCTGGATCGGACCCATGCTTTCCTGGATGGCGGCATCCTGCATGGCGATCCCGGCGACGCCGCAATAGGACTTGTTCGTCTTCTGGGCGACGCGATCGATCATGTAGTCGTTGTCCTTGTTGACCACCGGCCGGAAGGTTCCGGGAATGAGCTTGACGTGGATGCCGCCGCCGTTGCGCATGGTGTCGAGCTCGTGCGCGGTGAGCGGCCGGGTCGGATGGTGGGTGAAGCACCAGGACATGCAGTTTTCGTCGTCGATCGGCACCCAGGCGTGGCCGTTGAGCGCGTTCTCGCCGTACGGCGGGATCATGCTGTGAAACGGCATGATCCACTGCGTGATGCGCCAGTAGAGATGGCCCTCCCGCGCCGGGCGGCGCACGCCGATCACCATGCCGCCCCTCGTCTCCACCACCTCGAAGCGCGCGTCGGTCTCGCGCGTGAGCTCGGCGCCTTTGCCGACGTGGAGCGAATCGCTGCGCAGGTCGTGACGGTGCAGAAACGAAACGTGCGCCGAATCGATGCCGCCCTCCATGGCCTGCAGGTAGTTGCACTCCTGCAGCCGCTTGGACACGAAGCGATGGGAATGGGGCACCCTCACCCATTCGAAGCCGGGCAAAGGCGGCTTGTGCTCAGGCGGCCCCATATAGATCCAGACGACATCGCCCAGCTCCACGCACGGATAGGACGTGACCTTGATCTTCTTGCAGAAGCCGCTCGCCTCGGGCTCGGAGGGGACCTCGGTGCACTGGCCGGTCACATCGTATTTCCAGCCGTGATAGGCGCAGCGCAGCCCGTTCTCCTCGTTGCGCCCGAACCAGAGCGAAACGCCGCGATGGGCGCAGAATTCGTCGATCACGCCGACACGCCCTTGGGTATCGCGGAACGCGAGCAGCCGCTCCGAAAGGAGCTTGACGCGCACCGGCGGGCAATCGGGCTCGGGGATCTCCTGCGACAGCAGCGCCGGAATCCAATAGCGCCGGAACAAGTCGCCCATCGGCGTGCCCGGCCCGGTCTGGGTCAGAAAGTCGTTCTGCTCGCGCGTGCTCATGGCATCGGCTCCTACTTGGCCGGCTGATATGGCCCGAGCCTGGCCACGGCCGCTCTGGCGAAGGAAGCGTCCACCACCCCCTCGACGCTGACGTCCTTCTTCTCGATCAGGCCGAGCTCGCGGAAGAAGTCGAGATCCTTTTTAAGGCTCGCCACGTTCACCTCGCCGTCGGGATTGCAATAGCTCGGAATCATGCGGCGAAACATGCTCTCGTCCTTGATGGTGGTGTACTTGACCAGGATCGGGATCACCTCGCCCGCCTTCGGCCCGGCGAGATGCCCATCCCTGAGCGCGTCGTTGTAGATGCGGACGCCGCGCAGGTAGGCGCGCATGAACCGCTCGGCCAAATCGCGGCGGCTCTTGATCAGCTGATCGGAAAAGAACGTCACCGCCGTCTGCTGGCCGGGATAGGTCTCGTCATTGCCGGCGACCCGCACGGCCACGCCCTCCTCGATCGCGCGCGTCATGGTGGGCTCGTTGGTGATGCTGGCATCGATGCCCTTGTTCTTGTAAGTCGGCAGGTGCTCAGGGAAGCCGATATAGACGACGTCGACGTCGCCGTATTTCAGCCCGCCCTTTTTCAGCGCCTCGTTGAGGGCCGAGGCCGTGCCAGTGCCGGGCGCGCCGATCGCGACTTTCATGCCCTTGAGATCGGCGAAGGTCTTGTAGCGGCCGGAATAGACGTGGTCCTTGCGCACCATCAGGGAGGAATAGCCGTAGCCCGGCTTGATCGACGCCTGGTCGGCCACGATCTTGATGAGAATGCCGCGCCCGACCGCGTTGTAGAAGCCGGCCGAGACGGTGCCGCCGCCGACATCGAGTTCGCCGGTGCCGAGCGGCGCGATCATCTGCGCCGCGGAATTGAATCCGGTGATCGAGACGTCGATGCCTTCGTCGCGGAAGAAGCCCATGGCGTCCGCGACGTAATAGCCGGCATCGCTGATGGTGCGGGAGATGCCGATCTTGACCGGCTCGCCCGCGGTCGCAGTCGAAACGGCGGCCATGATCGACAGTAGAAAGAATCCAATAGACGCCAGCGATGTGCACTGACCCATCGGACTGCGTGGGCGGTTCGTCATCGCGTTCTCCGGTCGCACTTGTGCCGGTTGATTTTGCCGCCATTCCCTGACTTGGCAAAATCTGTTGTAACATCGGCAGCCGAACGCGTCACCAGTTTCCCGCGACGCCCACCCGCAGGATCAGAAGATGGAACCCGCGACTCCGCAATCAGCAGCGCGCGCCAACGCCTACGGCTGCCGCGCGCGGATCGGCTACACCTGCCCGCCGCGCATTGCAGAAATCTTCCCCTATGAGTTCTACAAGCTCGTTCCGCCCGGCGTGACGCTCGTCATCACCACGCTGAGCGTGACCGAGCCGAGCGCGGGGCAAGTCGATCAAGCCTATGACATGAGCCTGCACGCCGCGCGCGAGCTCGCCGCCGCCGGCGTCGATATCGTTTTTCTCGGCGGCGTGCCGGTCAATCTCGCGCGCGGCCGGCAGAATGCGGGAGACACCCTCCGCATCCTCGCCGCCGAGCTCGGCGTCAAAGTCTCGTCGAGCACCGCTGCGCAGGAGAAGGCAGCCAAGACGCTCGGCTGCCGGAACGTGGCGGTGGCGCACCCCTATGCCGCGCGCGAGGACGCGCGGCTGATTGCCGATGCGGAACGCTACGGCTGCAAAGTCCTCGGCGCCATGGGATGGGGCAAGGTTATCGCCGAGTTCGGCCGCATTCCCGTGAGCGCCGCGCTCGAGATGGGCCGTGCGCTGATGCGCGCGCATCCGCAAGCCGACGCGATCTTCTTTCCCTCGCCGCACTGGCCGGTGATCGAAGCGATCGAGCCACTGGAGCGTGAATTCGGCGTCACGGTGATGGCGGCCGCGCAGGCCTGCATCTGGGATGCGCTTCGCCTTACCGGCGTGCACGATCGCATCGCGGGACATGGCCGCCTGTTGAGGGAATTTTGACGGGTCAGCGACGATGGGACCGGCAGTGCTCGCCCATCCCGTCACCACAGTTCGAATTTTATTCTTGACTACTATTCGTATCTGTAGTAAAAATGCGCTCAACCTCGCTCACGAGGGGCGTCTCCGGAGATGCCCTGAGGGCGGAACGAGGTGTGGCGTCCCGAGGCCCCGGAGCGAACCGCGGCCACGGGAGGCGCGGGACCGATCGGTCGGGACGTTATGCCCGGCCGTGGGCTAAGTCGCGGCGCGGATTCCGGTGGGCACTGCCGGAAGACGAAGCGCCGGTCCCGCAACCGAAAATCGCCACGTGGAGCGCCGAGAGGCGCCCTCCCGTCGCCCGGGAGGACTAGGCGTCGCGCCTCGCAAGCGCGACGGAACTACCAGTGACCCGCCCCGGCGCTCCGCCGCCCCTCATTCGGGGCGGAAGGACAAAGGCGAAGCGGAAGCAAGGAACCCGCGGACAGAAACGCGCCGCGGGAACGAAGAAGACTGCCCTCCGACGCCAAGGTATGGCGGGCTTGCTTGCCTGCCCGCCGAAGCTTCAGCGAAGGCGAGTGCGCTGTTTGACATCGTGAATAGGGAATGCGGCGGTCCGCCCTCGTCCGGGCGAGCGTGCGCGTGGCAATGCGGCTTCGAGTGAAGCCTCGAGGACTCAGTGCCACCTCACGCGCTGGCCGGCGCTTCGATCGAAAGCACCTCGAGAATTTTCTCGCGGGTGCGCTCCCGCATGTCTGCCGATGCGTCACGGTCCATGCGCGCCTCGAAGGCGATGCGCGCCGGGCGATGGCAGACAAGCACGCGGTCGCCGATCTCCATCGCCTCGCTGATCTGGTGGGTGATGAACACCGCAGTCTTGCCATTCTGCCGCACCAAGCGGACGAATTCCGCGCGCAGATCGCGCGCGGTCATCTCGTCGAGGGCGGAGAACGGCTCA
>JBKPUA010000132.1:0-8916 GCA_046735815.1 Pseudomonadota bacterium
CATAACCGCACGCGAAGGCCCGCCGCGTTTCCGCGGCGGGCCTCGGCCAAATCGACGCAGGTGTGGGCGTTGGCTGCGCCGACGTGCCGGCGGGTCGTGCCGTCAGCTCGGCAACAGCACCGAATCGATGACGTGGATGACGCCATTCGACTGGAACACATTCTGGATGGTCACGCGGGAAGCGTTGCCCTTGGCGTCGCGGATGGTCAGCACCTGACCCTTGAACTCGACGGTGAGCTCCTCGCCTTCCACGGTCTTGAACTTGGCCTTGCCGCCGCCCTTGTTGGAGGCTTCCCACAGGTCCTTGACCGAGTAGCGACCGGGCAGGACGTGATAGGTGAGCACTCCCACCAGCTTCTCCTTCATCTCGGGCTTGAGCAGGCTATCGACGGTGCCCGCCGGCAGCTTGCTGAAGGCGGCGTTGGTCGGCGCGAACACCGTGAACGGACCCGTCCCTTGCAGGGTGTCGACCAGCCCGGCGGCTTTCACCGCGGCGACGAGGGTGGTGTGATCCTTCGAGTTGACGGCGTTCTGGATGATGTTCTTGGAGGGGTACATGGGAGCGCCGCCGACGGTGACGGTCTGCTCCTTCATCTCTGCCAGCGTCGGGGTCGCCGCCACCGCGGCAAACGCGAGCGCCGCGACGGCAGCCGCCGTCGGCAGGATCGAGCGTGAGAGTTTCATGAGGTTTCTCCGTAGGTTTTGCAGTCGCGCCGCGCCAGCGGCTTGCGACTGGAGATACGGGGGGCCTCATGCTGGGATGCAGGGCGGGGCGCTCTTTTTCGCCGGTGAGACCGGCGAGCGCGTCACAGGTTCGTGAGCTTGCCGCTGGCGATCACCGGGCCGGTGGGCTGGCCGGTAGGCGAGCCGCCGGGCGGCTCAAGCGAAACCGCCAGCGCCGCGTCCGGAGTGAGACGACCGGCCAGGTCGGGCGGAATGGTGAGCCGGATCGGCTGCCCGGGCTGAATGAGGCCGAGCGATTGCGGCCGTTGGTTGGGGAGTACCAGCCACAATTCGACGGCGCGCGGATCGTTGGTCAAGAGCGAGGCCGGCACCACGACGAGGCTGTTGCCGGTGGCGGTCACGGCGGCGACGAAGTTCGGCTGGCCGCTCGCGCCCGCGAGCGTTGCCATCAGCGCCGGTTGGCGCGAGGGTACGAGGCCGATATAGGCAAGCCCCGCGATGCTGGCCGCGGCCAGGGTCGCCGAGGCAATGCCGAAGCTGCGCCAGAACGCCAGGCTCTGCCACACCGATGCTGGCCGCGCAGGCGACGCGGCAACGGCGGCTTCGATCCGCGACCAGATGTGCGCCGGTGGCGGCACCGGCGCGACCGCGTCGGCCAATCCGCCGAGGCGCTCCTCCCAGAACGCCACCTCGGAGGCGAGCGCCGGCTCCTGCGCCAGGCGGCGCTCGACCTCGCGCCGCGCATCGGCGCCGAGCACGCCCAGCACGTATTCCGCGGCGAGGATATTGCCGCCGTCAGCTGGGTCGATGGTGTCGTCCGTGCTCATTGCTCGAGACAGGCTCTCAGCTTCAACAGCCCACGCCTGATCCAACTCTTCATGGTGCCGAGCGGCACGCTCATACGCGCCGCCAATTCCTCGTAAGTGGCGCAGTCGAGAAAGGCGGCGCGGATGGCGCCGGCATGGCGCGGCTCCAGCTCCTCCAGACAATGCGCCAGACGCTGATGCTGCTGCGCCAGCTCGACCCGCTCGGCTGCGGCCGGGGCGGGATCGCTCACCGCATCGGCCGCCTCGATCGGCTCCATGCGGCGGCTCACCGCGCTCGAGCGCAGGCGATCGATCGCCCGGTTGCGTGCGATCGCCACAAGCCAGGTGATCGGGCTGGCCCGGTTGGGGTCAAAGGCGGCGGCCTTGCGCCACACCGTGACATAGACCTCCTGCAGCACGTCCTCAGCCTCGCTTCTATCCTTCAAGATACGAAGGCAGACGCCGAAAAGCTTCGCGGAGGTATCCTGATAAACGAGCCGCAGCGCAGCACGATCGCCGCCCGCGACGCGCACGAGAGCGGCGGCAAGCTGGCTGCGCGTGGCGTCTGCGTCCATTGGTCCGATGCCCCGGCCGGCGGCCCAATTGGATGACCGCCGCCCAATCGGATGCCCCATTCGGCGGTGACGGTCCTGCCGTTCGATACGGCGCCCACACGCAACATGTCGCACATCTCGGCGCGCGCGTCATCCCGGCTGCCGACAAGGTGCGATGGCGGCAAAAGCCCGTGTCACCAGCGGGCTCACCCTCACCTCGATGAGCGGTTGGTATTGCCGCCATCACCAATCGGCGATCTGGGCGCTCGGCCGTGCATGGTCAAGCGGCTGCGTGCAAGCCCCATCCGTACGCAACAGCGTCTTGCGTTGCGGCGATCTCAGAGGCCGTCGGCGGCTGCACCGGGCGGCGGCCTGCGTTGACGCATGGCCAAGCCCAGGCCGCGCTTCTGGCTGTCGTTGAGAGAATCGTAGAAAACCTCGAGCGCCGGGCTCATGGCCATGACGGCAAACAACATCACGTCGAGGCGATCCGCGGCAGCAGTGAAACGGCCCATGTGCCCCAACAGCGGGTAGGTGGGGCAGGAATTGGCGATCAGCTGAGCCATCGCGCCCGAGGTCTGCCGCAACGCTTGCCAGCCCGCGCGTTGCTGTTCGGCTGCTGCGCCCATGGCGCGCTCGATTGCCTGGAATGGATCTCCGGACGCTGCCGGCCCGCCGCACATTTGAGCGCTTGCGTCCGCCGGCTTCGCTCCGGCGCCACGCGCATCCGTTTCATCGCGGTGCAAACGCCAATGCTGTTCGCCACTCAGGGAGGCGTAGAGTTTTTCCAATGGCGAGCGAATGGTGAGGAGCGCGTCGCGCATTGTCCAGATGCGGTCCTGCACCGCCTTGAGCCGTTGCGCGAGCGTGCTCGGCTTCGCAGCGGGACAAGTGGCTTTGATTCGCTCAATCGCTTGCGCCAACGCGCTCCGCAGCTGCTCGACCACGTCCCGTTGTTGCTGGCTCGGCTCGATGGCTTGCTCGATCCGCGCGATCAGTGCGTCGGCGTCGGATGCGCCGCTGTCGCAGAGCGGGGCCGACAGCTCGGCCTCGTTCGACGTGGTGGCTTCGCCGTCGCCGGCGGCGACGCGCCGGCTGCGCACAAGGCGCGCCTCGTCGGCGTCCGGGGACGCGAACGCCGTATTCACGATCGCGCCGTAGCCGTAGGCCCAGAAGCGGTCGTCGGTACCTTTCGGAAAAATCAGATACTCGACGAGGTCAGCCGACGCGTCGGGCCAGAACACCACCGGCGCGGTCGGGGCAGCCGCAGGCGCGCCTGCCATAGGCGCGCGCTCGACCCGACCATCGCCGCGTTGATCGAGCGACGGGCGAGCCGCGATGCGGCGATGATGCCGGAACGAATGTCGCGAGCCGCTGAGCATCGCAAATGGCGCCGCCACGACGCCCAGCAATCCAAATCGCGGCCGGGCATCCGCCGTCGAAGGGACAGCAACCGACAACGCGACGGCAGCAAGAATTGGAATCGTCCACGGTCGCATGAGCCCCTCCGGTCTGCCACCGGCACTACTCAACGAACGACGCTCGGCGAAAGTTCCCTCGCGTCGCGGGGTCGTGCGAAAACGCCCGGCGTCGCGGAGGACGCCGGGCGTTCATTACTAATGGATTCGGATCGTGCCGATCCGAGGTGGGTTAAGCGGCTTGCAAATTGCCCGCAGCCGGCTTGCCGCGCTCGGTCACCACGTCGTAGCTGACCTTCTGGCCTTCCACCAGCGTGCGCAGCCCGGCGCGCTCGACCGCGCTGATGTGCACGAACACGTCCTTGCTGCCGTCGCTCGGCTGGATGAATCCAAAGCCTTTTTGAGTGTTGAAGAACTTCACGGTACCTGTGGCCATCATGGCCTCCTTGGTTAGTACGCTCATATCAATCCGACTGCGCGCATATTGCGCATCCGGTCATCCGAGTTTTTGGGGAGCTAGCTGAGCACCCTCAAATCGGGAGCGTCGCAAGGCAGGCCGAAAACTGGTTGCGCGCGCTATATAGGGGCTTGCGGCCACAACGTCAAACCTTGCGCGCCGATTGTTTCGACACGCGGCGCCGCAACGGATAGTCGCTGCTGTCGTAAAGGCGCTGAATCTCCTCGCCGTCGAAGCGATCATCCCCGACCTGCATCCAGGCGCCGAGGGCGCGCACGGCGGGATTTTCCTCGATCGCGAAGCGGATCGCCTCGGCCGCGGTGGCGAAGCGGCGATAGCCCAGCGGCTGGCGGGTGCCGCCCTTGCGCTTGGCCATGAACAACTCGGCCGGAGCACCGTAGTCGAACGTCGTGGTGTCGCCTTCGTCCGGCATATCGAAGTTCCTCGCGTGACGGATCGGCGCGCGCTAGAGCGTGATGACTTCTCTTCGATTCGTCATCGCGCTTTGTGTCCCGATTCCGAAGTTCGCAAACCTTTGCGGCGATCTCTGATGCGAACTTCGGAATCAGCTGCCGCGTGTCGACGGTCAGGCATCGCGGTGGAGCTCGCTTTCCTTCACGACCCGTTCGTGCGGCTCGTCGGCGCTCTTGATGCGATACTGGCGGTCGTCGCCCTCGGACGGAAGCAGCTGTGTGACCTTATAGACGCCCCCGGCCGCACCGCGGCCGAACGGCCCGGAGGTGTAGAGCACGCGTTCGCCGACCTTGAACTTGTGATCGCTCAAGGGACTCTCCGCGTTGCAGAAGGGGGCTCGCACCCGGCCGCGGAAGCGGCTGGCCGCGCACCTCTTCTGTTCGGATTCATGCGGTACCCTAACACGGAAACGCCTGCCGCGGGACTAATTTGACATATTGGTTGCGAATTGTACCGATGTGTCGAGCCGTGCTCGGGAGCTTCGATCACGTGAGGATACGATCATGAACGCTTCCACGGGTGTCGCGCTCGCGCTGCTCGTGCTGTCGGGGCAAGCCGCAGCGGCGCAGGCGCCGCCGCCTTCCGGCTTTGTCGATACAGCCGCGGTTATGGACGGGCTCGCCCTCGACATGCGCTACTTCGGCAACAACAATTTCGTCGGCGAGCGGATCGACGGCTACGAGCACGCGCGCTGCCTGCTCTCGGCGCAAGCAGCCCTCGCACTCGCCGCGGTGCAGAGCAGCCTTGCCGCGCGTGGGCTCGGCCTCAAAGTGTTCGACTGCTATCGGCCGCAGCGCGCGGTCGCGCACTTCGTGCGCTGGGCACAGAAGGTCGACGACGTCAGGCGCAAGTCGCAATTCTATCCCGACGTCGACAAGCGCGACCTGTTCAAGGACGGCTATATCTCCGAGCGCTCCGGCCATTCGCGCGGCTCGACCGTCGATCTCACCTTGGTGCGGCGTGCCGACGGGCGCGAGCTCGACATGGGCTCACCGTTCGATTTCTTCAGCCCGAAGTCATGGCCGACAGACCGCAGCGTGAGCTCCGAGGCACAGAAGAACCGCACGCTGCTCGCCGAGGCGATGGCCGCCGGCGGCTTTCGCCCCTACGATAAGGAGTGGTGGCATTTCACCTTGGTCAACGAGCCGTTCCCCGAAACCTATTTCGATTTTCCGGTGCGGTAAGGGAAGCGCCTACTCCCACGGTATCAGCGAGGCGTGGATGACGTCGGGCACGCCTTCGCCGCCGACCGATTTGATCGCGAGATCGACGTCTTTCAATCCGAACCGATGGGTGGTCACTTTCTCCAGCGGGAAGCGCTTGGAGGCGAGCTGCTGTAGCGCCAGCTCGCAGGCCTTGAAGCTGTGGCCGCGCGCGCTCTTGATGGTGATGAATTTCACCGTGACCTTCTCCAGCGGGAAGTTAGGAAACTCCTTCATCTCGCCCTGCACCACGATGGTGCCGCCCTTGCGCTTGAGCGCCTCCACGCCGAGCAGGATCGGGATGGTGCCGGCGCCCGCGGTGCAGTCGAGCGCGACGTCGACGCCCTTGCCGCCGGTGATCTCCATGATGCGGGCGAGCGGATCCTCCTTCTGGACGTCGATGGTGAAATCGGCGCCCAGCGCCCTTGCGACCTCCGTGCGCGCGCCGTCCTTGGAGGTGCCGGTGACGATGATGAGGGAAGCGCCCGCCTGCTTGCAGATCACGGTCTGCGACAGGCCCTGCTGGCCGGGGCCCTGGATGAGCACGGTGGAGTTATAGCCGACGCCGCCGTCGAACAGCGACCACTCGACGCCGTTCGCCATCGGGGTCACCAAGCCCGCCAGCTCGGGCGTGACGCCCTTCGGCACGTGGTGCACGACAGCGTTCCAAGGCAGATACACGTATTGCGCAAAGCCGCCCCAGAGGTGCGGCGCACGCTCGGCCGAGGTGTAGCCGTAGCGGATGCCGTCCGGGTTGTTGCGCCAGTCGGTGTTCTCGCAGTGCCGGTATTGGCCGAGATGGCACCACTCGCACTTTCCGCACATGACGTAGTGCTCGACAAATACCAGGTCGCCTTCCTTGAAGCCCTTGCGCCGGGTGAACTCACGGCCCGCCTTCGCAATGACGCCGATGTTTTCGTGCCCCATGATCACGGGGCTCTTGGTCGGCGGCTGCTTGTAGAGCTTGACGTCGGTGCCGCAGATGCCGGCGACCTCCATCTTCATCAGCGCGCTGTCGTCCGGGATGTCCGGCATCGGATATTCGCGGATCTCGGTCCTGCTCGGGCCCGTTCGCACCGCCGCCAGCACTTTTTCCACCACCGAAGCCATCTCCACTGCCGATCGTCTCTCTTCGCCCGGCACTCTAGGAGGGGACCTCCAGCGGTCAAGCGCGATTTGCAACGGCGCGGTACCCCATCTACGAATCCTGATGATGCTGCAAACCTTCGACAAGCGCCCCGAACACGTCGCCGCCCTCGAGCAGGTGAAGGCGTGGACGCGCGCACGTTTCAAGCTCCGCGACGACGCGACGGTTTTCGTGTCCGAGGTGTCTTGCGCGTTGCCCGGTTGTCCGCCACGCGAGACCGTGATCGCGTTCTGGACCGAAGGCGACACGCGCCATCAGTTCAAGGTGTTCAAGCCGGTGGCGGAGGTGGCGCTCGACGACCTGCCGCCCGGCTGGCTCAAGCCCGCGCTGGTGGTGGCCGACGACGCTGGCTGGGAGTGCTGTTGATCGGCGCTCGTCAATGCGGCTTGCCGAGCGGCGCCCAAATGCCCTAATCTAACAGTGGAACTGCGTTCCATATATCGGAACAGCCCCGGATTTATTCGATGCTCCGCAAAGAACAGAACGACCTGTTGACGCAAACCGGCCCCACCGCGCCCATGGGCCGGCTGTTCCGCTCCTATTGGATTCCCGCCCTGCTGCTCGAGGAGTTGCCGGAGAATGATTGTCCGCCGGTGCGGGTGAAGATCCTCTCGGAGCGGTTGCTCGCCTTCCGCGACAGCGAGGGCCGCTACGGGTTGATCGACGAGTTCTGTGCCCACCGCGGCGTCTCGCTGTGGTTCGGGCGCAACGAGGAAGGCGGCCTGCGCTGCTCCTATCACGGCTGGAAATACGACGTGACCGGGCAGTGCACCGATGTTCCCTCCGAACCGGTCGAGAGCGGCTTCTGCCGCAAGATCAAGCTCAAATCCTACCCGCTGGTGCAGCGCGGGCCGGTGCTGTGGACCTATCTCGGGCCGCCCGAGCAACAGCCGCCGCTGCCGGAATGGGAATTCGCCACCGTGCCGGCCGAGCAGGTCTTCGTCTCCAAGCGGCTGCAGGAATGCAACTGGCTGCAAGCGATGGAGGGCGGGATCGATTCCAGCCACGTGTCGTTCCTGCACCGCGGCGATCTCGGCAGCGATCCGCTGTTCAAGGGCGCCAAGGGCAACCAATATAATCTCTCCGACGCGCAACCCGTCTTCGAGGTGGTGGAGCAGCCGGGCGGGCTCTATATCGGCGCGCGCCGCAACGCCGAGAACGGCAATTACTACTGGCGCATCACGCCCTGGGTGATGCCGTGCTTCACCATGATCCCGCCCCGCGGTGACCACCCGATCCACGGCCACTTCTGGATCCCGATCGACGACGAGAATTGCTGGGCGTGGAGCTACGATTTCCATCCGGTGCGCGCGCTCGCGGCGCGCGAGGTCGCGGCCATGCGCGACGGCGCCGGCGTGCACTGCAAGTACATCCCGGGCAGCTATCGGCCGCTCGCCAACAAGGACAACGACTATCTGATCGACCGCACCGCGCAGAAGGCCGGCAAGACGTTCAGCGGAGTGGCCGGCTTCGCCATGCAAGACGCGTCGCTGCAGGAGAGCATGGGACCGGTCTGCGACCGCACCAAGGAGAACCTCGTCTCCACCGACAACGGCATCATCATGGCGCGGCATCGTCTGATGCGCGCGGCCAAGGCGCTCGTGGAAAAAGGCGTCGTGCCGCCCGGCGTCGATCCGGCGCACCACCGCGTGCGCTCGGCCTCGGTGGTGCTCCCGCCGGACCAGGCGTTCAAGGACGTCGCCAAGGAGGCGCTCACGTCGCGTCCCGGCGTGGCGCAGACAACGGTCTAACTGTCGTCCCCCGCCGGTCATGGCCGCTCTCAAGCTGAGAACTGTCACCCGCACGCAAGGCAACAACCGCGCGCTCAAGGACGGCATGGTCAAGCCGAAAGGCTTCGAATTCGCGTTCGAAGAAGTCGATCCGCTCATCGCCGCGTTCCGCCGCATGGTCCGCGGCAACGAGTTCGACGTCTGCGAGATGGCGATCACCACCTACATCTGTGCCAAGGCGCACGGCAAGCCGATGACCGCGGTGCCGGTTTTTCTGGTGCGCGCGTTTCACCACGGCGCCATCCTGGTGAACAGCAAAGCCGGCATCCGCGCGCCGAAGGACCTCGAAGGCAAACGCGTCGGCGTCAACCGCGGCTACACCGTCACCACCGGGGTGTGGGCGCGCAGCGTGCTGCAGGACGAGCACGACGTCGATTTGAGCAA
>JBKPUA010000133.1:0-3000 GCA_046735815.1 Pseudomonadota bacterium
CAGCCGCCCTGGCATAGTCCGATGAGCTGCACCTTGCCGCCGAGCGCGTCCACCACGACGTTGAGATCGGCGAGATAGTTGTCGATCGAGAGAAAGCGCATGTCCGCCCTGGCGGAGCGCCAATCGGTGACGAACAGGCGGGTGATCCCGGCGCCTTGCAGCGCCTCGACAAGACTATGCCCGGGAGCAAAGTCGGTGATGGTGGCGCCGTGCAACGCGAACGGCGCACACAGCAGGGTCGGAAGCCCTTCCGAGGCGGTCGAAAAGTCGCGCACGCGCAGCGACAGCAATTCGATCGCCACGCGATTGCGCGTCGCCCAGCGCGGCTCGCGGGCGCTCGGCTGCTCTACCCCTCCGACGGCGAAATTCACCAGCTCCTTGGCGGCGGCCGAGGCAAGCTCGCTGGTGGACTCGGCGACCAGCGCCGGCCAGAGAAAAACCATGGAAGCAAACGGTGACGCGCCGAATCGATCCATGGCAACAAGCTCGCGCCGGACTTACGGCCCCCGCCATCGACCAAGATCAGGAGACGGCTCCTGATTCATGACACCTTCGCCTGCGGCGGCTCCTCGTTCGATTGATAAAACAGCATACCGGTCGTGGTGTCGATCCAAGTCAGATTGTCGTTGACCGCCTTAACTCCCGGGACGTTTTCTGCGGCAACAATGAGGGCCTGGCGCTCGCGTTCATCGGTAATGCTGCCCCAGAGCTCCACCACGCCGTCCTTCACGATGACATTGATGAGCGACGTCGGCGCCCACGATTGGCCGGCCAGCTCCGCCACGATCCGGTCGCGGATCGCCCGATCGCCGGCGGAGGCGGGTTTGGCGTCACGGGCGAGCCCAGCGAGCGCATGAACGAGATTGGCGCGACTGACGATGCCGACGACTTCGTTTCCGCGCACCACCGGCACGCGCTTGATATGGCGCTTCTCCATGAGACCTACGACCGCGTTGAGTGGCTCCTCTTCGGTGACGGTCACCGGGTCGGCGGTCATGATGTCTTGGACCTTGCGCCCATGGGAGCGCGTGTATTCTTCCGCAAGCCGGCCCGGCCCCAGCAGGAATTCCAACCATCGTGGTCGCTGGCGCTGCGTCCCGGTTTCGGCCCGGCGGAGGAAATCGCCTTCCGTTACAATGCCGACGAGACGCCCTTCCTTGTCGATCACCGGCAATCCGCTGATGTGTCGTTGCAGCATAATGCGTACGGCCTGCAGGACCGAACTGTCCGGCTCGACCGACACGACGGGAGACGTCATCACATCCTTGACCTTCATGACCAGGGCTCCGTTTTTTCCGGGCGCAAAAAATATCGCGCGCTTGCGCTCGTCCGGTTGATCCATCTCAAGTCATGCCCGGATCGTGCCTCCGGTAAGCCCCGCGTGCATAGCCGGCAAGCTGAAACGGGAACTTGCAGGGCCTACTCCTGGGTCGCCTCGCGCAACGCCCGCATGACGTCCTCGCGCGAGATCATCCCCACCAGTCGGCGCTCGGGGCTCATCACCGGCGAGCTGCGGGTCATGCGGCTCACCATCAACCGGAGAACCCGCGTCAAGGACGTCGTCGGCTCGACGTGCACGACGGCCTCGCTCATCATCTTCGCAACCGTCCGTCGCATCAACGCGTCATAGTGTGGCACCATTTGACCGGTGGTGAAAGCGAAGGCCCGCAGGAAATCGAACTTGGTCACGATGCCGATCAATCGCCATCGCACTTAACTCGCTCGGTCACGCCGTAGGTTTCGTCGCCCTTCCGGCTTCCATGCTCGTCGCCATTGCGATCATCGCCTGCCTTTGGTCGACTTGCTGCCCAGCATTGCGACCCCGCACAGCGGACGAGGCTGAACCCGCCGGCGCGGTTGAGAGAGCACGGTCGCGGGGATGCGCTGCTACTTGCCCACTCCGCGGGTCTGCAGGTCGGCCCAATAAAGGGTCACGGCGAATGCGCAGAACGCGGTCGTGATGAGGGCGAGCACGACGATTTCCATCGGCAGCATTGAACGTCTCCTCCGGTCGATGGCGGTATCGTGCCGGGTTTGGCGATCCGGGCTTTGATCTCGATCAAATGACAGCGGCGGCAACCTCCTTGCTTTTCGGACCCAAGAGCGCCTGCGCGGCGCAACCCCTGACCGGAAACTTTCGTCGCAATAACAACAAGATAGGAGCAAAATCCCGCGAGCTACACCGACGCGACGTCAACGACGTTGGGCGAAAACCATTGCGCCGGCACGATGTTGCGAACCATTATCGGGCGTAAGTGCTGGTGGTTGCGGCGAGTAGGGCGATGAAGGTCATCATTGTCGGTGGCGGCATTGGCGGTCTCACGACTGCGCTCATGCTGCATGCGCGCGGCATCGATTGCGAGATCTACGAGCAGTCGGATGCCATTCGCGAGCTCGGAGTCGGCATCAACACGCTGCCGCACGCCATCAAGGAGTTGGCCGACCTCGGGCTGCTCGAGCGGCTCGACGCGGTGGGGATCCGCACCTACGAGCTGTTCTACACCAACCGCTTTGGGCAGGAGATCTGGCGCGAGCTGCGCGGCACCGATGCCGGCTATGAAGTGCCGCAATTCTCCATCCACCGCGGTCGGCTGCAGGCGGTGATCTACCAAGCGGTGCGCGCGCGGCTCGGCGAGTCGCGCATCCACACCGGCCATCGCCTGGGCCACTTTCGCGAGGATGAAGGCGGGATAACCGCCTATTTCTTCGACCGCCACGGCTCGCATCGAGCGACCGCGCGGGGCGACGTGCTGATCGGCGCCGACGGCATCCATTCGCTGGTGCGCGAGACGCTCTATCCCAACGAAGGGCCCGCGCGTTGGAACGGCGCCATGCTTTGGCGCGGGGCGGTCGAGTGGCCCACGTTCCTCACCGGCCGCTCCATGGTCATCGCCGGCGGCATGGCGGCAAAGCTCGTCATCTATCCAATCGCCGAGGGCACGCGGCCGGACCGGCGGCTCACCAACTGGGCGGTGGTCGCCCGCATCAGCGACGGCGCGA
>JBKPUA010000134.1:0-12637 GCA_046735815.1 Pseudomonadota bacterium
TGGCGACGGGATTGCGGCATTGGATGCGCGTCGGCACAGCGTGGCGTGGGCCTCGGCCGGGTTTGGAGATCGCTCGCGTAGGTGAAAGGGAATGCTGCTCATCGGCGGCTCGCTTGCATGATCGCTTGCAAGCTTTATGTCGTCTGCAGCCGCCGGCAGCTCAAATGAATAGTTTCAGGGCAGAGCTGAAATCGGCTCAACTGCGCGTGGGGGGCGCAGCTCGTGCCGCATCAGGACAAGCCGGTTTCCGCGCGGTAGCGCTGCGATTCCTCGAGCAGCCATTTTCGGAATGCGCGAATAGCCGGGCGCGTTTCCTGGCCGTCCGGGCCGACGAGCCAATATCCGGTTTCAATGTCCACCACCCTGGCATCGACCTTGACCAGCCGGCCGGCATGCAGCTCCGTAGTTACGAGTGGCAGCCGGCCAATCGCAATTCCCATGCCGGTCATCGCCGCTTCCATCGCGAGCGCGACGGTGTCGAAATGTAGGTCTTCGCCGATGTGGAGTTGGACACCCGCGCCTTCGATCCAGGCGTTCCAATCGTTCTCGAGCGACGATACCCGAAGAAACGTGACCTTCGGCCAATCAATGACGCCGTCGCGTTGAACGGAGGCCATGTAGGCGGGCGATGCCACCGGCATGAGCCGTTCCCGGAACAGCAGCTCGGATTTGACACCGGGCCACGCGCCTTTGCCCATGCGGATCGATAGGTCCACGCCCTCCATCGGAAACAGCGCCTGCCGATGCGACGTATCGATGGAAAGGCGGATGCCGGGATGGAGCGCGCGAAAGCGCGGCAGCCGTTGCACGAGGAAGCGTTGTGCAAAGGTGGGCGCCACGCTGAGGGCGACACGCCGCTCCGTCCGCCGACCCGGCAATCGTTGCGCGCCGAGCGCGATCATCGACAAGCCTTCGGAGACGTAGGGGAGCAGGTGGCGACCGGCCGGGGTCAGGGTGACGCCGCGGGGACGGCGCCGAAACAACTCGATGCCGAGCCATTTTTCGAGCGAATCGATCCCGTGACTGACGGCGCTGGCGGTCAGCCCGAGCTCCTCGGCGGCTTTCCGGAAGCTTTCGTGCCGGGCGGCGGCCTCGAACAATCGAAGCGGCGGCAGCGGTGGGATCGGGATCGGCATGCTTGCAGGCTGGCACGGGGAGCCGGTGCTGTGGAAGGGCCGAACAGCGAGTGTCCGGCGCTGGGCAAAACGCGAAGTCGTTGTGCTGGTGAGGTCGGCTCGCTCGTTTGCCAAGGCTGCGGTCAGGCGCCTACCTGCGAGGACTTCCCTCCATCCGCCACATTCAGCCTTATAGACGCCGGTGCAGCAGGGTATCGTCGCATGCATCAGCCATTGTTCCATCCCATGTCGCCCATCATCTCGGTCTCAAATCTGTCGAAGACCTACGCCTCGGGCTTTTGCGCGCTCAAGAATGTCAGCCTGGACATTCGCCGCGGTGAGATCTTTGCTCTCTTGGGCCCGAACGGTGCCGGCAAGACCACACTGATCAGCATCATCTGCGGGATCGTGACCTTGTCCGAAGGCAAGGTCGCAGTCGACGGTCACGACATCGTGAGGGATTACCGGGCGACCCGCTCGATGATCGGGCTAGTGCCGCAGGAGTTGACCACCGACGCCTTTGAGACGGTCTGGGCGACTGTGGCTTTCAGTCGTGGATTGTTCGGCAAGCCGTACGATCCCAATCACATTGCCAAGGTGCTCAAGGACTTGTCGCTGTGGGACAAGAAGGACGACAAGATCATGACGCTATCCGGCGGCATGAAGCGCCGGGTGCTGATCGCCAAGGCGCTGTCGCACGAGCCGCAGATCCTGTTTCTCGACGAGCCGACCGCCGGCGTCGATGTCGAGTTGCGCAAGGATATGTGGCAGATCGTGCGCTCGTTACGCGCCGCAGGCGTCACCATCATCCTGACCACCCATTACATCGAGGAGGCCGAAGAAATGGCCGACCGGATCGGGGTGATGCACAACGGCGAGATCATTCTGGTTGAGGAGAAAGCCGAGCTCATGCGCAAGCTCGGCCGCAAGCAACTCACGCTCCAGCTCCACAAGCGGCTCGACGCGGTTCCGGATACGCTCGCCGCGCACCACCTCACGCTCGCGGCCGACGGCAACGAGCTGATCTACAGCTATGACACGCAGGGCGAGCGCACCGGCATCACCGCCTTGCTCAAGGATCTCAATCTGGCGGGTATCAGGTTCAAGGACCTCCACACGACGCAAAGCTCGTTGGAGGACATCTTCGTCGACTTGGTGAGGCAAAGGCAATGAATCCTCGGGCTGTACGCGCAATCTACATCTTTGAGATGTCGCGCACCGGACGCACGCTAATGCAGAGCATCGTGTCGCCGGTCGTTTCGACGTCGCTCTATTTCGTGGTGTTCGGCGCGGCCATCGGCTCGCGCATTACCGAGATCGAGGGCGTCACCTATGGCGCCTTCATCGTGCCGGGGCTGATCATGCTGATGCTGCTGACGCAGAGTGTCATGAATGCGTCGTTCGGCATCTACTTCCCTAGATTCACGGGGACGATCTACGAGATCCTGTCGGCACCAATTTCGGCCTTCGAGATCGTGCTCGGCTATGTCGGGGCGGCCGCCACCAAGTCGGTCATTCTCGGGCTGGTGGTGCTGGCGACATCGGCGCTGCTCGTCCCGTTGCGGATCGCCCATCCGGGCTGGATGCTTACCTTCCTGATCCTCACCGCCGTGAGCTTCAGCTTGTTCGGCTTCATTCTCGGCATCTGGGCCGACGGCTTCGAGAAGCTGCAGGTGGTGCCGCTGCTGATCATCACGCCGCTGACGTTTCTCGGCGGCACTTTTTATTCCATCAACGTGTTGCCGCCGACCTGGCAGACGGTCGCGTTGTTCAATCCGGTGGTCTATCTGATCAGCGGATTTCGCTGGAGCTTCTTCGAGACCGCCGATGTAAGCGTGGCCTTGAGCCTGGCGATGACGCTGCTGTTCCTGGCGCTGTGCCTGGCGGTGGTGTGGTGGACGTTCAGGACCGGTTACCGCATCAAGAAATAGGGCTCGGAGCCGCTTCATCAACCGAGGCCGGATACAAAGTCGAGCACGATACGCGTCACCTGCTCGGGCTGCTCCATGAACGGGATGTGGCCCGCTCCGGGCATGACCACGAGCTTGGCGCCGGAGATGCGCGCCGCAATGAGTTCGCTCAGCTCGCGCGGGATGAGATGGTCGTTGTCCGACGTGACCACCAGCGTCGGCCCTTTGATCGAAGCGAGTAGCGTCGTGAATTTCGGCTCCTGCTCCTGACCCGGCTGGCAGCGGCCCCACTTGAGCAACGCATCGATGAAGGCGCTGTAGCTCTCGGCCGAGTTTGCCCGAATGTTCGCCTGATTGGCGCGCATGACGGCGTAGCCGGCGTCGGAGTTGATGAATTTCCGGGTCAGCGTCCAGAGCCCCATGTAGTCGGCGACCTCGTCGCTCATGCCGAGCTTCTGGATCAGCCGCAGGCGAAGCCGAAAATTGAGCTCGGTCGCGCGGTCGAGCTCGCTGAAGCCACCGACGACGATCAGCGACTTCAACTTGTCGGGATGGCGCTGCGCCAGTGCGAGCGCCATCGCACCGCCGAGCGAAGACCCGAGCACATGGATCGGCCCAAATCCGAGCTGGTCGATCAAGGCCGCGAAGTCGTCGGCCCAGCCTTCGACGCTGTAGGGCGGTGGCGATTTCGTCGAGCGGCCGATGCCGCGCGGATCGACTGCCAGCACCTGCAGGTGACGGGAGAGAAGCGGAGCGCCGAGACGGTAATAGGTGTGATCCATGCCGAGACCTGGGATCAGGAGCATCGGCTCCCCGGTGCCGGAGGTCGCGTAATGCAGTCTTGCGCTGGGAATTTCGATTTCAGGCACGGATATCCCCCCAATTTGCGCATGGCGCCCGCGCGTAAGGCGACATGCCCTTACAGCTTCGGAAGCACGTGCTCTCCGAACAGCTCCACCGTACGCACCGGGTCGGAGGCGAGACTGACGGTGAGCATCAGCCGTTGGGCGCCGGCGGCCTTGGCGGCGAGCGCCTGGGCCAGACAATCATCGGGGTTGCCGCAGATCGACAGGCGCCGCGACAGATAGTCAAATAGACCCAGCTCCTCGACCAGCTTGATGTCGGCTTCGCCCGGCCGGGTACTGTAGCGGCGGCGTAATTCCAACAGCGGCTCGCGCAGCGGCTCGGGCACGCCGCGTGTCTCCAGATGCTTGTCGCCGATCACGTAACCGGCGAGGAACGCGAGCATCGCGCCGACCTTGCTGCGTGCGGCGTTGCGGTCCTCGCTGCAGTCGAGCGCGGCGATCTGCCAGATCTCGATATCATCCGGATTGCGACCCGCGGCTTTGGCCCCCGCCGCGATCTGCGTTTCCGAATCGCGGATGTTCTCCGCCGCCAGGCCGTAGTTGGCGAACACGCCGTCCGCGGCCTGGCCGGCGGCCTGCAGCGGCTTGGGATGCGAGGCGGCGAGAAAGACCGGCGGCGCACGTTTGATCCACGGCAGATGCGCGGCCGCCGGACCGAGCGTCGCCGGCATTCCACGCAGCAACGTCTTGATGAAGGTCACGCCTTCCGCGAGCTCCTTGGCGCGCGACTTCGGCAGTCCGACATTCTTGGTGCCGCTGTGGCCGGCGCCGATGCCGAGCACGGCACGCCCATTCGAGATGTGGTCGAGCGAGGCGATCGCGGCTGCGCTCACCGCGGGATGCCGGGTGAGGAGATTGGTGACGCAGAGCGCCACGCGCGTGCGTCGCGAGGCGCGCGCAACCACCGTCGCCGATACCCACGGGTCCATTGCGTTGCCCGGTGTGTCGGCGATGCCGATCATGGCGTAGCCATAGCGGTCGGCACGCTCGGCAAGTTGCTCGCAGAGATCGACGGTGTAGGGCCAGAAGAAGAAACCAACCTGCATCTTGCTCTCTCTTTCGGCGCCGCCGCGCCGCGGTTAGGACCGCGGCGGCCAACGACGCATGATCACGCCTTCGATCACGACGAACAAGTCGTTGACGACGAAGCCGAACAGTCCGACCAGCACCAATAGCGCATAGACTTCGCTCGATTGGTAATTGCGTTGCGAGCGGATCATCAGCGCACCAATTCCCGGAAGCGAAGTGAGCATCTCGACCAGCAGCGTTACCACGATCGCGAGCGGGATCGCGATCCGGATGCCGAGCAGCAGCGACGGTACGATGGCGGGAAGGATGATCCGGTTCATTCGCTGCCATGTCGTCAAACGGAACGAACGCGCGACGTCGAGCAGCAGCGGGTCGATGCGACGCACCGCCGAGGCCGCATTCAATAGGATCGGCCACAGCCCCGACAGCACGACGACGGTCAACTTCATGCTCTCGCTGTAGCCGATCAACAGCGAAGCAACCGGCACGGTCACCGGCGGCGGTATGGCGCGCATGAATTCGAGCAGCGGCTGGAGTGCCCGCTCGATCTGGCGGGAGATCCCGACGAGCACGCCGAGCGCGGTCCCGATAACGATCGCCAGCACGAGGCCTTTGAGGAAGCTCCAGGTCGTCGCGCCGAACGCGGCAAGCAGGCGTTCGCGGTCGAACAAGATGGCAGTCGCCTTCCACCACTGTGCCGGTCCTGGGAAATAGGGCGACGGTCCGCCCCGCAGGAGCTGCCATAGGACGAGCAGCAGGACCAACGGGAGCAAGCCCCGCGCTGGGGGCAGGCTTGCCAGGACTGAGCGCACCTGCCCGCCGAAGCGTCGGATCCTTGGCGACGATTGCATCAGCCCGCCTCACGCAAGCGGCCGGAAGCGGCGGGGAACAAGCGCGCGACCGCCCCGGCGAGCGCGGCGTTCAGGACCACCCCGAGCGCGCCGATCACGACCACATAGGCGAAGACAAGCTCGGGGCGCATCGCCTGTTGCTCGCGCACCACCGCGTAACCGAGCCCGGCGGGATTGCCGACCATCTCGGCCACGATCGCGAGCACCAGCGCCAACGTCATGCTCAGGCGCGCACCGACAAGGACGCCCGGCAGCGCCGCCGGCAACATGATCTTGCGCAGGATCTCACCGTGCGACAGGCGGAACGTGCGGCCGACCTCGAACAGACGGGCGTGCACCCCCATCACCGCGCCCATGGTGTTGATCAGCACCGGCCAGAGCGCAGGAAGGATGATGACCATCAGCTCCATCTCGAGCGAGAAGCCGAACAGCAACAACGCGACCGGCGCGAATGCGATGCCCGGCATGGGGCGCAGAATTTCGATCGACGCCAACGAATAGCGCTGGAGCGTCCGCGAAGCGCCCAGCAGCAATCCGAGCGCGACGCCGATCGCAAGCGCGGCCGCCCAGCCGACCAGGACCGAACGCAGCGTGTGCAGCGTGTCGGCGAGGAGTTGCCCATTGCCCGCGATCTCGACCAGGCCTTGGGCGATCGCCGACGGCGCCGGCAAGTTCTGGTATTGCGCAAACCCGGCGCGCAGCAGAATTTCCCACAGCGCGAAGGCGAGCGCGATGGTCGCGAGTCCCGGCCAGTTGATGCGCCCAAGCACGTGGTCACGCATGCTCGCGCTGCCCGATCGCTTGATGCAGCAGATAGCGCAGCTCGAGAAATTTCGGCAGCTGGCGGGTGACGACCTGATCGCGCGGTTTCGGCAAGTCGACCGCGACCGTGCGTTCGATCCGGCCCGGTGCGCCGGCGATGACCGCGACACGGTCGCCGAGATAGACCGCTTCCTCGATGTCGTGGGTGACGAAGACGACGCTCGACTCGGTCGCGTCGCGCAGTCGATGAAGCTCGTCCTGCAATGTCGCCTTGGTCATGGCGTCAAGCGCGGCGAACGGCTCGTCCATCAGCAGCACGGCCGGGCGCAACGCCAGCGCGCGTGCGATCTGCACACGCTGCTGCATGCCCCCGGAGAGCTGCCAGGGATAGTCGTCTTCGTGGCTGTCGAGGCGAACGAGCCGCAACGCGTCGCGCACACGCTCCCTGATCTCATTGCGCGCAAGCTTGCCTTCCAATCCCAATGCGACGTTGCGGCCGACTGTGCGCCACTGCAGCAGGGCGTGGGAATAATCCTGAAACACGATGACGACGTCCGCCGGCGGTCCATCGATCGGATGCCCGTTCACGTAGACTGCGCCACGCGTGCATGGCGTCAGCCCTCCCAGCATGCGCAACAGCGTGGTCTTGCCGGTGCCGGAGGGACCAACGACGGTCAAGAACTCGCCGCGGTTGAGCTCGAGCGAAACATCGTCGAGGATGCGGCGGGCGCCGTCCTGATGCGGCAATTCGACCGACGCGTTTCGGCAGGAGAAGACCAGCTCGCGCGCGGCCCCCATCACCGCGCCGCCACCGGCCCAATTCACGGGGCCATCACCACGATCTTGGCCTTGTCGATCGGCGCCGACAACTGGCCGAGATCCTTCAACACCTCGATCCAGACGCCGAGCTCCTCGGGCTTGATCGTGAATTGATATGTCGGCAGCGGCACCTTCGCGACGACCTCCGGCGGAAGGCGCGAATACTTGGCGAGAACCGCGCGCGTGTCGGCGGGGTTGGCGTCCATGTACGTCTTGGCGTCGGTCAGAGCCTCGATCCAGGCCTTGATGACGGGGCGATTGGCGCGCGCCCATGCGCCGTCGGAGATCCAGAACGGAAACAGGACCTCGTCGCCCGCCGACAGCAGCGGATCCCCGAGCGAGACATTGCCGGCCGCGAGCAGCGCGCCCGTGAACGGCTCCAGCGCCTCGACCGCGTCGACATTGCCGGCCTTGAGCTGGTCGGCCATGTTCGGAAACGGCACCTCGACCGCGCGGATCGAGGCCGGATCGACCCCGTTCTTCTTGAGCCAATAGAGGGTGGCGACGTGGATCACCGCGCCGACGGTGGGCGCCGCGATCGCCTTGCCCTTGAGGTCGGCGGGACTCTTGATGCCCGAATCCTTGCGCACGATCACCTGGGTGGTGGGATTGCTCTTGACCTCGATCGCTTCGCCGGCGCTGGCCACGACGTCGAGGCCGCCCGCCACCGCCTTGAGGAGATCGGTCGGGGTGGAGGCTGCGAATTCGAACTGCCGGCCCACCGTGCCGGGCAACAGCGAGAGGTTCTGAATCGCCGTCAACGTAACGGCAAGGCCGTGCTTGGCGAAGATGCCTTTGTCGAGGGCGACCCAGGCGGGAAGCCAGGTCGCAACCGGCACATAGGCCGCGCGTACCGGAGTGAGCGGCTTGTCCTGCGCCAACGAAGCGCCGGGGAGGAGCCACGACAATGCGATGGCCGCGGCAATCAAGCTCGCCCAGCGCGCGTTGCGACGGTTCATGATCAGGCATCCTCCCATTGGTTTTCGTGGATTGCCGAAACGATAGCCAATCGGTGGCGCGTTGAGAAGCTTGACCGGGAGTAGAGCGGCGCGCTGTCCGCAACGTCACGCAATTTGTCGCGCGTGGCGCACCAAGGTCGAGAAACTAATGGGGGTCTTGTTTTCGGATCGCCAGGAACGCGTCAGGCGGCGGCGCTCATGGAGGAGCGGAACGCCCAACGCGTGAAATAGGCCTCGACATAAGCGAACACCGCGTACATGGCGATGCCTTCGACCGCGAGTCCGAGCAGGCAGGCAAACACCAGCGGCATCTGGAAGTTCGAGCCCGCCTGCACCATGAGGTGGCCTAGCCCGGCATTGGCGCCGATCGTCTCGGACATGACGGCGCCGACGAAGGCGAGCGTGATCGCGATCTTCAGCGATCCGAACAGGTAGGGTTGCGTGCGCGGGATGCCGACTTTGAGCATGATGTCGAGCTTGCGGGCGCCGAGCGCGCGCAGCACGTCCTCGAGCTCCGGCTCCATGGTGGCGAGCCCGGTCGCCACGTTCACCACGATCGGAAAGAACGAGATCAGAAAGGCGGTAAGCACGGCGGGGATGACGCCGATGCCGAACCAGATGATCAGGATCGGCACCACTGCGACCTTCGGGATTGAGTTGAAGCCGATCATCACGGGATAGAGCCCGCGATAGATGGTGCGCGACCAGCCGACGATGATGCCGAGCACGATCCCGAACGCCACCGCGAGCGCGAAACCCGCGAGCGTCGTCCACAGCGTGACGAAGGAATTCTTCAACAACGGCGACCAGTACCTGAAGACGGCCTCGAAGATCTGCGATGGTGCGGGCAGGACGAAAGTGTCGATCTTGAAGATCCGGCAGACGAGCTCCCACAGCACGAACAGGCCGATGGTGAACAGCCAAGGCGACAGCTTCTCCATCGTGCCGTTCATGCCTTGCGCACCTCGGCGATCTTGGCGCGCAGCTCGTGCACGATGTCGGTGAAGCGCGGCTCGAAGCAGATATCGAGCTCGCGCGGCCGGGGCAGGTCGACCGGCTTGCTCATGACGATATGGCCGGGTCGCGCGCTCATGACGTGGATCTTGTCGGCGAGGAACGCGGCTTCGCGCAGATCGTGTGTCACCAGGATCACGGTGAAGCCGATCTCCTGCCAGAGGTCGCGCAGCACGCACCAGAGCTCCTCGCGCGTGAAGGCGTCGAGCGCGGCGAACGGTTCGTCGAGCATCAACAGCGCGGGCTGGTGGATCAACGCGCGGCAGAGCGAGACGCGCTGCTGCATGCCGCCCGACAGTTCCCAGGGAAAGCGCTCGCCGAAGCCGTCGAGACCGACGGTCTTGAGCAGCGCATTGGCCTGCTCGCGGTAGCGCGCCTTCTCGCGTCGGAATTTCTGCCGGTGGGGCTGCACGATCTCGAGCGGGAGCAGGACGTTGTCGATGACTTTGCGCCAGGGCAACAGGTTCGGGTTCTGGAACGCCATGCCGGCGATCTTTACCGGCCCGCGCACGCGGTCGCCGAAAATGACGATGTCGCCGGAATCGGGTGCGACCAGCCCGGTCACGAGCTTCATCAACGACGACTTGCCGCAGCCCGAGGGACCCACCACCGCGGCGAATTCGCCGCGGCGGACGGTAAGGCTCGTGCCTTGCAGGGCCAGCACGCCGCCCGACACGCCGCGATAGGTCAGCGTGACGTTGCCAATGTCGACGGAGCCGGTCATGACATGATCGCGCGGATCACCCCCGACGCGGCGCCTCAGGCAGAGATATCCTCACAGTTTCCGCTCGGATGCCGGCGGCAGATACTGACTGGTGAAGATGTCCTCGGCCTTCGGGCGGTTCTTGAACTCGTAGGTCACCCCGATTTGGTCGATCGACTTGGCGAGCCGCGCCATGTCGACGTCGCCGAAGCCGTTGGCCTTCACCCAGGGCGTCACGAAATTGTCGCGCAGCGACATTTTCAGCCGATCGAGCTCGATCTTCGGATCGGCGGTCTCGTTGCGTGACATCACCGATTTGATCGCGGTGTCCGGGTCCTTGATGGTGTCGAGCACGCCCTTGATGGTGGCGCGCACGAAGCCTGCCACCACCTTGGGATTGGCCTTGGCATAGTCCGGGTTGACCATGATGGCGTTGCCATAGAGCACGAGGCCATGATCAGCCATCAGCATGGTCTTGATGTCCTCGGGCTTGAGACCCTTCTGCAGCAGGTTGTAGTGCATGGAGAACGAGAAGCCGGTGATGGCGTCGACTTTGCCCTCGGCGAGCATCGGCTCGCGCACCGGGAAGCCGACGTTCTCGATCTTGACCTTGGAATCGTCGATCCCGTTTTCCTTCACGAACGCTTTCCACTGCGCGTAGGCGCCGTCGGCGGCCGGCGCGCCGAGCACGCGGCCCTCGAGATCCTTCGGCTTGGTGATGCCGGTCTTGGCGGTGGTGGCGATGGCGAATGGCGGCTTGTCGTAGATCATCAACACCGCCTGGACTTTCTTGTCCGGGTTCTGGTCCTGGAACTTGACCAACGAGTTGATGTCAAAGAAGCCGAGCGGGTAGGTGCCGGCCGCGACGCGGGCGATGCCGGCGACCGAGCCGGGGCCCGAATCGATGGTGACGTTGAGACCCTCGGCCTTGTAGTAGCCCTTGTCGATGGCGACGAAATAAGGCGCCGCCGGCCCTTCGAACTTCCAGTCGAGGGCAAATTTCACGTCGGTCTGTGCGGACGCGGGGACCGCCGCAAGCGCGGTCGCCGCTGCCACGAGCATCCCGAAAAGCCTGATCATGTTCATATCTCCCTGTGACGCCGGTGGGCCGGTGCGCTGTGCGCTATATCAGCAATCGGCGTGCCAGCCGTGCGGCAATTGCGCGTCAGACGAGGATGCCGCGCCTGCTCCGCTGTTGCCGCAAGACTAGGCATTTTGGATGCGTTTGCCTATTCCTCAGTCAGGCCCCCAAGACCGTCAGCTGCCGCGATAGACGGCGTAGCTCCAGGGCGTGACCAACAGCGGCACGTGGTAGTGACCTTCGGGCTCGGCGATTGAGAACTCGACCGGCACCACGTCGAGGAAGGGCGGATCGTCCTGCGGCACGGCGAGCGCGGCGAAATAATCTGCGACGTGAAAGAGCAGTTCGTAGCGCGCAATCGGCAGTGGCTGGCCGCTGATCAAAGGCGCATCGGTGCGGCCGTCGGAATTGGTGATCGCGCTCGCGATCGGCCGGCGCTCTCCATCGGAGGAGAGCTCGTAAAGCTCGACCGTCACCCCGGTCGCGGGCTTGCCGCCGCGGGTATCGAGCACGTGGGTCGAGAGCCGGCCGTGCACTTTCAGGCGGTCGGCGGCTTCGACTTTCTGATCGAGGCGAAGCGCGGCGATGCGAAAGATTTCGGTGAGCGCGGTTTCCGTTTCGGCCTGCGCGGCGTTCTGCAAACGAAGCTCGAACTGACGTAGGATCGAGTCCTTGCTGTGCCGCCGCACGCAGATGATGAACGGCATCCCGAATTTTTCGCGATAGGCGTTGTTCAGGCGGTGGAATTCCGCGAATTCCTCTTGGGAGAGACGATCGAGGCCGGCGCTCGCCTGCTCGGACTGCGAGCTGGGCGTCACCGTTCCGGCGCGCGCCGCCTTGCCCGCAAGATCGGGATGCCCTTGGATCAGCTCGAGCCGCCGCTCCGGCGCCGCTGCGCGCACCGCGGCCATCATCGCCTCGTGCAGGGCCGCGAGGGTTGCGAACGGCCGCGCCCCGTAAGCCGCCTGCGCGACCCACGGCGCGTGCTCATAGATGTCGCCCAGCGCAGCGACGAAACCCGCCGCGTCGCTGGCATTGAGGCTTTCGAGCGAAACCTTGGGCATGACGTTGCACGCTACGCGATGGTGGGCGCGACGGCCGCCAGCGCCCGGTGCTCGCGCTGCCAGTGCTGCGCGATGTCGAGTCGGCGCGCGACCCAGACGCGCTCGCGCGCGGCGATGTAATCGAGAAAGCGCGCGAGCCCTGCCGCGCGTCCTGGCCGGCCCGCCAGCCGGCAATGCAGCCCGACCGACATCATCTTCGGCGCGCGCTCGCCCTCCGCATAGAGTACGTCGAAGGCGTCCTTGAGATACGTGAAGAAATCCTCGCCGGTGGGGAAGCCCTGGGGATTGATGAACCGCATGTCGTTGGCATCTAGGGTGTAGGGAACGATCAGATGCGGTCCTTTCGGCCCGTTGACCCAATAGGGCAGGTCGTCGGCGTAGGAGTCCGATGAATAGACAAACCCACCTTCGTCCAGCACCGCGCGCAAGGTGTTGACCGAGTTGCGCCCGGTGTACCAGCCGAG
>JBKPUA010000135.1:0-10693 GCA_046735815.1 Pseudomonadota bacterium
GTGTTGCGGTAAACGGTTTGCAAACTCGGGCCGAACAGTGTGAACGATCCGTTGCGCGAATGCCGCAACCGCCGCGCGTCAATCGAACGTTCACCCTGGCGGATAAACCTTATCTTTAGCGTGTTGCTTAAGCCGATTTTAGACGCTGCCGGGTAGGGTGCACGTCGAGCGGGGAAACAGGGCCTCGCAGTCAACAACCAAACCGACAGGTAGGCGTCATGATCAAAGCTGTTGCCAAAGTGATGGAGCCGGCGGAACGCGAAGCTCGCTTCGAGGGCGTGCGTCCGCTTTATCTCGAGACCTTGACCTTGGTCGAGCGGCTGCATCGCCGCCTGCTCGACGTCATCAAGGACGAGTTCGACCGCAGGGGCCGCGCCGACATCAATCCGGTGCAGGCGCTGCTCCTCTACAATATCGGCGAGAAGGACCTCACCGCCGGCGAGTTGCGCACCCGCGGTTACTATCTCGGCTCGAACGTGTCCTACAACCTCAAGAAGCTGGTGGAGATGGGCTTCCTCGATCATCAGCGCTCGCGCATCGACCGCCGCTCGGTGCGCATCAAGCTCACCGACAAGGGCCGCGAGGTGCGCGACATCGTCGAGATGCTTTACCAGAAGCACGTCGGCTCCGTGGCGCAGGTCGGGGGCATCAATTCCGACGAGTTCGCGGTGCTCAACAAATCGCTGCAGCGGCTCGAGCGGTTCTGGACCGACCAGATCCTCTACCGGCTGTGATTGCCTTTACGATCTTAGCCTCCTTGCCCCGGCTTCGGCCGGGGCTTTTTTTCGTGCGCGGCCAATAGTCGGCGGCTAACGCGGGTTTTTTCATCGTTGCCGACGCAACTGCCGCTGCTACAGTCAAGGCGCGGGACGATGTGCAAATGAAAATCACGAAAATTCTTGCTGCGGTTCTCGTGCTCCTTGCCGCTGTTGCAGCGGGAGCAAGCGCCGAGACCGCGGCCGAATTCCCCTCGCGGCCGGTAAAGCTCCTGGTGCCGTTCGCGGCCGGCGGGCCGACTGACGTGGTGGCGCGCATCCTCGCCGATCTTCTGTCCGCACGCTGGGGCGGCCAATCGGTGGTGATCGAGAATCGTCCCGGCGCGGGTACGATCGTGGCGACAGCGGCGCTCGCGAAGTCGCCGGCCGACGGCTACACCCTGCTGGTCGCCACCAATTCGCTTCTGATCAATCCGGCCATTGGGCAGAAACTGCCTTACGACACCGAGAAGGATTTCGCGCCGGTGAGCATGATCGCCACGCAACCGGTTGCGCTCGTGGCCAACAAATCGTTTCCGGCCGAGACGGTGCCGCAATTGGTCGAGGTGGCGCGCAAGAGTGCCGAACCGCTCAACTTCACCTCGCCGGGACCGCGGGGCGTCGGCCACCTCGCCGGCGAGATGCTCAAGCAGCGCGCCGGCATCGCGATGACCCATATCAACTATAACGGCAGCGCGCCGGCTTTGACCGACCTGATCGCCGGCCGCGTGCCGCTGATGTTCGACATCTGGCACTCGGCCAAACGCTATGTCTCCTCCGGCGAGCTCAAGCTGATCGCTCCCGCCGGGGCGGAGCGGCTGTCCGATGCACCGGATGTCAAAACCATCGCCGAGACCTATCCCGGCTTCGATGTGATCGCGTTCAACGCCATGGTTGCGCCCGCGGGCGTGCCGGCGCCGGTGCTCGACAAGGTGTCGGCGGATATTCGCGCGGTCGTGAATTCACCGGAGTTTGCGGAGAAAGTGCGCCATCTCGGGATCTTTCCGCTCGGCAACACGCCGCAGGAGCTCGACGCCTGGATGCGCGAGCAGATCGCGCGCTGGGCAGAGATCGCCAAGGCGTCCAATATCAAGGCGGATTGATTTAGCGATGACCGATACCGTCCACGCCATCGATTGCGACGTGCATCCCAATGTGCCCGCCATGAAGGCGCTCGTGCCCTATCTCGACGATTTCTGGCGCGAGACGGTGGAAGAGCGCGGCATCAATTCGCTCGAGACCGTCACCTATCCGCCAAACGCGCCGCTCACGGCGCGGCCGGATTTCCGCGGCAAGGATGGACGAGCGGCAACTGCGGCGTCTGAGGTCACGACGCAGGTCTGCGACCGCTGGGGCGCCGGAGTTGCGATTTGCAATTGCCTCTACGGCGTGGGCCTCCTCTTCAGCGAAGACATGGCGGCAGCCTTCACCCGCGCGCTCAACGACTGGATCGCCAAGGAGTGGCTCGATCGCGATCCGCGGCTGCGCGCCTCGATCGTGCTGCCGATGCAGAACACCGAATACGCCGTCGACGAGATCGAGCGCTGCGCCAAGGACAAGCGCTTCGTGCAGATCCTGGTGCTCGCCATGCAGGAGACGCCGCTGGGGCGCCGGCATCTGTGGCCGATCTACGCCGCCGCCGAGCGCCACGGCTTGCCGCTCGGCATTCACGCCGGCTCGACCTACCGCCACTCCATCACCTCGCTGGGTTGGCCGAGCTATTACATCGAGGACTATGCCAGCCACACCCAGGCGTTCCAATCGCAGGTGGCGAGCCTCGTGTGTGAAGGCGTGTTCGCCAAATATCCCGGCCTCAAGGTGGTGCTGCTCGAATCGGGAGTGACCTGGCTCCCCGGGTTCCTGTGGCGGTTCTCGAAATTCTGGCGCGGCGTGCGCTCGGAGGTGCCGTGGGTCGACCGCTCGCCGGCGGAGATCGTGCGCGACCACGTGCGCTTGACCACCCAGCCGTTCGATGCCCCGAGCGATCCCGAGAGCGTGGAACGCGTCATCGAGCATTTGCGTTCCGATGCCGTACTGCTCTACGCTTCCGACTTCCCGCACTGGCAGTTCGATGGCGATGACACCATGCCGGCGGGAATACCGGCCGGGTTGCGGCGCAAAATCCTGGTGGAGAATCCCCTGGCCACTTATGATCGGCTCAACAGCCCGTAGCTTGGCGATTTGAGGAGCCACAGACAATGAATATCGAGGTGAGGCAGCCGCGGCGGGACGCCAAAGCGCGCGTCGGCATCTTCGATTGCGATATTCACCCCAAGAGCGCGCTCGATGATTTGCGCCCCTACCTCAGCAATCGCTGGTGGGACTACTTGCAGACCTACGGGCAGCGCCAGCGCCACGGCTACGTCAAAGGCTTTCCTTACCCGAAGAGCCAACCCCTCGCGTCGCGGCGGGACTCCTGGCCGCCCGGCGGCGGATTGCCGGCGAGCGACCTCGGCTTCATGCGTGAGCAGCATCTCGACTTCTACGGCATCGAGTGGGGCGTCATGAATCCACTCTCGCCGACGGGGCAGGGCGAGCAGAACGACGAGCTCAGCGCCGCCATGGCGTTCGCGTCGAACGAGGACCAGCTCGAGCGCTGGAACCGGCGCGAGCCGCGGCTCAAGGCGTCAGTCGTCATCCCCTATGAGAACGCCGAGCTCGCGGTGAAGGAGATCCGCAAGCGCGCGGGCGACCGTCGCTTCGCGCACGTGCTGTTTCTCAGCCGCACCAGCGAGCTCCTCGGCAAGCGGCGCTATTGGCCGATCTTCGAGGCGGCGGTCGAGGCCGGCCTTCCCATCGGAGTGCACGTCTTCGGCTCGAGCGGCCGGCCCATGAGCAATACCGGCTGGCCGTCGTTCTATATCGAGGAGATCACCGAGCATTCGGCTTCGCTGCAGGCCTCGGTCGCGAGCCTGATCGTGGAGGGCGTGTTCGAGCGCTATCCCGAGCTCAAGATCGTGCTGATCGAGGCGGGCTTCGCCTGGATGCCTGCGCTCGGCTGGCGCCTCGACCAGAACTGGAAGCGGATGAAGGATGAGGTCCCGCACCTGCGCAAGGCACCGTCCGAATACCTGCGCGAGCATTTCTGGGTCTCGACCCAGCCGATGGAGGAGGCGGAAGAGCCCGATCACGTGCTCGACGTGATGGAGTGGATCGGCTGGGACAAGATTCTGTTCGCCAGCGACTATCCGCACTGGGATTTCGACGATCCGTTCCTCGCGCTGCCGCCCGGTCTGAGCGAAGAGCGCCGCAACAGGATCTATTCCGGCAACGCCAAGGCGCTCTACCGGCTCGACTGATGGCCAAACACGTGGTCGCCGCGGTCGGCGACATTCCGCCCGGCGCGCGCAAGCTTGCCGAGATCAACGGCCGGTCGATCGTGGTGTTCAATCTGGGCGGCGAGTTCTTCGCGCTCAACAATCGCTGCCCGCACCGGGGCGGCAGCTTGTTCCACGGCAAGCAGACCGGGCTCGTAGAGTCGGACGGCCCCGGCAATTATTGCTACTCCCGCCCAGGCGAAATCATCCGCTGCCCCTGGCACGGCTGGGAGTTCGACATCCGCACCGGCCAATCCTGGTGCGATCCGGCGCGCATTCGCGCCCGCCGCTACGCGGTGTCGGTGCAGCCCGGCACGCGGCTGGTGGCTGGTCCCTACGTCGCTGAAACCGTGCCGGTCACGGTCGAGGCGGACTACGTGGTGGTGGAGGCCTGACGGCGGGGAGCCTGGGTTGCCGGCCGGTGCTTGGGACCAGTGCGGCGGCCTCCGCCGCTAGATGTGGGCAACGTACGCGAGAAGAGGCCCATAGCTTGGCGCTCCGGCTTCTCTATGCTATCCGCCGACTACCCCTGAACAGCAGCGTGCACCCCATGACCGATCCATCTCGCGCCCATGCCGACGTCGCGAACTTGTTCACGGCTTCGCTCGCCGAGAGCGACCCGGAGGTGGCCGACGCCATCGGGCACGAACTTTCGCGCCAGCGCGACGAGATCGAGCTGATCGCCTCGGAGAACATCGTCAGCAAGGCGGTGTTGGAAGCACAGGGGTCGGTGCTCACCAACAAGTATGCCGAGGGGCTGCCGGGGCGGCGCTACTACGGCGGCTGCCAATATGTCGATGTTGCTGAAAACCTGGCAATTGAAAGGGTTACGAGGCTTTTCGGATGTAAGTTCGCAAACGTCCAGCCGCATTCCGGCGCCTCCGCCAACGTCGCCGCTTTCATGGCGCTGATGGCGCCGGGCGACACTTTCATGGGCCTCAACCTGGCGGCCGGCGGCCACCTCACCCATGGCTCGCCGGTCAACATGTCGGGGCGCTGGTTCAAGCCGGTGCCCTATAGTGTGCGCCGCGACGACCACCGCATCGACTTCGAGGAAGTCGCGAGGCTCGCGCGCGAGCATCGCCCCAAGGTCATCGTCGCCGGTGGCTCCGCCTATCCACGCGTGCTCGATTTCCGTCGCTTCCGCGAGATCGCCGACGAGGTCGGCGCCAAGCTCATGGTCGATATGGCGCATTTCGCCGGTCTCGTGGCCGGCGGGGTGCATCCCAGCCCATTCCCACACGCCCACGTCGTCACCTCGACCGCGCACAAGACGCTGCGCGGGCCGCGCTCCGGCTTTATTCTCACCAACGACGAGGAGCTGGCGAAGAAGCTCAACACCGCGGTGTTCCCGGGCCTGCAGGGCGGGCCGCTGATGCACGTGATCGCCGCCAAGGCGGTGGCCTTCGGCGAGGCATTGCGCCCCGCCTTCAAGCTTTACGCTCGCAACGTGGTGGAGAACGCCAAGGCGCTGGCGGCGACCCTCAAAGCGAAGGGCCTCGATATCGTCTCGGGCGGCACCGACACCCACCTCATGCTGGTCGATCTGCGGCCCAAGCGCCTCACGGGCAAGGTCGCGGAGGCGGCGCTGGGCCGCGCCCACATCACCTGCAACAAGAATGGCATTCCGTTCGATCCGGAGAAGCCGGCGGTGACCTCCGGTATCCGCCTCGGCACGCCGGCAGGCACCACCCGTGGCTTCGGCATCGCCGAGTTCCAGGAGGTCGGTGAGCTGATCGTCGAGGTGCTCGACGCGCTTTCGCATAAGGGCGCCGAGGAGGACGCGGCGACAGAGGCGGCGGTGCGCGCGAAGGTGAAGCGATTGGTCGGCCGGTTTCCGATCTATAACGCGTAAAGCGGAAGTCATGTGGCGAACGCGCGGTAGAAGCGTAGGAGACGTCCATTGCGCTGCCCCAATTGCGGCAGTCTCGACACTCAGGTGAAGGACTCCCGGCCGACGGAGGACTCCTCCGTCATCCGCCGCCGCCGCGTGTGCCTGAGCTGCAACTTCCGCTTCACCACCTTCGAGCGCGTGCAGCTGCGCGAGCTCACCGTGATCAAGCGCAATGGCCGCCGCGTGCCGTTCGACCGCGACAAGCTCCTGCGCTCGGTGCAGATCGCGTTGCGCAAGCGCCCGGTGGAGCCCGAGCGCATCGAGCAGGCGGTGTCCAAGATCGTGCGCGAGCTCGAGAGCCAGGGCGAGAGCGAAGTCTCCTCCGGGACCGTGGGCGAGATGGTGATGGACGCGCTCCGGGCGCTGGACGACGTCGCCTACGTGCGTTTCGCCTCGGTCTACCGCAATTTCCGCGAGGCTAAGGATTTCGAGGCCGTGCTCGACGAATTGTCGGGCGAGGAGACGCCACCGACCGTGGCGCGCAAATGACCGTCCCCGCATGACCGGCTGACATGCGCCGCGACCGGGTAGGGAAGGGCCCCGCTTACGACCGGCCCGGAGTTTCGATCCGTTCCAGCAATCCATCGACCGTGTCATGGAATTGCTCCCACGGGGCCTCGCGGTCGCTCTGGTTGCGCACGATGATGGAATTGCCCGCATAGAACCGCTCGTAGAGCATGTGCCGGCCGGCGAATTCCGAGCCGATCAGGTCCCAGACCAGCTTGTAAAGCTTGAGGCGGTCGACGGCGGCGAGCGCGGGCGTCGACCACCAGCGCTCGAAGCGGGACTTGAGCTCGGGGTTGGTGACGAGGTCGATGCTGGCCGGCATCTGCAGTGGCGCCGCGCCCGCGAGCGTGCGCAACGCGTCGATGATCTCGGTGTGGTGCTCCTGGCACCAATTGAGGGTGGCGTACATGATCCGCCGGTTGGGCGTGGCATAGCCGTCGGGCCACTGCTCGTAGGCTTCGATCTGTCCGTTCACGAGTCCGCCGATGGTCGCCTCGAGCGCGGCCAGTCGGCCGAGCGTCTCGCGCACCGCCGGAACCTTGTCGACGCCGTTGGCCTGGCACATGCGGCTCGCGAGTCCGACGATCAAGCCCATCTTGGCCCAGAAGCGCACGTTGGATTGCTGGTTCTGGTAGCAGTTTGCCGGAGTCTCGATGTAAATGCGGCGCGACATCGCTCCGTTGTTGTGCAGGAACACGCGCTCCCACGGCACCTTCACCCGATCGCACACCAGGACCGTATCGGTCTCGTCGAAGCGGAAGCTCAGCGGATAGTCCGCCTCATGGCGGACGTGCCGCTCATAGGGCTCGCGCGCCCAGAACGAGACGCCGGGCGTGTTGACCGGCAGGGCGCAGGTGATGCTCTCGCTCGCCCGCTTGTCGTCGATAGCGGTGAGGTTGCCGATCCACACCTCATCGGCGAACACCGCGCCGGTCGCGAGCATCTTCATGCCGGAAATGGTGACGCCGCCGTCGTCCTCCGCGATCACCTGCAGGGTTGGATCGTCGCGCGCCTCGCCGGTGAAGATCTCACGGCTGCGGATGCCCGAGGGCGGCGTCACCGCGAACGAGATGTAGAGATCGTGCTTGCGCGCATATTCATAGTAACGGATCAGATTGTCGCCGAAGCCCGGAGTGAGGGCATCGAGCAAGGCGGGATTCATCGCCAGCCCCGTGATCAGACCTGCGACGTGGTCGGGTGAGCGCCCGATCAGGCCATAGGTCTGATCCGCGATCGCCTTCATCGCCCGCATGCGGCGGGCGAGGTCCTCGCGCGTGCGGCAGCGCAGCCAGGGCAGGCCGTAACGCTCGCCGTTCTCCTCGAACGAGAACAGCTCATGGCGCTGCGGATCGGCTTTTGAACTCGTAGAGATCGGCGATGGTCTGCGCAGCGTTCCTGAAAGCGGGATGCCGCGTGACGTCGTCGACCCGCTCGGCGCCGATATAGACGGCGCGGCCGTCACGCATGCGCTCAAGCTTTTCTTTTCCGCCGATCAGCATTGCAACTCCGTGAAAGGGGACTTGATCGTTGGCATGGCGGCTGCCACGCAGCGCATCCGGGACATGGGCGCGGTCCGGCCTTATAACGGAACGACGACGCGTTGGGACAGACGCTTGAGCGAGCCGGCAGCGATCAGGAATTCGGATGACGCCCGCTTCATGGCGCTTGCGCTTGCGCTCGGGCGGCGCGGACTGGGGCGGACTTGGCCCAATCCCGCCGTCGGCGCGGTGGTGGTGAAGGACGGCGTCATCGTCGGGCGCGGCTGGACGCAGGTGGGTGGTCGTCCGCACGCCGAAACCGAAGCGCTTGCCCGCGCCGGCGGCGCCGCCCGCGGAGCCACCCTCTATGTGACGCTCGAGCCGTGCTCCCATCACGGCAAGACCCCGCCCTGCGCGGATGCGGTGATTGACGCGGGCGTCGCGCGCGTCGTGTCCGCGCTGGTCGATCCCAATCCCGAGGTTGCGGGCGCAGGCCATTGGCGGCTGGCCGAAGCCGGCGTCGTGGTCGAGGTCGGCATCGGCGCCGACGAAGCGCGGCGAGACCACGCCGGGCACATTCGCCGGGTGCAGGACGGACGGCCGCATGTGATCCTGAAGATGGCGGTCTCCGCCGATGGCAAGAGCGGCCTCGCCGGCCGCCGGCCGGCGGCGATCACCGGCGAGCCGGCGCGCGCGCGCGTCCAGCTGATGCGCTCGCGCAGTGATGCCGTGCTCGCCGGCATCGGCACCGCGCTCGCGGACGATCCTTTGCTCACCTGCCGCTTGCCGGGTATGCCCTCGCCAGTGAGGATCGTTCTCGACGGCGCGCTGCGGCTGCCGCCGGCAGGCAAGCTGGCGACCACCGCGCGGCAGACGCCGCTCTGGATCGTGACGGCCGTGGACGCGTCGCGCGAGGCCGAGCAGACGCTGATTGCGCAAGGTGCTGACGTCCTGCGCGTGGCCGCGGCGGACGGGAAGCTCGACCTCGCCGCCGTGCTGAAGGCCTTGGCCGACCGCGGCATCACCCGCGTGATGGTCGAAGCGGGACCGATATTGTCGGCGGCGTTCCTGCGCGCCGATCTGGTTGACGAAGTCGCGCTGTTTCGCTCGCCGAACGCGATCGGGGCGAATGGGCTCGATGCTCTCGACGGCCTGCCGCTTTCCGCCTTAACTCGATCGCCACGGCTCAAGCCGGTCAGTAGCGAAGCCCTCGGGGCCGATACGGTCGAGATATTCGAGCGGGGCTGAATGTTCACAGGCATCGTAACCGACATCGGCGAGGTGACTGCGGTCGAGCCGCGCGCGGAGGGGCTCGCCCGCCTCAAGATCGCCTGCGGCTACGACCCCGACACGATCGACATCGGCGCGTCGATCGCCTGCAGCGGGGTATGCCTGACCGTGGTCGGCCGCGGCCGTGACGGCAACCGCGGCTGGTTTGCGCTCGATGCCGCCGCCGAGACGCTGCGCGTGACCACGGTCGGAACCTGGCGGCCGGGCACGCGCATCAACCTCGAGCGCGCGCTCAAGGTCGGCGATGAGCTCGGCGGCCATATCGTCGCCGGCCATGCCGACGGCGTCGCGCGGGTGACCGCGCGCGAGGATCTCACCGACATGGTGCGTTTTACCTTCCGCGCCCCCGTGGAGCTTGCCCGCTTCATCGCGCCGAAGGGCTCGGTTGCGCTCGACGGCGTGTCGCTCACCGTCAACGAGGTGGCGGGCGATGTGTTCTCGGTGCTGATCATTCCGCACACGCTTGCGGCAACGACGCTGGGTGCGCTCAAGGCCGGCGACACCGTCAACCTCGAGGCCGACCTGATGGCGCGCTACGCTGCACGACTGATGGAGCGGCCATAGACAACGCCGGTAGCGATGATTGAGCGAGCAAAGCAATGGGCGCGTGTCGTCAAACGCGACGTACACGCGCTCTATCTCGCCAGCCACGACCCTCGTGTGCCCTGGTACGCCAAAGCGCTCGCCGTTTGCGTTGCCGGCTACGCACTCTCGCCCATTGATCTGATCCCCGACTTCGTCCCGGTCCTCGGCTACTTGGACGACGTGATCCTCGTGCCGCTTGGCATCCTGCTAGTCGTCAAGTTGATTCCGCCCGAGATCATGGCGGAACATCGCGCGTTGGCAGTAGCGGCACGGGACCGGCCCGTCAGCCGCACCGCCGCGATCGTCATTGCCCTCATCTGGGTCGTGTTCATCGCACTTGCCGGCTGGGTCTGCTATCGCTTTTTCGTACGTTGACGTTCATGCCTTGTGCAACGGTGCGGCCGGCGCCGCGCGCAGCGGCCGAGCGCCATTCGCTTGCTTGCGACCCGATCTGCTTGGTACCACCAGCGCGAGGCGGGAGACGACATGATGGCTGAGCCGCGCAGGTCCGCGGGCACTGATCCGACCGCTCGCGACGCGAGCGAGCTTGCGGGCGCACGCCTGCTCATCGTCGAGGCGCGCTTCTATGAAGATATCGCCGATGCCCTGCTGGCGGGTGCCAAGCGCGCGCTGAGTGAAGCGGGCGTGGTCTTCGATTGCGTGAGCGTGCCAGGATCGCTCGAGGTGGCGCCGGCCATTGCCATTGCGCTCGACGCCGGCGAGCGTGCCGGCAAGCCCTATGAGGGCGTCATCGCGCTCGGCTGCGTCATCCGCGGCGAGACTTTGCATTTCGAGATCGTGTCGCAGGAATCCGCGCGTGCACTGATTGCCCTTTCAGTCGAACGCAGGATGCCGATCGGCAACGGT
>JBKPUA010000136.1:0-14382 GCA_046735815.1 Pseudomonadota bacterium
GGGCGTCGAGTCGATCGCGGTTTGCCTCCTCTTTTCGTTTCTCCATCCCGAGCATGAGGCGTGCGTGCGCGAGATCGTGCGCGAGGAGATGCCGGACTGCAGCGTATCGCTCTCGTCGGAAGTTCTGCCGCAAATCCGCGAGTACTATCGGCTGAGCACGACCGTCATCAACGCTTACCTGCAACCGATCCTGGCGCGCTATATCGCGCAGCTCGACCGCCGCCTCGCTACCGCCGGCGTCGTCACCCGGCAGAAATACATCATGCAGTCGAACGGCGGCATGGCGACCTTTGCCGCCGCCGCTCGCCGAGCGGTCACCACCGTGTTATCCGGCCCAGCCGGCGGGGTTACGGCGGGCGCCCTCGCCTGCCGCATGGGCGATGTCCGCAACATCATCACCTTCGACATGGGCGGAACATCCTGCGACGTCGCTCTGATCAAGGACGGCGAGGCGCTGATTTCGAGCCGGGGCAAGATCGAAGGGCGCGACCTCGCCGTGCCCATGCTGGACATCAATATCGTGAGCGCCGGCGGCGGCACGGTTGCGGCGGTCGACCGCTTCGGTGCGCTCCAGGTCGGCCCGCAAAGCGCGGGCGCGGTGCCGGGGCCGGCCTGCTACGGCCGCGGCGGCGAGATGCCGACCATCACCGACTGCAACCTGGTACTGGGCTATCTCGGTGAGGACAATTTCCTGGGTGGACGGATGCGGCTCGATGCCGCCAGCGCGCGCGCCACCATCGCCGCCAAGGTGGCGCAACCGCTCGGCCTCTCGGTGGCACAAGCGGCGGACGGCATCGTCCGCGTCATCGACGTCAAGATGGAGGAGGCGATCAAGGCGATCTCCACCATGCGCGGACACGATTTGCGCGATTTCATGCTGCTCGCCTTCGGCGGCGCCGGCCCCTTGCATGCCGGCCGCATCGCGCGCGGGCTCGGCATGGCCGGAGTGATCGTGCCGCACTATCCCGGCGTGTTCTCGGCCATGGGCCTGCTGATGTCCGACGTGCGGCACGATTACATCCGCTCGCAACTGACACCGCTGAACGAGATCTCGCCCGAGACCGTCAACGACATGTTCGAGCAGCTGGCGGCGCAGGCGCTCGCCGAGCTGCGCGATGACGGTTTTTCGTCGGATCGCATTCGCATCGAGCGCGCGCTTGACATGCGCTATGCCGGCCAGGGCTACGAGATCGCCGTGCCCTGCCCGGCGGAACCGCTCGCAGCCGCGGATTTGAAGCGCCTGCGCGTGGCCTTCGACCAGCAGCACCGGACCATGTTCGGCCACATGGCGCCCGAGGAGCCGGTCGAGATCGTCTCCTACCGCGTGCGCGGCGTCGGCCTCGTGCCGCCGGTTACGCTGCCGAAATTCAACCCCGTCGGCACCACATTGGCCGATGCCCAACGCGAAACGCGGCGCGCGCGCTTCGACGGCAAGGAGCTCGACTGCCCGGTCTATCAGCGCGAGCGGCTCGATGTCGGCGTGGAGCTCGCGGGCCCCGCGATCCTCGACCAGCTCGACTGCACCACCGTGATCTGCCCCGGCCAGATTGCGCGCGTGGATGAATGGAAGAACCTGATCGTGACAGAGAACATGTCATGACCATTGATGCGATCGACCTCGAAGTGGTGAAGGCGAGCCTCTCCGGCATCGTGCAGGAGATGCAGAACTCGCTGTTCCGCACCGGCTTCTCGACCATCGTGCGCGAATCGCAGGATGCCTCTTGCGCGCTGATGAACGCGAAAGGCGAGGTGGTGGCGCAGCACGTGGTGCTTCCGCTGCATATCGGCGCCTTTCCCGCCTGCACCGCCGCCGTCATCGATCGCTTTCGCGGCGACATCGCGGACGGCGACGCCTTTATCATCAATCATCCCTATCACGGCGGCAGCCCGCACGCGCCGGACATTGCGGTGATCACGCCGGTGTTCATCGACGGCGCCCTGTTCGGCTTTTGCGGCTCGATCGCGCACAAGAGCGACATCGGCGGCCCGGTGCCGGGAAGCTGCTCCGGCCAAGCGCGGGAGATTTTCAACGAAGGTTTGCACCTGCCTGCGGTTCGCTATCAGCGCGGCTATCGCGAGAACACGGACATCGCGCGGCTGATCGGCGCCAACAGCCGCACGCCCGAGCTGGTGCTGGGCGACATTCGCGGCCAGCTCGGCGCCGACCGTCTGGGCGAGAAGCGGCTCGCCGAGCTGGTCGGCAAGTTCGGCCGGGAGAAAATCCTCGCTGCGTTCGAGCGCCTGTTCGAGCTCTCCGAATCGAAGGTCAGGGCGGCGGTGGCGGAATGGGAGGACGGCCGCTTCGAGGCGGAGCGCTTCGTCGATGACGATGGCATCGACCTGGAACAGCCGGTGCGCATCCACGTCGTCGTCGAGAAGACCGGCGATCGGCTGCATTTCGATTTCAGCGGCTCGGCCGGCGAGACCAAGGGGCCTGCCAATATCCGCCCGCCCCTGGTGCAGGCGGCCTGCGCCTACACGCTGATCTCGCTGATCGATCCGAATCTGTACGTGTCGAGCGGGCTCGCCCGCGCCTTCACCATGACCGCGCCCGAAGGCAGCGTGCTCAATCCGCGCTTCCCCGCGCCGGTCAACACCTACAATCCCACCATCCATGCGCTGGTGGATGCCATCTTCGACGCCATGAGCCACGTCGTGCCCGGCAAGGCGCGCGCCGATGGCAGCGGCAGCCGCTCCATCATTCTCGGCGGCCGCAACACCTATACCGGCAAGGGCTACGTGCAATACGAGATCATTGCCGGCGGCGCCGGCGCGCGCGCGGGCAAGGACGGCGCCTCCGGCATTACGGTGAACCAGAGCAACGCCAAGATCGCGCCGATCGAGATCATCGAGAGCGAGTTTCCCACCCGCGTCACGCGCTTCGAGCTGATCGTGAATTCCGGCGGGGCGGGCGAGTACCGCGGTGGGCTCGGCATACGGCGCGAATACCTCAACCTCGCCGATGCCCGTTTTTCGATTCGCTCCATGAAGCACGTCATCCCGCCCAGCGGATGCGCCGGTGGCGGAAGCGCCCGCCCCGGCGCCATCTGGATCAACCCGGACACGGGCGAGGCCAAACGCCTGCCCACCCGTTACGCCGACTACCCGCTGCGCGCGGGCGACGCGTTTCAGCTCGACACGCCCGGCGGCGGCGGATACGGGGATCCGCTCGCCCGCGATCCCGAGCACGTGCTCGCCGACGTGCGCGAGGGCGCGATCTCGCCCGAGAGGGCGGAGCGCGACTATGGCGTGGTGCTCACGCCCAGCGGAAGATCATGGCTGCTCGATCATGGCGCGACGCAAGCGCGGCGCGCCGAAATGGAGCGAAGCGATAAGAGTGACCGACCAATGCCACAACAAGGAATTGTCGAGGTCCACATGGCTGATGATGCAGAGAATGCGGTGAAGCGGGCCGGCGTGATCGGGCTGGGCGCCATGGGCGTGCAGATGGCGCGGCACATGGTGAGCAAGGGCTTCGAGGTTGTCGGCTACGACGTCGACGTGGACGCCATGCGGCGGGCGGGCGAGCACGGGGTGAAGACGTGTCTCTCCGCGGCGCAGGTCGGCGTCCACGCCGACGTCGTGGTCGTGATGGTGGCGACCGATGCGCAGGTGGAGGAGGTGATCGCGCAGTCGCGGCTGCTCGATCATCTCGGCCGCGGCGCGGTCGTCTGCATCGCCAGTTCATCGGCGCCCGAGACCTGCCGGCGCATGGAGAAGATCGCGGCGGAGCGCGGCATCGGCGTGCTCGACTGTCCGGTCGTGCTGGGACAGGACGCCGCCAACAACGGCACGCTGACCTGCTATGTCGGCGGCGAGGAGCGCTGGTTCACCCGCGCGCGACCGGCGCTGGCGGCGTTCAGCGCCAAGGTGCTTCATCTCGGCCCCGTCGGGACTGGCCAGATCGCGAAGACCATCAACAACATGCTGCTGTGGGCGTGCATGGCGGCGAATTTCGAATCGCTCACTTTGGCAAGAGGGCTGGGAGCCGATGTCCCACGCCTGATCGAGGCGCTCGCGGAGGGCAGCGGCGCCAATTGGTCGCTCTCCCGCTGGGGCAGAGGCACCGGCAAATGGGCCGAGAAGGACATGGACGTGGCGCTCGATCTGGCGCAGCACGCCAAGGTGCCGACGCCCCTCGCCGCCCTGGTCGATCAGCTGATGAAGCAGATCAACCAGACCAAGATGCAAGCGCTGCTCGGGTGACGCTCCTGCCAGGTAAACACGCTGTTTCTCCGTCACCCTGAGGTGCCCGAGCGCCGCAGGATGACGGGTCTACATGTGACTGCGTGGCTATGTCCTACGCCTGCTTTGCCTTCTGACGCTTGAAGGCGCCGAAGCCCGGGCGGTAGCTCTTCTCATCGAGGAACTGCTTCATGCCCTGGCTGCGGCTGTCTTCCTTGTCGACGAAGCGCAGAGCGTCGCTCTTGGCGTTGAGATAATCCGCCGCCTGCGGCTCGTTCATGAAGCGCACCGCGCGCAGCGCTTCCTTGGTGTAGCGCAGCACCGCCGGGCTCTTCTCCATCAGCTTCTTCGCGAGCTTGATGGTCTCGTCCTTCAACGCCGCTTTGGGATAGGAGAAATTGACGAACCCGATCTCCTTCGCCTTCTTGCCGTCGAAGGTGTCGCCGGTGAGCGCGTAGTACATGCCGTCGCGGAAGTTCAGAGTCTGCGCCACGTTCCACGACACGATGCCGCCGGGCAGGATGCCCCAGTTCACCTCGGACAAGCCGAACACCGCCTCGTCGGCCGCGACCGCGAGATCGCAGGCGCAGACCTGGGTGAAGCCGCCGCCGAAGCAGAAGCCGTTGATCATCGCGATGGTCGGCTTCGGGAAGGTGGAGAGCCTGTGCCAGCGCCACTGATTGGAGGCGCGGCTCGCCTTTCGGCGCACCGCCGGGTCGGCGTCGCCGCCACGAAAATAAAGCTTGATGTCCTGCCCGGCGCAGAAGGCCTCGCCGGCCCCGGTAAGCACCAGGACTTCGGTCTCGGCGTCGCCCGCCAGCTCATCGAGCGCGTCGTCCATATCGAGATGCAGCTGCGGGCTCATGGCGTTGCGCTTGTCCGGGCGATTCATGATCAGCCAGGTGATGCCGCCCTGCTTCTCGACCAGGACCGTCTCGTATTTCTTCGTTGTCACGGTTTTTCTCCTCGTTTGCTAGACACGCCATTTCAGGTTCATGCCAGCGCGCCCGCGGCAAAGCGGCGTGCCAGGACGTAAAACACCGCGGCAATCATCGCCATCAGCATCGACCATAGCAACCCCAGCGCCGCAAGCTCGGTGCCCTGACCGTTGGTCCAGAGATCGAACAACGTTACCGCCATGGTCTGCGAGCGCGGTCCCGCCAGCAGGATGGCCAGCGACAGCACGCGCGCCGCCATCAGGAAGATGAACAACCAGCCGGCGAGCAGCGCCGGTGCCAGCAGTGGCGCCACGATGCGGCGCAACCGCATCAACGGCGAGGCGCCGCACATCTCGGCCGATTCCTCGAGCTCGCGGTGGATCTGCAGCATGCCGGAGGCACCGTAGCGCATGCCATAGGGCAGGTAGTTGATCACGAAGGCCCAGACCAGAATGCCGAGCGTGCCGTAGAGCGAGATCGGCAGATTGAGGAAGAGTTGCATCACCGCGATGCCAAGGATCAGGCCGGGAAATACCAGCGGAATGGTGGCGAGTCGCTCGAGCGCCCAACCGCCGGGCGCGCGCCGCACTGCCAGCCAGGCCGCCACGAAGGTGAGGGCAACCGCCAGCGTCGCGGTGGCGACCGCGACCACGAGGGTATTGGCCATGAGCTCGACATGGTCGGGCGAAAACACAGTGCGATAGTTGTTGAGCGTGACGAGCTTGAGCGCCGCGGCGCTCACCGGCTGATAGAACGGCAGCAGCGATACCCAGGCGAGCATCGCCATCGGCACCACCAGCAGCAGCGCGAAATTGATCACCAGCACCGCCGCCGCGGCGTAGCGCGCCCGACCGAGATCGAACGGGCGCGGCCGAAAGCCCTTGCCGGTGATGGTGGCAAAGCGTTCGGCGTGCCGCGACAGCCGGCCGTAGATCGCGAGCAGCAGCATCACCAGCACCAGCATGAGCACCGACAGCGCGCTGGCGCCGCCAATATCGGGCGGCGCCTTCGCCACCATGTTGCTGTAGATGTCGGTGGTGAGAACCGGGATGCGGCCGGGCAGGCCGACCAGCGCCGGCACCTCGAACGCCTCGATGGCGCGAATGAAGACCAGCATCGCCAGCGCCAGGATGGAGGGCAGCGACAGCCGCAAGGTCACGCGCGCGATGGTCGCCCACAGGCCGGCGCCGCTCACGCGCGCGGCCTCTTCCAGCTCGGGATTGGCGTTGCGCAAACTCGCGCCCACCAGCAGAAAGGCCAGCGGCGACCACAGGAAACCCTCGACCGCGATCATGCCGGGCATGGAATAGACGTTGATTAAGACGTCCGAGGTTCCAGTTAGCGCGCGGTAGAGCTGATTGACCGGGCCGGCCTTGCCCAACAGCAACAGCCACGCGGTGACGTAAAGGATGTAGGGGGTGCCGAGCGAGACCACGGCGGTGAGATAGGCGAGCGGCTTGAGCGGACTGTTGGTGCGCTCGACGATCCACGCGCTGATCCATCCGATCGCGAGCGCAACCGCGGTGCTTGCAGCCGCGAACAGGATCGAGTTCGCGCTGCTTTCGAGAAAGTGACGGCTGCCCAGCACCGCCTCGAAATTCGCCAAGCTCCATTCGCCGCCGCGTTGCGCATCGACGGCGCTGGCTTTGAGCAGAAACAGGAACGGCGGCAGCACCAGCGCTGCCAGCACCACCATCAAGAGCCCCGCCAGTATCACGGTCTGCCGAGCGCCCGCCTGCGACCACAGCACTGCGAGCACGGGCTCGCGCCGCCCTCCTGCTCGCTTCCCGTTGGCTGATCGAAGCTCGTGCGCGATGTCGACTGAAGAGGTCACCAACGACGGCCTATTTGTTTGATCTGTCTCGGCGCGGCGGCCTCACTCTGCGTGCACTACCGAAACAGCTCATCGTAGACTTTCTTCCAGGCTTCCATGTTGTCCTCGGTCTGCTCCGGCGTGAAGAAGTGCGTGCGAAACTTCCCCTCCTCCGGCGTCAGCGCGGGCGTCAGCTGGAGCACGCCGGGATCGGCCGGCAGATATTCGGCGGCGCGGAAGATGCGCTGACCCTCGGGCGAGATGATGAAGTCGACCAGCAGCTTGGCGGCGTTGGGATGCGGCGCTGCCTTGTGCACCGAGATGACCGAGAGCGTTCCGGTCACCGGCTCCATCTTGATCCAGTCGACCGGCGCGCCCTTTTTGGCGCTGATGACAGTGTGGTGGTTGAAGATCTGCAATCCCAACAGGTATTCGCCGGCGATCACCTGATCGAGCACCTCGCGCGCCGCGCTGCCGATATTGGCGATGCGCTGCTTTGCGAGCTCGCGCAGATAGGCCATTCCGTTGTCGTTGCCCATCTCGGTCAACACGGTGCCGATGAAGCCCGGGCCTCCCGAGCTCGTCGGGCTCGTGCTCCAGGCCATTTTTCCGCGCCACTTCGGGTCGAGCAGCGCCTGGTAGCTGCCCGGCTCCGTGCCTTTCGGAACGAGCGCGGTGTTGAAGCCGGGGGTGAGAAAGAACAGGTTGTTCGCGACCCAATAGCCTTCGGCATCCTTGTAGTGCGCCGGATAGGCTCTCGCCGGCTCCGGCAGCCATTGCAGCGCGTAGCCTTCCTTCTTGAGCGGCACCACCGTCGAGGTGCCGTCGAACACGTCGGATTGCGGCTTGCCCGCCCGGCTTTCATTGATGATCTTGACCGCGAGCTCGGTCGAGTTGGCGCGGGTCGCACGCACCTTGATGCCGTATTTCTTCTCGAACGCGGCGCTCACCGGGCGCACGAGCTGGGTGATGATCTGGGTCGTGTACCAGACCACCTCGCCTTCCTTCTTCGCGGCGTCGATCAAAGCCGCATCGGCGGCGTGGGCGCAGGCGCCGGCAAGGCTCAGCGCCGCCGCCAGAGCATGAGCCCGAAAAGTGGATACCGGTTTTCGAAAAAAGCTCATGCTCCAAGAAGAAGCTAGAGCGGGATGACGAATCGAAGAGAAGTCATCCCGCGCTAGCGTCCAGCGCAACCACGCCATGACGTCCCTCCCATTATCCGCGGCTTGGTCGCCGCTTCGGTCTCGGGCCGTCATGAAAGGGTAGGAGAGCCCGGCAACCGGCTCAAATATTTTCTGGAGTTGCGCTATCGGTGCAAGGCTGCTCCGCACTGCCGAATATCGCAACGTGGCGCGGATCGATCGCGACCCACACCGGCATGCCGCGGGTGAGGTCCGTTTGTGCACGGGCAAGCACCCGTAGTGACGGCCCGCCGCCGACATCGACCTCATACTCCACGCTGTTGCCCTGAAACGCCAAAGCCGTGATGCGGCCGGCAATGCAGTTGTGCTCCTGCGCAGGCGCACTCGCGCTGATAATGAGATTTTCTGGCCGCAAGACAATATCGACCCTTGCACCCGGCCGCTGCTCCGCCACGAGCGTCAGATGCTGACCGCTGCGCTCGAGCGCGATCCGCACCCGACCCTGGCAATCGCGCTCCTCGATCCGGCCCGCGAGCACGTTGGCGGCGCCGAGGAAGCGCGCGACGAACAGATTGGCGGGGCGCTCGTAGATGTCCGCCGGCGCCCCCTCCTGCACGATCCGGCCCTGATCCATCACCGCGACCCGATCGGCGAGCGAGAGCGCCTCGACCTGGTCGTGGGTGACGAACACAGCTGTGATGCCGATATGTCGGATCAAAGTTGAAAGCTCCCGGCGCATGCTGTCGCGCAGACGCGCGTCGAGATTCGACAGCGGCTCATCCAGTAGCAGGAGCGCAGGCCGCCGCACGATCGCCCGCGCCAGCGCCACCCGCTGTTGTTGTCCGCCGGAGAGCCGGGTCGCCGGCCGGCGCGCCATGCATTCCATCCCGACCAGTGCGAGTACGTCCATGACCCGCTTCTCGATCTCCGCTCGGGTCACGCGTGGACGTTGCACGGCAAGCGGATAGGCGACGTTGTCGAAGACGTCGAGATGTGGCCAGATCGCATAGGACTGGAACACCATCCCGATCGAGCGCTCGTGCACGGGCACGAACGTGCCGGTGTCCGAGACCACGCGTCCGCCGATGGCGATCGAGCCCTGCTCTGCCTGCTCGAGGCCGGCGACGCACCGCAAGATCGTGGTCTTGCCGCAACCGCTCGGCCCGAGCAGCGCGTAGCACTGCGCCTGCGCAACCGAAAAGCTCACGCCCGCGACCGCCCTGATCGCACCCTCCGCGGTGACGAAAGACTTCGCGAGATCCGTCACTGTGAGCATGGTCAGCCCGCGAGCGCGCGCCGTGCCAGCGTGCGGCGCGCAACGAAGATCACCGGCAACACCACGACGATGATCATCGACGCGAGCGCGGCGGAGGGCGCCGGCTGGCCCGATTGGAACAACTGCCACAGCAGCACCGACAGGACCACGTTGTCCTGGCTGTAGAGCACGAGCGGAATGGTGAACTCGCGCACACCCACGATGAACAGGAGAACGAAACCGGCGGCCAGCGCCGGCAGCATCAGCGGAATGAGCACGCGCCGCAGCGTGGCGAGCCAGCGCGCGCCCGAGGTAGCGGAGGCCTCCTCGAGCTCCTTGTGAATCTGCAGGAACCCGGCGCGGGCGAGACGCGTGGTGGTGGCAAAGCGGTAGCAATAGGCGATGATCAGGATCGCTACGGTGCCATAGAGGCCGATCGGCAGCGACAGATAGAACAGCATCACGCCGAGGCCGGCGATGACGGCCGGGATGCCGACCGACAGCACCGAGACAAAATCGAGCACGTGCCGGAATCTGGTCAGCGAGCGCGAGATGATCCAGCCGAGCAGCATGCCGACCGCGGTCACGATCAGCGCGGAAACGAGCGCGACCAGCAACGTGTTGCGCACGCCCAGCCAGAACGCCGGATTGCCGAAAAGCTGGCGATAGGCTTCGACACTGAAATCGGCCGTCGTTGCGGCGAGCGGCACGGTGTAGCCGAAAAAGCTCGTCCACAGCAGCACGGCGGCGGGAAGAATCGCGGCGAGTGCGACGTAGAGGCCGAGCAAGGCGAGCGCGGGAAAACGCCAGATGCCGAGGGGCAGGCGCCGCTGCCGATAGCCCTTGCCAGTCATGGTGACGAAGCTGTCGGCGCGCCCGATCAGGCGGTTGTACAGCAGGAGCAGCAATACTCCCAACGCCAGGAACGGCAGCGACAGCGCCGCGGCGCCGCCGTAATTGGGCAGGCTCGACAGCGGGTTGAGCTCGAAATAGATGCGGTAGCTGAACACGTTGATCTTCGCCGGCAAGCCGATGATGAGCGGCAGCTCGAACTGCTCGGCGGTGATCAACGTGATCAAAACCAATGGCGCAAGCAGTCCCGGCAGCAGCACCGGCAACGTGACCCGGCGGAACGTGGTGAGCGGGGAGGCGCCGGATGCGGCGCTCGCTTCTTCCAGTGCCGGGTCCATGGCGCGCAGCGTGGCGCCGAGCAGCAGGAACACGAACGGGGTCGAGGCCAAGGCTTGGCACAGGATCAGCCCGCCCATGCTGAAAATATCGATCGGTCCCGCGCCCTCCAGACCGAGCGCCGCCCGCAGCATGAGATTGAGCCAGCCCGCGTTGGGCCCGATGAGAAAGATCCAGGCGATGGCGAGCACTGGGGTCGGCACCAGCAACGGAAAGAGAATGAGCGAAAACCAGATTTCGCGTCCGGGCAGGTCCGTGCGCTCGACCAGCCACGCCAGACCCAGAGCGATGACGAACACGAGCGCGACCGTGCCGACGACGAAAATGAAGGTGTCAGGCAGGATGCGCGTGTAGATGACCGGATCGGTGAGCAGGGCACGGACGTGCTCGAGCGTCCAGCGTGCGCCGGGCTCGAACGGAAGATAGTCGGCGGGCCCGCGAAAGGCGGCGACCAGCAACATCGCGAGCGGCACCGCGATCAGATAGATCGCAGCGCCGGCGCCGACGGCAAGCACCAGTTTGGCGGCGGTGTCGAGATTGCCGGCTTTCTGCATCCGCTGCCCTGCGACCGCGACGCGCATCCAAGTCAGCGCGATTGTCCGGTCAGGATGGCGGCAGCGCGGCCGAACAGCGCTTCGCGCGCGGCCATGTTGTCGGGCGTATCCCACACCACCTGCAGCTTGCCGGAATGCAGCGTTTTGGCGAACGCGTTGTCCGAGGTTGGGCCGTAGTCCGCCTGCGAGGTCGCCTGCAGCCGCGCGGCTTTGCCGTCGGCGGTGGCGAGAAACCCGGCGAGCAGGCGGGCGGCGTTGGGATGCGGCGCATTCTTCATCACGGTCACGCCGAACTGACCGACGACCACCGGCTGCGGCACGACCTGGCTCACCGGGAGGCCCTCGGCGGCGACTGCGCGAATGAGCGAATCGATCTCGCCGAACGCATAGCGGCGCTCGCCCGATTGCAGCAGGGATTCGCGCGGCGCCCGCGTGAGCAGCAGGTTCATTCGGGCCACGATGTCGCGGGCGAATTGCAGCGCCTTGTCTTCGCCCCAGGCGAGCCCCAGGCCGCCGATCAGCCGCGGCAGCAGGAAGGTGCTGGACGCACCCTTGCCCTTGTAGCGCTCGTCGAGAATGTCGATCCAGTTCTCCGGCGCTTCGCTGTCTTTCACCAGCTTGTTGTTGTAGGCGACGGTGTAGACGATGCTGCTGGTGTAGGCCATCTTGCCGTCAAAGGCGATGTTGCGCTTGTCGATGTTGAAGGGCGACCAATCGACCGCTCCGAGCAGATCGCGTTGCACCACCGGCAATGTTCCGGTCAGCGAGCTCTGATAGACGTCGACCTGGTGGCGGCCGGCCCGTGCCTCCGCAATCGCTTTCACGGCGATATCGTTGTCGCCGAGAAATTGCACCTCGATCCCGGGAAACACTTTTCCGAAAGCAGCGGGAATCCACTCGACCTCGCGCCGCTGCGTGCCCCAGATGATGACCTGGCCTTCCCGCTTTGCGGCAGCGTAGAGATCCGCGACCTTGCCCTGATCGAGCGGTTGCGCGCTGCCCACGCCGGGCGCGAGCATCATCACCGATGCAGCGGCGGCGCAAGCGACGATCGCCCAGGCGCGGCGAAGCCAGCGTGCCATGATCGTTCCTCCCATCGACCGAGCGCGACGGTTGTCCCGTCGTTCGTCATCGTCTAGCGCATGTTCCGGCGAAGTGGGCACCGGTTCGCCGTCAAGAACATGCGCCACTCGATAATCTTAGAGCGTGTCCCGGTTCCGAAGGAACGGGACGCGCTCTAGGCGTTCAGCAACTCCGCGGCTTTCGCGTCGCTTCTCTCCAGAATGTAGTTGCCGGCTTCGAACACCACCGGCGGCGCCGCGGGATCGAAGCTCACGCCCAGCGGATCGCCACCCGCCGCCACCGCGTCGAGCTGGCGTTGCAGGAGACGGCGCAACATCACCACGCCCTGGTCGCTGGTGGCGAGGTGCTCGTCCGAGTGCAAGGTGATCGGCCCCTGCCCGACCTGCGCCTCCCAATCGCCGGGAAATTGCTGATGCTCTTCCGGCGTCAGGTCCGCCCACAGCTTGCCGTTCATGCGCGAGCGTTTGGCCCCGAGCTCGCCTTTGCTCCTGACCCGACCCGCCACATAGATGCGGAAATGGGTGTCGTCGATCGGCAAGGTCCATCCGAGCGATTCGACTCCGACATAGCGCTCGACCCGCGGATTGGGCACCACGCGCAAGGTCGGCAGCGCCGCCTCCGTCACCCGGTAATGCACGCGGCCGTCGTCGAGCACGCGCGCCGAGATCGTCTTGACCCCGATCGGCGCATATTCCCACTTCACTTTCGGCATGAGGCCCATCTGCGCGACGAACTGCACCCCGCTGAACGCGCCGTGCAGGATCGGCACGTGAAAGGCGTCCGGAATGTTCTCGTAGTGTTGCAGCCAGTTGCAGGGCACGATCGTGCCGCCGCCGGAACCGATGCTGGTGTCGTCGGCTTCGACCATCTCGCCCGGCTCGAGCTTTTCCAGGCACTCGTAGCGCGGTAGCACCGGTTTCTTCTCCGGCGGACCCATATAGGCGAAGATCAATCCGTAGCGCTCCTCGACCGGATACCAGGGCTGGCGCACGCGATCGCGCTTGAGCCCGCCTTCAGGCTCGCACGGCTGCTCGAGGCAGTGCCCTTGCGTATCGAACAACCAGCCGTGATAGCAGCAGCGAATTCCGCGCTCCTCGACATGACCGTAGTAGAGTGTCGTGCCGCGATGACAGCAGCGCGCCTCCACCAGCCCCGCTTGCCCGCGGCCGTCGCGGAACAGGATGAGATCTTCGCCCAGCGCGCGCACGGCTTTGGGTCGCGCGCCGGCATCGCCGACAAGGCCAATCGGATGCCAATAGCGCCGCAGCAATTCACCCATCGGCTTGCCGCGGCCGACCTCGGTCAAGCCGGCGTTGTAGGTCGAGGGCTTGCGCGTATAACCGGTGCCGCTGTCGATCGCCGCGCTCGTCATTGATGCCTCCCTGTTTTTCTAATTAGAATGAGCTTAAATTTGACAAAGTCAACTCGAGCTGGTTGGACGATCTGCGACCGCGAGGCAGCATGGAAAAAGCGCAAGTCAGCCGCCGCAACAACGGCGAGCGCGCACGCCGATCTGCGGGCGCGTCCAGCAAGGTCGCGATCAAGCCGAGCGACCTCGTCTCCTCCAGGGTGATGAGGCTCGCCACGATCCTGCGGCGCAGCTCGACCTTGGTCTATGGCCGCCGCTTCGGCCTGTCACAGGTCGAATGGCGCGTGGTCGCGCTGGTGGGCGAGCACGCCCCGCTTTCCCTCAACGCGCTGGCGGAATTAATGGGCCTGGACAAGGGCCAGACATCACGCGCCGTGAGCGCGCTGGCGGCGCGACGCCTGGTGTTGCGCGAGTACCGGCGGGAGGGCCGCGGCATCCACATCACGCTCACCGCGCGCGGCGCGCAAATCTATGACGAGCTGATGACGTCGGCGCTCGAGCGCAACCGCGTACTGCTCCATGGCATGAGCGCGGCCGAGCGGGATGAGTTTTTCAACATCCTGGACCGGCTGACCGGCCTCGCCCGCAACATTCTGGGGCGCGAACAAAACGCGCAGTAGTACCTCTGCCGGCCCAGACCGCGTTCCGTATCAATTTCGCTGCGCGGTTTGGTGCCCACGCAATGGGCAGAATCCCCCCGGAACCTCCGGGGGACCGACCTCGCGGAATTGCGATTTCCATATTAGAATAGCAACAAGCTATCGTGCTCGACAGCGCGCGGCATGACCGACGGGTCTCCGCCGCACCACACCGTCGCCGCGCTTCCAGCGGCGATTCACCGGAGATTTGCATATG